>NZ_JBEPKX010000005.1:0-161613 GCF_040544915.1 Curtobacterium sp. 1544
CACTACCCGGCGTTCGGCGGGCTCGTCGGGCACGGGCTGGCGGCCGGTGCCGCGATGGGGAACCTCTTCGCCAGCCCGACCGCCCAGCAGGTTGCTGCCGTCGCGCGGGCGAGCGAGCACGGCGGTGGCGTGCTGCTCAGCTACGGCAACTACGCCGGGGACCTCCTGATCTGCGACGCCCCGGCGCCGCCGCGGGGGGGGGGGGGGTCGGGGGCGCTACGTGGGGCTGGGCCGGGGGGGGGCGCCGGGGGGGGGGGGCGGGGGCCGGGGGGGGGGGGGGCGGGGGGGCGGGGGCCCCGCGCCCCCCCCGCCTCCTGTCCGTCACCTGGTTCAGTTGAAGCTGAACACCTGCGGCTGCTGCCCGTTGCAGTCGTAGAGCTGCAGCGGCGTCGCGTTCGCGGTGTTGCCCGACGGTACGTCGAGGCACCGACCGGACTGCGGGTTCAGCACGGAACCGTTCGCCTGCGGCACCCACTGCTGCCCACCGACGCCGTTGCACGTGTACAGCTCCAGGTGCGAGCCGTTCGCCGTCGCGTTGCCGTCGACGTCCAGGCAGCGCCCGAGCGTCCGGATCGTGTGGTCAGCCGCGTTGTAGGCCCACTGCTGGTCCGTGGTCTGCTCGTCCGTCAGCAGCGTCTGGCAGTCGTAGACCTGGACCTGCTGGCCGTTCTGCTGCAGGTCGTTGCCGGCCACGTCGACGCACTTGGACCCGATCGTCTTGATCGGGACCGCGGCGACGAACTTCTGCGCCTGGTTGCCGTTGCAGTCGTAGATCTGCAGCGCCGTGCCGTTGGCCGTGTTGCCCGACGGGTCGTCGAGGCACCGACCGGACTGCGGGTTCTTGATCGAGCCGTCCGGCTGGACGATCCACTGCTGCCCGCCGACACCGTTGCAGTCGTAGAGCTCGACGTGGGTGCCGTTCGCCGTGCCGTTGCCGTTGACGTCCAGGCACCGACCGAGCGTGCTCAGCGTGTGCGCGCCGTAGACGCTGCCGAGCCAGTGCTGGTCGGCAGCGAGCGTCTGGCAGTCGTACAGCTGCACGACCGCGGTGTTCCCACCGGTGTCGTCACCGTCGACGTCGACGCACTTGCCGCCGGGGCCGGTGATCGCCGCCCCCGGGCCGCCGCCCGTAGACACGCCCTGGTAGTTCTGCGCCACGACGTTCGACTGCACGGCGTTGTCCGCCGCGTCGGAGGAGTACCCGGTGGTCATCACACCCTCGAAGAACGACTCCGTACCGCGGTTCGAGTTGTCGCCGCCGGCGCCGAGCACGATCGAGCCCTCGAGCTTCATCGGCGTGTAGCCCTGGCCGTCACCGTCCTTGTCCGTCGGCAGCGCCCCCTCGTACCACTTCGACAGCGAACCGGACTGCGCGTTCCCGCCCTTCAGCGCGAAGTTCGCGACGCCGTCGTTCTTGAGGAGCGCCGTGACGAACTTCGACGAGTTGCCGGTGTTCGCGGTGTTGATCGCGGTCTTCCCCTCGTAGACCCCGTTCTCCAGGTCGGCCTGCACCCACGGGCCGCGGCCGGCGCTGCCCTTGCCGTTGAGCATCGACAGGTTGAGCGCGTCCATGTGCCCCTTGCCGGTGTCCTTCTCCTGCGTCTCGACGTTGCCGAAGTCCGAACAGCAGCCGTGGTTCACGTTCGTGCCGCTGGCGACCTCGTACATCGACTCGGGGCTGGCGCCGCGCGCCGTGCCCTTCGCCAGCGTGCTCGAGATCCGGTACGCGACCCCCGGCGGCATGAAGACGCCGTAGGCCTTGTGCCCGGCGACCGTGATCGGCAGCGCCGTGGCGTTCGCGGCGACGTTCGCCGGGCCGGCGTCGCCCGCGGGCGCCACGGTCAGGTCGTTGTGGTTCGCCGACTGGTCGTAGATCTTCGGGATGGTGCACGTCGTGCCCGAGCAGAACGCGTCCTGCGTCGCGGCGTTCGCGTACCCGCCGGCCGCGAGCAGCCCGACGTTGGTGGTCGCGCCGTCCGAGGCGCGGCGCACCTGGTAGAGCGGTCCGTTGTAGGAGGAGTACAGCGCCCTGGTGGAGCTGTACGCGGCGACGCACGAGGTGCCGGCGCTGCCGTATGTGTCGCAGGGGCCGTTCGTGGCGGCGTTGGCGGTACTCGCGCCGAGCGTCGTGGTGAACAGGCTGCCGGCGATGAGCGCGAGGGCTCCGAGTGTGGCGGCGACTCTGCGCCGTCGTCTCGAGATCGACCCGATGTGCATGGTGGTGCGTCCTTCCGAGCGTCATTGCTGAGGGGAACGGTTGATCGTCGGGTGGGTTGCTTAATCGATTAACCGCGATCAATGCTACTCCGAGCGGGTCCACTTGTCCGATGCGGTGTCCGCGATGTGCAGGTCGAGGTCGTGGCCCCGTTGTCCGATGCCCTTCAAAAGGGGATGGCTCGTGGGGCGCGCCGGCCGGTGGGCGACCGTCGGCGGCGTCGCCGCGACGGGCTGCGATGCGTACGTGCGGCTCCTGCACCCGGTGAGCGCGCACCTGTCCGACGCGGACACCCTCGACGAGCAGGGCGTCCACCACGAGGTCGAGCACACACGTTGGCCGTGGGCCGAGGTCGCGCGCCGGAACGGCCGTGTGATGCACCCCCTCGTGCAGTGGTCCCGCATCAGCGACGGTGATCAGTCGAGGGACTGGGCGGACGGGTGGCGGGTCGACCAGTCCGACGACGGATGGTTCGATCCCGACGACCTCGCCGTCCTGACGAGGCACCTCCGGACGGCGACGCAGACTCCGGAGGACCTGGTCGTCGGAGCGTGGGACGAGACGTCGTCCCGCGCTCGACAACTGATGCACTGGCCCGGCCGGGACATGTGGCAATTCCGCTCGAGTCTCAGCGAGCTCGCGGATCCGACGTGGGCGCACCGCATCGTTCCGGGGTGGGAGAGCACCCGGTACGGGCACGAGGGGCCGCGGACCTCGATGATCTGGCCCGAGGACCACGCCTGGGTCGTCGCCTCGGAGGAGGACTGGGACTCGACGATCGTCGCGGGCTCCCGTGCGCTCGTCGACGGTGTCCTCGCGAACGACCACTTCGAAGCCTTCGAGGTGCACGAGGACGACGACCTGAGCTGGGACGGCGATCTGCTGAACCCCCGCCTGGCATCCTGCTGACGTGTCCCATCGTCACCCTGAAGACCTCGACGACGCGACGTTCGACGTCACCGACGTCCGGGTCGTTGGAGAGACCGTCACCCTGCACGGCCACGTCGACGAGCCGGTCGCGGGTGTCGGACTCGCGCGTCTGCCCGTCACCCTGTCGGTCGCCTCGGCCCGGAGCGTGACCGTCGAGGACGGAACCGGCACAGGGCAGCTCGTCCTGGAGGGCATCCGGACCGAGGACACAGGGGTCGTCCTCGACGGGGTCGTTCCCTGTCGCGTCCGGATCGAGACCAGCGGGCCGAGCGACGTCGTGCTCGATGTCGGTGAGGTCCCGATCGCGGTGCGGCGCTGGGGACGATGGCAGCACACCGGGCGTCTCCTCCCCTGGCAGGAGTAGGACCGTCAGGATCCGGACTCCTGAGGCACGCCCGCACGTCGGTCCAGCTCGGCGAGCATCGAGTCCGTGTTGCGGAGCGTCCGCGGTGTCGTGGCGACGGTGATGACGAACAGGGCGACGAACACTGCTGCTCCGAACCAGAACAGAGGCTGACCGGTGACCGCGAGCCAGACGGCCAGCGCGGTCATCGGGAGGTACAGCACCGGCGCCGCCCAGCGCAGGGGACGGTCCTGCCGCTGGTGCTGCGTCAACGCCCGACGCCACTCGTCGACGTCGACGTCCGGCGGGACAACGCCTCGGCGAACCGCCCGGCCGAACTCCGGACGGCGTGCTGCGCTGCCGTACCCGCGCCGTGTCCGTCCGAGCCAGAACCCCATGCCGATGCCGTAGAACGCACCGACGCTCACGGAAACGAGCACTCGAGCACCGAGGCCGAGTTCCGGTGTCGTGACGAACGTGATCCCGAACCACGCGGCGGCGAACAGGACTGCCATGACGATCCCGGCCACCCACGTCGGCAGCTGTCGCATCCACCCCATGAGCCGAGCATGCCACGACGTGGGTACGCTCGGCCGCATGATCCAATCGCTCCTGTTCGGTGCCTTCGGAGTGATTGCAGGTCTCGCCTTCACCGTCTTCGGAACCCGGATCGCGCGAGTGCTGCGCGCCTCACAGACCAGGGCGTTCGGTGCAGCAGCGGGTCGTGTGGTCACGCCGACGTTCATCCAGGTGATCGGGATCTTCTTCGTGATGGTCGGAGGGTTCATGGTTTTCCTGGCCCTCACCGGTCGGGGCTAGAACCAGCGAGATTCTCCGACCCGACGAAGCAGAGATACCGTGCAGAAGCCGATCGGTGACCGGACGCCCAACTCGGTACCCGCAAAGAATGGGTGGGGTGTGCAGAGGTACCCGTGACTGAGCTGGCGACAGTCTCACGGATTCGAGTCTGGGCGGGACACAACAGTGCTGCCTGTCTCGTCATCATCGTGGTCCTTGCACTCTCGATGTGCGTGCCGATCGCGTTCCTCTTCGTCGCGATGACGAGTGAGAACTTCGTCGGCTTCGCATCTCCGATCTTCGTGGTGCCGGTCTGCATGCTCGTCGTCTTGGGAGTCCCGCTCGCTGTCCTCGCGGTTGCATGGGTTCGGCGAGTACGGCCGAAGCATGCGAACAGAACCGATCTCGACACAAGCCACCAATAGCGATCGGTCCACGGATCACACTGCGCGATAGCGTCTGCTCGTGCGGAACGTCGAGGGCGAGTGTGTCTGGTGGAGTGATGAGAACGGCTGGGGTGCACTCCGTTCGGACGATGTCGCGTCAGAGGTCTTCGTGCACTTCGCGAACCTGCGCATGACTGGGTTCCACACGCTCCTGCCCGGGGAACGCGTTCGGTTCGACGTCGAGCCGTACTCATCTGGGCAGGACGGCTACTTCTTCCGCGCTCACGACGTCACGCCGATCTGAGCCGACCAAGCGCTCCGTCCGTTTCCGTATCCATCATCGGCCACCTTCGGGAGGTTTCAACAGCATGACGAATCTCGGGCGGCCAGGCCGACGCGTCCCACTCTGGACGCTGCTGCTGGTTGGGGTCGTCTTCCTTGGTGTCGCTGCGCTCCTGTTGTTCCTCGTCGACTCAATGCTCGTGTTCATCGCAATGTCTCCACTCACGATCATCGGGTTGTGCACGCTTGCCTACGCTGGCGGCGAGTGGCGACGGCGAAGCGACGAACGGGGTGTTCTATAGCCGGACGACGGGGTGTTCGAAAGCCGATCGAAACGCACTGCGACGTCAGTTCGAGGCGCGCGTCACTGCACGGCGAAGACCGTTCCAGCCGCGGTGACCACGATGGCGACCACTGCGGAGATGACGATGCGGAGCAGAAGAGATCTCTACCAAGCGGGTATGGCCACTGCGGCCGCCGCTGAACGGTTCGCGCATCTGACAGCCACTATTGCGTGCTGCGCTCGGAGTTGAGAGTGTCGAACCGTGGACGATGAGATCACCGCTGCTGCGCTTCGTCGAGCCTTCGCGGACGGGGATCTCGAGCCGTTGGTACTACCTGATGGTGAGGTCGTCGGGTCCGTCGAAGCCGATGTCGGACCATTGCGCGACACGCTCATGAACGCTGATTGGGTCCGTGCCATCGAATCCGGAGCGGGCGACGTGGGAGAGACCCTCTCCGTTTGGCCGAGCACCGGTGTGCAAGTCAACTTCTTCTTCGGTTGGGGAGCACCGATCGAGTTCGACATCAACCTCCGACAGATCAACGGGGAAGACGCCGTGAACAGTCTGATCCGTCTGCTCCGGCTGGTGAGTTCAGCAGCTGGCAAAGACGTCGTCGTTCGCCCCGAGGGGCAGCTCAACGCCTGCCCGGTCTTCCGTGTTGATGCTGCCACGGGGGAAGCGACGCTCAACCCGCGATCGTGAGCAGCGAGTGTCCGCAGGGCGGCGACGATCTCCAGCCGCCCGAACCGCAGTGGAGTTCCATCCGACGTAGCCGAGGGGCTCACCCTCTTCTTCTGCGAGTGCGGTGAACCGACTTACAACGGAGCGAAGCAGGACGGACACTCACTGCCGTGTCCGCCGCCGTGCTCCAGACACGTTCCGTGGCAGTCGGACAAGTGCGCTGGCCGACGACAACAACCGCCCTACTGCGGCATGTCGACGAACCGCGAGAACATCCCGTGGAACGCCACAGTGATGGTGTCCGTCGGACCGTTACGGTGCTTCGCCACGATGAGGTCCGCCTCGCCCTGACGCGGGTTGTCCTTCTCGTACGCCGACTCGCGGTGCAGCAGGATCACCATGTCGGCGTCCTGCTCGATCGAGCCGGACTCGCGGAGGTCGGAGATCTGCGGCTTCTTGTCTGCACGCTGCTCGGGACCACGGTTCAGCTGGGACAGGGCGACGACGGGGACCTGGAGCTCCTTCGCCATGAGCTTGAGCGCACGCGAGAACTCAGAGACCTCTTGCTGGCGGGACTCGACCTTCTTGCCCGAGGTCATGAGCTGCAGGTAGTCGATGACGACCATGCGCAGGTTGTGCTGCTGCTTGAGGCGCCGGCACTTCGCGCGGATCTCGACGAGGGTCATGTTGGGGGAGTCGTCGATGAAGAACGGTGCGTCGTTGATGCGCCCACGGGTCTGCGCGATGGTCGTCCAGTCTCGGGAGTCCACCGTGCCCTTGCGCATGTTCTGCAGCGGGACGCTGGACTCGGCGGAGAGCAGACGCATCGCGATCTCGGCGCGACCCATCTCGAGCGAGAAGAAGGCGGCGGTCTCGTTGTGCTTGATCGCTGCGGCGCGGCAGAGGTCGAGCGCGAGCGTCGACTTCCCGAGTGCGGGTCGGGCGGCGATGATGATGAGCTGTCCGGGGTGGAAGCCGTTCGTCAGGCCGTCGAGCTGCGCGAACCCGGTCGGCACGCCGGTCATCTGCCCGTCACGACCCTTCGCGGCCTCGATCTCGTCGAGGGCGGCGGAGATCGCGTCCGTGAGGGGGACGTAGTCCTCGGTCTGGATGCCACCGGCGACGTTGTAGACCTCGGCCTGGGCGCTGTTCACGAGGTCGGTGACCTCACCCTCGGACGCGTAGCCCATCTGCACGATGCGGGTACCGGCGTCGACCAGACGGCGCAGCACGGCCTTCTCGGCGACGATCGCGGCGTAGTAGCCGGCGTTCGCGGCGGTGGGCACCATGCTCGTGACACTGTGCAGGTACTCGGCGCCACCTGCACGGGACAGGAGCCCGGTCTTGGTCAGTTCGTCGGTGACGGCGATGACGTCGGTGGGCTCGCCGTGCGAGTAGAGCGAGAGGATCGCGTCGAAGATGACCTCGTGCTTCGGGATGTAGAAGTCCACACCACGGGCGGTCTCGATGACGTCGGCGACGGCGTCCTTCGACAGGAGCATCCCGCCGATGGTCGACTGCTCGGCGAGCATGTCGTGCGGCGGTGTGCGCTCCATGCCACCGCGCTCCGCGAAGTCCTGCGGGGCGGGCTCGAGATGCGCGATCGACACACTTGCTCCTCTTGGTTGGACGGGGTCCACGGACGGACCAGCCGAGCCAGTTCTACCTCGGGCGACCGACATCGCCGAGTCGCTGGGCCAAGCTACGGGGACAGAGTTATCCCCAGCAAACGGACTTGTGGATAACTCTGTGGAGAGTCTGCGGAACACGCCGGGGTGTTGTGTGGACAACTGTGGATGGGGGTGTGGACAAGTCGTGTGGGGAACACACTTTCGACCGCTTGACCTGGGGTTTTCAGTTCCACACCATGTGTGGAGAAGTGGGATTCAAGTATGCGTTGAAGGTTGTCGATTTGGTCGTTTCGCCTGTGTAAAAACAGTTGACAAACGGAAACCTGAGGACAACTTTCCCAAGCGCCTCCCAGCAAGCGGCACCACGTCTGAGAGGTAACCGGTCAGCGCGGGACGACCCGCGCCTCCAGGCCGTCTGACGTGCCACCGGACGGTCGGTGAGACGTCGTACGCGACCCGCGCCGACGCCGACGCCGACGCAGTGTGCGACGAACCGCCTACCGTGCGAGCCGCGGGCGGTCGCACCGTGCCCGGAACCTCGCACACTGCCGAGCGCGCCCCGCGCCGACGTCCCAAAACGCAAGCGCACGCCCGCGCCCGCCCCGGAACGCAACGACGGGCGGGCCTCCCGGAGGAGACCCGCCCGTCGTGGAGCGGAACGTCAGTGCTACTTGGCAGCGACGACCTTGAGCGAGATCACGGCAGTGATGTCCTCGCGCAGACGCACGGTGGCCTCGTGGTCACCGACGGTCTTGATGGTCGCGGGGACCTCGACCTTGCGCTTGTCGAGCGAGCCGACGCCCTGCGCCTGGACGGCGTCAGCGACGTCGCCCGGACGGACGGAGCCGAACAGACGGCCGTCCTTGCCGGCCTTGACCGACAGCTGGATGGTCGCGTTCTCGAGCTTCATCTTGAGGTCCTGCGCCTCTTCGATGGTGGCGAGCTCGCGAGCGGCACGCGCCGCACGGATCGACTCGACCTGCTTCTCGCCGCCCTTGGACCACGCGACAGCGAAGCCCTGGGGGATCAGGTAGTTGCGGGCGTAGCCGTTCTTGACGTCGACGACGTCACCGGCGGAACCGAGGCCGGAGACCTCGTGGGTGAGGATGAGCTTCGACATGTGTCGACCTCCGATCAGCGGCCGGAGCCGGCGTAGGGGAGGAGCGCCATCTCACGGGCGTTCTTCACGGCACGGGCGATGAGGCGCTGCTCCTGGACGGAGACGCCGGTGATGCGACGGGCGCGGATCTTTCCACGCTCCGAGATGAACTTGCGAAGGGTCGCGACGTCCTTGTAGTCGATGACGCCGACCTTGATCGACTTCGCGGGAGCGGCGTTCTTGCCGCCCTTACCGCGAGGCTTCCGGCGGTCGCCGGTGCTCTTTCCAGCCATTGTTTGTCCTTAAGAAGTGAAAGTTGTGTCCGTTGAACCGCGGAGGATCAGAACGGGGTCTCGTCGTCGTACGTGCCACCGGGCGTGCTCCACACGTCGTTCGACTGTGCGTTGCCGCCCTGCTGGCCACCCTGGGGAGACCAGGGCGCGTCCGACTGACCGCCACCGTTGTTGTTCCAGTTGCCGCCGTTGCCGGCCGGAGCGTTGCCGCCGCCGACCTGACCACGACCGCTGCCGGAACCACCCGCAGCACGGGTGACCTGCGCCGTCGCGTAGCGGAGCGAGGGGCCGATCTCGTCGACCTCGAGCTCGATGCTCGTGCGCTGCTGGCCCTCACGGTCCTGGTACGAGCGCTGACGGAGACGACCCTGCGCGATGACGCGCGAGCCCTTCGTCAGCGAGCCCGCCACGTGCTCGGCGAACTCGCGCCACACGCTCGCACGGAGGAACAGCGCGTCGCCGTCCTTCCACTCGTTCGCCTGACGGTCGAACGTGCGAGGGGTGGACGCGATGGTGAAGTTCGCCACGGCGAGCCCGTTCTGCGTGTAGCGCAGCTCCGGGTCCGCGGTGAGGTTGCCCACCACCGTGATGACGGTTTCGCCGGCCACGGGTTACTCGGCGCTCGCGGTCGCGGTTGCGTTGGCGGCCTTGCGGGCCGCGCGGGCCTCGTCGCGCTGCTTCTGGGCGGCGACCTGCGCGATGCCCTCTTCGGCGCGGAGGACCTTCGTGCGGAGCACGGCCTCGGAGAGACCGAGCTGACGGTCGAGCTCCTTGGCGGCCTCGGGGGAGGACGTGAAGTCGACGACGGCGTAGATGCCCTCGGACTTCTTCGCGATCTCGTAGGCGAGACGACGACGGCCCCAGACGTCCACGTTGTCGACGGTGCCACCGTCGTTGCGGATGACAGCGAGGAACTTGTCCAGGCTGGGAGCGACGGTGCGCTCATCGATCTCGGGGTCGAGGATCGCCATCAGTTCGTACTGGTGCATGCGGAACCCACCTCCTCTGGTCTCAGCGGCCCCGAGCAGTTCCCGGGGCAGGAGGGTTGATGCATGTGTCCCGCCACGCAGAATGCGCGCGGACAACCCGGCAAGCTTAGCGGACGGCCTGGAGGCGCGCCACCGGCTGTGGAGAACCGGTCGCGTCCGTTAGGCGGTCGCGTCGCGGGCGGCCCACCAGTCGCGCAGGCGCGCCTCGGCATCGTCGGGGCCCAGGGGCCCCTCGTCCATGCGGACCTCGAGCAGGTGCCGGTAGGCCTCGCCCACGGCACGCCCCGGCGGGATGTCGAGGATGCGCATGATGTCGTCGCCGGACAGGTCGGGCCGGATCGCGTCGAGCTCCTCCTGCTTGGACAGTGCGTCGATGCGGTCCTCGAGGTCGTCGTACGCGAAGGCGAGTCGGTCGGCCTTGCGGCGGTTGCGGGTCGTGACGTCGGAGCGGGTGAGCTCGTGCAGCCGTTCGAGCTGCGGGCCGGCGTCGCGGACGTACCGGCGGACGGCGGAGTCGGTCCAGGCGCCCTCGGTGTACCCGAAGAACCGGAGGTGCAGCTCGATCAGGCGGCTGACGGCGGCGATCGTGTCGTTGTCGAAGCGCAGGGCACGCAGGCGCTTCTTCGCGAGCTTCGACCCGACGAGGTCGTGGTGGTGGAAGCTCACGGCGCCGCCGGGTTCGAGCTTGCGGGTCGCCGGCTTGCCGATGTCGTGCAGGAGCGCCGCGAGTCGCAGCACGGTGTCCGGGGCCTCGCCGGGGTGGCGTTCGGCCTCGTACCCGATCGCCTGGGTCAGCACCGTGAGGGAGTGCTCGTAGACGTCCTTGTGGTGGTGGTGCTCGTCGATCTCGAGTCGCATCGCCGGCAGCTCCGGCAGGAACCGCTCGGCGAGACCGGTGTCCACGAGCAGCCGGACGCCGTCGACGGGGTCCCCGGTGTTCAGGAGCTTGACGAGCTCGTCCCGCACGCGTTCGGCGGAGACGATCCCGATCGAGTCGACCAGGTCCTCCATCGCCGCACGCACCTCGTCCGACACGGTGAAGCCGAGCTGCGCCGTGAACCGGGCGGCGCGCATCATCCGGAGCGGGTCGTCGCGGAAGGACACCCGCGCGGCCTGCGGCGTGTGCAGGCGCTGGGCGAGGAGGTCCTCCACGCCACCGTGCACGTCGACGAGCTCACGGGCCGGCAGCCGGAGCGCCATCGCGTTCACGGTGAAGTCGCGGCGGAGCAGGTCTTCCTCGATGGTGTCGCCGAACGCGACCTCGGGCTTGCGGGTCTCGCCGTCGTAGACGTCACTGCGGTAGGTCGTGATCTCGACCTGCTCGCCGGCGACCCGGGCGGCGATGGTGCCGAACTGGCGGCCGACGTCCCAGGTGGCGCTCGCGATGGGTTCCACGATCCGCAGGATGTCGTCCGGTCGGGCGTCGGTCGTGAAGTCGAGGTCGGTGACCGGGCGACCCAGGAAGGCGTCCCGGACCGGCCCTCCGACGAGCGCGAGTTCGTGTCCGGCGTCGGCGAAGGCCCGAGCGAGGAGGTCGACGGGCTCGGTGGCGGCGAGTGCGTCGAGACGCTCGACGGCCTGGGCAACGGACTGCATGACGGTCCTCATCCTCCCAGATCACGCCCCCGAGTTCTCCACATCGTCCGCGCGCACGGGAGCGTTCATGGTCGCGCCTCATACACTCGTGGACGGCCCGGACCGAACCCGTGGGCCCTCCCGCATGCAGATCTTCCGCAGAACGCTCGCCGCCGCCGCGACGACCCTCGTCGCCCTCGGCCTCGTCGTCGCGCCCGCGGCGGCCGACGGCGCCCTCGCCACGACGGCCCCCACGACGAAGACACGGGTGGCCCACCCCGCCGCCGCCGAGCAGGGCAAGACCACCATCTCGATCGCGCCGGCGAACCGCGGGATCGTCCGGCCCGACCAGGACCTCGAGCTCTCGGTCACCGTCACGAACGACACCGACGCGGACGTCCCCGCCGGCACCGCGGACCTCGACATATTCCGTGCGGTCAGCACCCGGGACGTCCTCTCGGACTGGCTCGGCGACACCAGCACGACCGGTTACTTCGGCGCCCCGATGGACTCTGTGGACGTCCCGGCGGTCCCGGCGCACCGATCGGTCACCCTCGGCTCGGTGAAGATCGTCTCCGGCAACGTGGCACTCGGGGGCTACTCGTCCTTCGGTGCTCGACGCATCGCCGCGGACTACACGGCCGGCGACACCCGAGCCGTGGCCCGGTCCGCGATCACCTGGTACCCGGACTCCGCCGACCAGACCCCGGTCGGCGTCTCGGTCGCGATGCCCATCACCGTCCCGAAGACCGGCGACGGCGTCCTCGACCGGAGCGTCCTCACCTCCGCGACCGCCGTCGACGGCACGCTCACCCAGCAGCTCGACGCGGCAGAGGACCACAACGTCGCCGTGGCGATCGACCCGAGGATCATCGCGTCGATCCGACTGCTGGGCGAGGACGCCCCGTCGTCGGCCACCGCCTGGCTCACGCGTCTCGAGTCGCTCCGCAACGAGACCTTCGCACTGCCCTACGGCGACGCCGACGTCACCGGCCTGCGCCAGGCGGGTGCGAACGGCATCCTGTCGCCGATCTCCCTCGACCAGGAGGTCGACCCCGACCACTTCCCCGGCGCCACGACACCGACGCCCACACCGACGCAGGAGCCCGCGTCGCCCTCGACCGCGGCCTCCGCGACGGCGACCCCCACCGACGGCGCGACCGCAGGCGCGGGTGACGGCACCGGCGACGGCAGCACGACCGACGACGGCACACCGACGACGCTGCCGACCACCGACTCGCTCCTCGACTTCCCGTACTCGATGGACTCGGTCGCGTGGCCGTCCGACGGCACGGTGACGGCGGCGGACCTGCCCGCGCTCGCGAAGGCCGGCACGAAGACGACCATCGTGTCGAGCGGCAACACGTCGGCCGGCGCGGACACCACGATCTCGGCGTCCGAGCAGATCAGCGGTCAGCACGTGCTCGTGTCCGACCAGTCGATGTCCTCGCTGCTCCGGTCGGCGGCCACCGCCACGAACCAGCAGGACTGGTCGTCCTCCGTGTCCGAGCTCACGGCCACCCTCGCCACCGCCGCCCGCGCGGGCACCGCCGAGAGTCCGATCCTCCTGACGCTCGACCGCGAGTGGCCGACGAACTCCGCACGGCTCAGTGCTGCACTCGACGCGATCGAGGGCACCCCCTGGGTCGCCCCGACCGACCTGTCGACGGCGTCGTCCGCGACCGCAGGGTCGCTCAGCCTCACCGCCGGGACGAACGGCGACGCACGGATCGACCAGCTGCAGCACCTCGTCGCGGGGGAGCAGGACCTCACGGCGTTCTCCTCGGCCCTCGACACCCCCACCGAGCTCACCGCCCCGGCGCGGCTCAACCTGCTCGCGCTGTCCTCGAACGCCTGGCGGTCCGACCCGGACGGCTTCGCGACGGCGGTCGACGCACGGGTCGCGAGCTGGGCGAACGCCGTCTCGAAGGTCAGCATCGTCGACTCGAGCAGCCTCACCCTGCTCGGCGACCGTTCGTCGCTCCCCATCTCGATCCGGAACAGCTCGACGTTCCCCGTGACCGTCCGGCTGTCCGTCCAACCCTCGAACTCGGCGCTGCGCGTCGTGCGCAACGACATCGAGGTCAAGATCCAGCCCCGGTCGTCAACCCGGACGACCGTCCCGGTGCAGTCGGTCGCGAACGGCAAGGTCAACCTGACGGTGTCGCTCGCCAGCCCGACGGGGGTGAAGGTCAGCGACTCGGCGACGGTCGAGCTCAACGTGCAGGCGCAGTGGGAGACCGTGATCACGGCCGCGGCGGCGGTCGCGCTCGTCGCGATCTTCGGCTTCGGCATCTTCCGGAGCATCCGCAAGCGGATCCGGCGCCGGAACGGCGAACTCGACGACGAGGACGACGACGACCCGAACCGGCCCCTGGAGGTCCAGCCGGTCGTCGGGGGCGAGCCCCTGCCGGCCGCGACGCACCGTGACGGACCCACGCCGCTCCTCCAGGCCGACCACCGTGCCGACGCCCGTGCCGCCGTCCCGGCCGACCGCGACGACCCGTCAGCCGACCCCGAGGAGCCCGTCATCAGCGCCACCCAGCCCCAGCCGTCCGTCGACGCGGAGCCAGCGGCCGAGCGCAGTCTCGGCCGGGCGAGCGCGATGCTCGCGGCCGGGACGATGGTCTCGCGCATCCTCGGGTTCGCGAAGACGTTCGTGCTGGCCTTCGCGATCGGCAACACGGGCTCCGACGCCGCCAACGCGTTCGCCATCTCGAACCAGCTGCCGAACAACATCTACGCGCTCATCGCCGGCGGCCTGCTCTCCGCGGTGCTCATCCCGCAGATCGTCCGCTCGATGAAGCAGCACACCGACGGCGGCACCGCGTACGTCAACAAGATCGTCACCCTCGGCGGCTCGGCGTTCCTGGTGATCACCGTCGTGGCGACCCTCCTCGCCCCCGTCCTGGTGCGGGTGTACAGCCAGAGCGCCGGCGACGGCGGCAAGGGCTTCAGCGCGGCCACGACCGACCTCGCCGTGGCGTTCGCGTTCTGGTGCCTGCCGCAGATCCTCTTCTACGCGATGTACTCGCTGCTCGGCGAGGTCCTCAACGCCAAGCAGGTGTTCGGGCCGTTCACCTGGGCACCGCTGATCAACAACGTGATCGCGATCGCCGGTCTCATCGTGTTCATCGCCCTCTTCGGCGGCCGCAGCGTGAACGCCTCCACCGACGACTGGACGCCGCTGAAGATCGCGGTGCTGGCCGGCAGCGCCTCGGTGGGCGTCCTCGCGCAGGCAGCGTTCCTGCCGCTGTTCTGGCGACGCGCGGGCCTGAGCTTCAGGCCCGACTTCCGGTGGCGCGGTGTCGGCCTGAAGGCGACCGGCACGGCCGCCGGATGGCTCTTCGCGATGATCCTCGTGACGCAGCTCGCCGGCGTCGTGCAGGCCCGCGTCGCCTCGCTCGCGACCGGGGCCGGGAACGCGACGCTCAGCACGACCTGGCTGCTCTTCATGCTGCCGCACTCGATCATCACCGTCTCGATCGCGACGGCGTACTTCACCCGGATGAGCCACGACGCCGAACGCGGCGACCTGGCCGCCGTCCGTCGGAACCTGTCCCTGTCGCTCCGGATCGTCGGCCTGTTCACGGTGTTCGCCTCGGTCGCCCTGATCGTCACCGCGATGCCGTTCGCACGGATCTGGGAGAACGAGTTCGGCCACACGCAGTCGATGGCACTCGTGCTCGTCGCCTACATGCCCGGCCTCGTGCTGTTCAGCATGCTCTTCATCATCCAGCGGGTGTTCTGGGCCATGCACGACCACCGCACGCCGTTCCTCATGCAGCTCGTGCAGTCCGGCCTGTTCGTCATCGGTGCCCTCGCCGTGGCGATGCTCCCCGGGTCGGTCATCGGCGTCGGCATCGCGATCTGCACCACCATCGCCGGCTCCGCCCAGACGATCGTCGCGCTCGTGCTCGTCCGGAAGCGCCTCGGCGGCATCGAGGGTCCCGTCGTCACCCGCTCGCACGTGCAGTTCGTCATCGCGGCCCTGATCTCAGGTGTCGCCGGTCTCGTCGTCGCGAACTTCTTCGGGGCGTTCTCCTCCGACGGCTTCGCGATGGCGGACGTCACGGGCGCCCTGATCACCCTCGCGCTCACGGGCGCCGTCATGGTCGTCGTGTACTTCGGGGCCCTCGTCGTGGCGAAGAACGGTGAGATCGCGAACGCGGTGTCGCTCCTGCGCAGCCGCCTCGGCCGCTGACTCCCGGCGTTCCCGGCTCTCCTGGAATGCGACGCCGCTAGCATGTGTTGACCCGGTCAGCGATCTACGGAAGGGCATCGAGGCACATGCGCCAGCTCATCATCATCGGTTCCGGCCCGGCCGGGTTCACCGCCGGCATCTACGCCGCACGGGCCGAGCTCAAGCCGCTCATCGTCGCGTCCAGCGTCGAGACCGGCGGCGAGCTCACCAAGACCACCGAGGTCGAGAACTTCCCGGGCTTCCCCGAGGGGATCCAGGGCCCCGACCTCATGATCAAGATGCAGGAACAGGCCGAGAAGTTCGGCGCCGAGGTCCTGTACGACGACGCCGTCTCGGTCGACCTCACCGGCGACGTGAAGAAGGTCACCGTCGGCTCCGGCGAGACGTACGAGGCCCTCGCGGTCATCTACGCGACGGGTTCGGCGTACCGCCACCTCGGCCTCGCCGACGAAGAGCGCCTGTCCGGCCACGGCGTCAGCTGGTGCGCGACGTGCGACGGCTTCTTCTTCCGCCAGAAGAACATCGCCGTCGTCGGCGGTGGTGACTCCGCGATGGAGGAAGCGACGTTCCTCACCCGCTTCGCCGACAAGGTCACGGTCATCCACCGCAAGGACACCCTCCGCGCGTCGAAGATCATGCAGGACCGGGCGATGAACGACCCGAAGATCGAGTTCGCGTGGAACAAGGAGGTCACCGGCATCACGGGTGACTCCGCGGTCACGGGCGTCACCCTGCGCGACACGGTCGACGGCTCCGAGAGCGAGCTCGCCCTCGACGGTCTGTTCATCGCGATCGGCAACGACCCCCGCACGCACCTGATCCACGGGCAGATCGACATCGCACCGGAGGGCACCATCGCCGTCCAGGGGCGGACGTCGAAGACCAACCTGCCGGGTGTCTTCGCTGCGGGCGACGTGATCGACCCCACCTACCGTCAGGCGATCACCGCTGCCGGTTCGGGCACGGTCGCAGCGCTCGACGCCGAGAAGTACCTGGCGGACCTGTCGGACGACCTCACCGCGGCGGCCGTGGGCGACGCGCCCGTCGAGCCCGTCACGGCGTCCGCCTAGGCACCGACGCGACACCCGGGGAATGCACCGACGGCACGTGCCGTTGCACCCACTGATCGACTTCTCGAAGGAGCACACATGTCCAACGCCAAGGCAGTCACCGACGCCACCTTCTCGGACGAGGTCCTCAAGTCCGACAAGACGATCCTCGTCGACTTCTGGGCCGAGTGGTGCGGCCCGTGTCGCGCGGTCTCGCCGATCCTCGACCAGATCGCCGCGGAGCACGCCGACAAGATCGAGATCGTCAAGCTCAACGTCGACGACAACCCGCAGTCGGCGATGAACTACCAGATCACCTCCATCCCGGCGATGAAGGTCTTCAAGGGCGGCGAGGTCGTCAAGACCGTCATCGGCGCGAAGCCGAAGCTGGCGCTCGAGGCCGACCTCGCGGAGTTCCTCGCGTAGGACCACCCCACACGGACGGCCCCGCACCCGAACAGGGAGCGGGGCCGTCCGTCGTTCCCGGCCGTTCCGGTCGTTCCCGGTCGTTCTCGGTCATTCCGGTCCACCGGTTCAGGATCGGCCCCGTCGCGGACCCCGGGTTTCCGGGATCGATGTCGTAGTGTGGCGGGAATGTGAGTGGCGGGCAGGTCCCGCTGGAACGGAGCCAAGATGACGAACGGCAACAGCCTCGACCCCTGGTACGACTCCTACGCCCAGCGCACCGCCGGGCTGAGCGCCTCCGAGGTCCGAGCCCTGTTCGCCGTCGCCTCGCGGCCCGAGGTGGTCTCGCTCGCCGGCGGCATGCCGTACGTCTCCGCGCTCCCGCGTGAGCTCGTCACGGGCTCCCTGGACCGTGTGATGGCCGAGGACGCCGCGATGGCGTTGCAGTACGGCGGTGGACAGGGCCTGCGGTCCCTGCGCGAGCACATCGTCGACGTGATGAGCCTCGAGGGCATCCGTGCCAGCGCCGAGGACGTCGTCGTCACCACGGGCTCGCAGCACGCGCTCGACCTCGTCACGCGACTCTTCATCGACCCGGGTGACGTCGTGCTGGCCGAGTCGCCGTCCTACGTCGGCGCGATCGGCGTCTTCCGCTCGTACCAGGCGGAGACCGTGCACGTCACGACCGACGACAACGGTCTCGTGCCCGAAGCCCTGCGCGAGGCCATCGCCAACCTGCGCACGCAGGGCAAGCGGATCAAGTTCCTCTACACGATCCCGAACTTCCACAACCCGGCCGGCGTGACGATGAGCCGTGAGCGGCGCATCGAGATCCTCGACATCTGCCGGTCGAACAACATCCTGGTGCTCGAGGACAACCCGTACGGCCTCCTCTGGTTCGACGAGCCCGCGCCGCAGGCCATCCGGTCCATCGACGAAGAGGGCGTGGTCTACCTCGGATCGTTCTCGAAGACCCTCGCACCGGGCTTCCGCGTCGGCTGGGCCCTCGCGCCGCACGCCATCCGCGAGAAGCTCGTCCTCGCCAACGAGTCCGCGGTCCTCGCCCCGAACTCCTTCGGCCAGTACGTGGTCAACGCCTACCTCGACGCCGCGGACTGGAAGGGGCAGGTCGACACCTTCCGCGGGCTGTACGCGGAGCGCCGCGACGCCATGATGTCCGCGCTGGGGGAGTTCCTGCCGGACCTGTCCTGGACGAAGCCGAACGGTGGCTTCTTCGTCTGGCTGACGCTCCCCGAGTCCCTGGACTCCAAGGCGATGCTGCCGCGCGCCGTCAAGGAACTCGTCGCCTACACCCCGGGAACCGCGTTCTACGCCGACGGACGCGGCGGCGGGCACATCCGTCTGTCGTTCTGCTACCCGACCCCGGACCAGATCCGTGTCGGCGTGAAGCGGCTCGCCAACGTCGTGAACGACGAACTCGAGCTCATCGAGACGTTCGGCCCGACCACCCGGCCGAACACCCTCGTCCGTCCGACCTCATCGGTCAGCGCGCCGCCGCCGAACATCTCCTGATCAGCACTTTTCACCGCTCCACCCGCAGTACCGGAGGTCCCTTCGCATGGCCGAGCTCACTCGCCGTCACGTCGTCGTCGTCGCCGGAGGGATCTCGCACGAGCGTGACGTCTCCCTGCGGTCCGGGCGCCGTGTCGCAGACTCCCTGACGGGGTACGGCTGGCAGGTCGACCTCCGCGACGCGGACGCGTCGCTCCTGCCGACCCTGCGGGAGACCCGCCCGGACGTCGTGTGGCCGGCACTGCACGGCGCCTCCGGTGAAGACGGCGCCCTGCGGGGCATCCTGGAGGCACTGGACATCCCGTTCGTCGGCTCACGTTCCACGTCGGCTCGCTTGGCATGGGACAAGCCCACCGCTTCAGCGCTGGTCGCGCGGGCGGGTGTCCGTACGCCTCGCTCCGTGACACTGTCCCACGACGTCTTCCGTGAGCTCGGTGCTGTCGGCGTCCTGGAGAGCATCGCAGCGGAGCACCCGGTTCCCCTGGCCGTGAAGCCAGCCCGGGGCGGCAGCGCGCAGGGTGTCACCCTCGTTGACGATGTGAACGACCTCCCGCGGGCGATGGTTACCGCCTACACGTACTGCGACGACGTCGTGATCGAACAGCTCATTCGGGGGACCGAGGTCGCCGTGGGCATCATCGACACAGGTGACGGCCCCGTCGCGCTCTCCGCGGTGGAGATCGTCCCGCGGAGCGGCATCTACGGCTTCGAGGCCCGCTACAACGCCGGCGAGACCACCTTCTACACGCCCGCTCGCCTGTCCGAGGAGTTCGCCGCGGCGGCCTCCGACGCCGCGGTCGCAGCGCACGCAGCACTCGGGCTCCGACACATCTCCCGAGTCGACCTGATCATCGACGCCGCCGGCACGCCATGGTTCCTCGAGGCCAACGTGCTCCCCGGGCTCACCGAGACCTCACTCGTCCCGCAGGCGCTCTCCGCATCCGGTTTCGATCTCGGGTGGACCTACGCGGAACTCGCCGAACAAGCGATCCGCGACCACCGCGCCTGATCCATGCGGAGGCGCGGCGTTCCACGTGGAACATCGGCGGTCGTCGCCACGCTCGCCGTAGCCGTTGCGACGGCGCTCACATGGGGCGAGTGGGTGCACGGCGCCGTCGAGCGAGCGGCCCGACGACTCCCGGAGCCACCCGCAGGAAGCCGGGGAGCCATCGTCGTCCTCGGGTTCGGCAATCGTTCGACCCGGGCGAATGCAGTCAACCGGTGGCGAGCTCGCATCGCCATTCGGACGGCCCGGCGCGCCGAGCTCGTCGGAGCGACGGCTACGATCATCTGCAGTGGGGGAGCCGTCCACGGGTCTGTCCCGGAGGCGGTGTTGCTTCGCACGTACATCGTGGAGCGACTGCGCTGGGGCGGTGACGTCCTCGTCGAACCGCACAGCTCGTCGACCTGGGAGAATGTCCGCAACGTCCTCCCGCTCGTCGAAGGCTTCGAATGGGTCGCTTTCGCATCGAATGGACTCCACGCCGCGAAGGCCCGTGTGTACCTCGCCCGACAGCGGCCGGATCTCCGCGGTCGGCTGGTCGCCGCTGACGACTACCGGGTCGGTGAGATGACAATATTGAAGCCGGTCTTCGCCGCCGTTGGAATCACCAAGCTGCGAGCGGTGTTCCACGTGGAACGTCGACACCGCTGACGTCACGGCTTCCGCGGCGGCAGACCGGTCACCTACGGCACCGCCTCCGACAAGAACTGCAACGTGATCGAGAGCTGGTGATGGTCTCCCGCGCCCCGGTCGTGTTCCATCCCGTCGTCGGATGGAGTCGCAACCCGGATGGCATCATCCGCTGATGCGCACCGTGTCCTCGTTCGCCAGGACGCCGAGCTCAGCCGTGATGCGTTCACGCAGGTCCGCGTGTTCGGTGCCGAGCGCGGTCTGCGGGTCTCGCCACCGCTCGGGCTCGTAGAGCCAGACGGGACGGGTCATCAACGGCGGCGGCTCCCACTCGTAACGCGGCCAGATGTGCGCGTGAACGAACGCGTCCGCGTTCCCGAGCACGTCAACGTTCACCCGTCGGAATCGCGGATCGATCGCCCGGCATGCGCGCTCGACAGCCGTGGCAAGGAGGTCGGCATCAGCGAGGAACTGCACTCGGTCAGCCCGCGGCATTTCGGCGAGGGCGGTCACTGACGGATCCTTCCCGAGAAGCACGCAGTACCCCGGCAGAAATTGCGCATCGCCGATGACCGCGAAGCCGCCAGCAAGCTCCGCAAGTACGGTCGGGTTTTCCCCACGGTGTGCCGCACCGATGCGGTCTTCACGCCAATCCACAGCCCCAACGTACTCGATGCCCACGAGCGGGCCGGCCACGAGGAGACACGTCTTAGCCCGCCCACGGCTGGACATCGACGATGTTCGAGCTGACCACATCAGCAGCCCTGCTGGTCCCCGTGCCGCAGCTCAGAGGCCCCACGAGAGGGTGAAGCGGCCACACCCGGGGGCGTCAGTCGTCCACCGCTCCGAACGAGCGGCTCGCGAGAATGTCCCGCCGAACGGCGAGTGCGGCGGAGTCCGATCACGGAACGATGCACCCGCGTAATCGCGCAATCACATCGAATGTTCCACGTGGAACTTGCCGGGAACCTATCCGTGCATCCCGGGCCGACCGCACAATCAGCCCCTCGGGCGCCGCTGTGGGACTGATCTCGGGCCACCCTACCCCAGAGGCCAGGAGCACCCCGGGATCGGCGGAGAAGGGCGTACAGCGCCGTACAGCGCCAGCGGGCGACGTTCCGTCAGTCGGCGACGTCCTGAATGCCCAGTTCGCCGAGGATCCGATTGAGGTCGTCACCGTTGGCGAAGTCGATCGTGACGGAACTCTTGCGTGCACCGACGGCGATCTTCACCCGCGTGTTCAGCCGATCGCCGAGCCGCTCGGCCAGATCGTTGAAGTGCACCTGACGCTTCGACGGCTCCGCCTTGGGCTTCACCGGAGCCTTCACCGACAGCTGCTGGGCGATCGCCTCCGTAGCCCGCACGGAGAGGTCCTCGTTCACGATCTTCTCAGCGAGGTACTCCATCGCCTCCGCATCTGGCGCGGCGAGGATCGCACGGGCATGACCGGCAGACAGCACACCCGCGGCGACGCGACGCTGCACGGGGGAGGGGAGGCGGAGCAGGCGGATCGTGTTGGTGATCTGCGGACGAGAGCGACCGATCCGCTGCGCCAGCTGCTCCTGCGTGATGCCGAAGTCCGCGAGGAGCTGCTGGTAGGCGGAGGCCTCTTCGAGCGGGTTGAGGTTCGCACGGTGCAGGTTCTCGAGCAGCGCGTCCCGGAGCATTGCGTCGTCCGGGGTGTCCTTGACGATCGCGGGGATCGTACTGAGGCCGAGCTCCTTCGTGGCGCGGAGTCGCCGCTCACCCATGATCAGCTCGTACTGCGGCTCAGAACCCGTGGCTCCCGCGATCGGGCGAACGACGATGGGCTGCAGGACGCCGATCTCACGGATCGAGTGGACGAGCTCCTGGAGTTCCTCCTCGCGGAACTCCTTGCGCGGCTGGTGCGCGTTCGGGACCACGTCGAGCGGGTTCAGGTTCGCCAGGCGGGCTCCGGGCACGGCGACGAGTTCCTCCGCCGTGGGCGCCGACGACGGAGACCCACCGGTCGGGAAGAAGACGTCGACCGGACGCTCCTGCTGCTCGGTGGCCGTCGGGATGAGGGCGCCGATGCCTCGGCCGAGCCCGGTTCGCTTCGGTGCCATCAGTCCTGTGCTCCTCGTGCTGCGATCTCCGCCGCTGCCTCCAGGTAGGAGAGCGATCCGGTTGAGTTGATGTCGTAGGCGACCACGCTCTGCCCGTAGCTCGGTGCCTCGCTGACGCGGACGGAACGGGGGATCACGGCCTCGAGGACCTGGCCTCCGAAGTGCTCCCGCACGTCCGCCGCGACCTGGTTCGACAAGTTGGTCCGGCTGTCGTACATGGTCAGCAGGATGGTCGAGACGCGCAAGTTCGGGTTCAGGTGCCGCTCGATCAGCTCGATGTTGCGCAGCAGCTGGCTGAGACCCTCGAGCGCGTAGTACTCGCACTGGATCGGGATGAGGACCTCCTGCGCCGCGACGAACGCGTTGATGGTCAGGAGCCCCAGCGAGGGCGGGCAGTCGATGAAGACGTAGTGGTAAGGCTCGTCGAGTGACTCGAGGTACTGATCGAGGGCAGTCCGTAGCCGCTGCTCGCGGGCGACCAGGGAGACGAGCTCGATCTCTGCGCCGGCCAGGTGGATCGTCGCCGGCACACACCACAGCGTGTCCGACTCGGGGGAGCGCTGGACGGTGTCGGCGATCGGAGCCTCGTCGACGATGACGTCGTAGATGCTCGCGACCTCCGCCTGGTGGTTCACACCGAGCGCCGTCGACGCGTTGCCCTGAGGGTCGAGGTCGATGACCAGCACCCTGGCCCCGCCGTGCGCCAACGCGGCCGCGAGGTTGACCGTGGTGGTCGTCTTCCCGACGCCACCCTTCTGGTTCGAGACCGTGAAAACCCGCGTCTTGGATGGCAGTGGGAACTGCTGCGTCGCGATCGCGCGACGACGACGGTTCAGGTCGGCGATCTCACGCGCGAGCGGCGTCGACGCGTCGTAATCGGTCGATGAACTCAACGAGTGCCTCTTCCCCGGTTCGGTGTTTCACGTGGAACGCGGAGCCACTGGCGGCCGGATGAACCGGCCCGAGCCGCAGCGTCAGTCAACTGTAGCCCGGAAGACCCGGGTGGTCTCCTCGACCACACCGACTCCGAGCTCGAGCACCTCGACGTCTGTGAGGCGCTTGCGGAGGATGACCTTCCGAGCCTTCTCGATCTCCTCGTCGACGCGCGCACCCTTCATCAGGATGAGCTGACCGCCGGAACGAACGAGTGGCACCGTCAGTGGGATCAGCTTCGAGAGTGCGCTGACTGCACGCGCCGTGACCTGGTCGACGACGATGTCATCAGCCACGTCCTCAGCACGGGCACGCACGACGTCGACGTTGTCGAGACCGAGGCGCTCCGCCTCCGACGTGAGCCAATCGACTCGACGCTCCATCGGCTCGATGAGCGTGAGGTGCACGTCGGGGCGGGCGATGGCGAGCACCAGGCCGGGCAGTCCAGCACCGGAGCCGACGTCCGCGACGCGGCCACGCGCCTCCAGGAGGGGTGCCAGCACCGCAGAATTGAGGATGTGTCGCGTCCAGAGCCGTGGGAGTTCGAGTGGGCCGATCAGGCCCAGCTCCTCGCCTCGACGAGCGAGCTCGTTCGTGAACGAACGCGCCACATCGACGCGTTCACCGAACAGGGTCGCTGCCGCCGCCGGCTCTGCCTCGAGGACGGGGGCCTGCTCCGTCATCGGGTGACGACGGTGTGGCGGTCCCGACCCTCACCCTCGGACTCGGAGTGGAAACCCTTCTCCGCGACGAGGTCGTGCACGAGCTTGCGCTCGTAGGAGGACATCGGGGGGAGCGCTGCGGAGGTCGAACCTGCCTCGATGCGCTCGACGGCGGTGTCCACGAGCCGCTGCAGCTCGGACGCACGAGCGTCGCGGGACCCACCGACGTCGAGGATGAGCCGGCTGAACTCGCCCGTCTCCGCCTGCACGGCGATCCGGGTGAGCTCCTGCAGTGCCGACACGGTGTCCGGCTTCGACAGCACACGGAGCGCGCTGCCCTCGTCCGTCACCGAGAGGTACACGCGCCCGGCGCGCTCCTCGATCTCGATGTCGCCGTCGAGGTCGCAGATGTCGAGGAGCTCCTCGATGTAGTCCGCGGCGATGTCCGCCTCGTCACGGGTGTCGTCGTCCTCGACGACCTCGGTCACGGGGGCGATGTCCTGCTCGGTCACTTACTTCTTGCCGTTCTTCTTGGAGCGGTTCTTGCCGACCGGCTGCTGACGCTGCGTGGTGACGCGCACGGCCTCGATCTCGGCGGCGCCGGCACCGGCACCGGCCTCGGCGAGCACCGGGGTGGCGGAGCCGCGACGCTGTGCCTTCTTCGCGAGACGAGCCTCACGCGCGAGCGCGGCCTCGGAACCAGGAGTCGGCATGCTGCGGATGACGAAGTACTGCTGCGCCATCGTCCAGATGTTGGAGGCGAGCCAGTAGAACATGACGCCGAGGGGGAACGAGAGACCCGAGATCACGAAGACCAGCGGGAGGATGTACAGCATCATCTTCTGCTGGCGGTACATCGGGGACGCCTTGGTCTCCGGCGACATGTTCTTGGCGACGAGCTGCAGCTGGGTGATGAACTGCGAGGCGGTCATCACGACGATCATGAAGCCGGCGATCGCACGGACCTCCCAGCCGGAGGCGTTCGTGAACGTCTCGTGCAGGGGAGCGCCGAACAGCGACGCGTTGCCGAACGACGCGGCGAGGTCGTTCGTCAGCAGGCCGATGCCGGTCTTGTTGATCTGCGCCTCGTGCAGCACCGAGTACAGCGAGAAGAAGATCGGCATCTGGATCAGCAGCGGCAGGCAGGAGCTCAGCGGGTTCGTCCCGGTCTCCTTGTACAGCGCCATGGTCTCGCGGCTCATGGCCTCACGCGAGAACTGGTCCTTCTTGCCCTTGTACTTGTCCTGGATCTTCTTGAGCTGCGGGGCCACCTCGAGCATGCGGCGCTGCGACTTGATCTGGCGCACGAAGATCGGGATGAGCGCGGCGCGGACCACGAACGTCAGGAAGATGATGGAGAGGACCCAGGTGATGCCCGCGCCGGGGTCCATGCCGAGGTTCTCGAAGACCCAGTGGAATCCGACGAGGATGGCCGAGACCACCCATTTGAGCGGCCAGAGGATCGTACCGATGAGGTCCATGGGGACGGTCACGCCTTTCGAGTGCGCTGGGGGAGCAGGACCGGGCGGAGGTTCCCGACCGCGGGCTGCGGCTGCTGCTGGGTCGGCGCGAGCACGAACCCGAACCGGTTGACGTCGTAGGGGCGACGCCGTGCACGGACGTCGTCGATGCCCCCGGCTGCCCAGGGGTTGCACCGTGCGATGCGCCACGCGCCCATCGCCGATCCGCGGACGACGCCGTACTGCTGGATGGCTTCGAGGGCGTACCTGGAGCACGAGGGGTGGTACCGGCAGACGTTGCCGTAGAGCGGTGAGATCACGGCCCGGTACGCGCGCAGCACGACCACGCACGCGTTGCGCGGGAGCAACGCGACGACCCAGGCGAGCCGGGTCCAGAGGTTGCGGTTCATGCTGCTGCCTTCTCCACACCACGCGCACAGGAGCGCGTGACGTCTTCGAGCAGGGTAGGCCATCCGGCCTGCGCAGCGGCTGGCAGTGCGCGGACCACCACGTCGTACCCGACGGGGATGTCCGCGAGGAGGCCGTGCGCGATCGCCTTGAGGCGACGCCTGATCAGGTTCCGGGTCACGGCGTTGCCCACCGTCTTGGCGACGATGAACCCGAAGCGGGTCGGACCGACACCACTCGACGCGTCGTCCGTGGTGCGACGGACCACCGATACGACGGCGTGCGCCGTGGCGCTCCTGCGACCACGACGCACGACGGACCGGTAGTCGTCACCACGGACGATGCGGTTGGCGCGGGCCAACACGATCGCTACCAGGTGTCCGGACGAGACCGGACGGGGTGCCCGATCAGGCGCGACTCGTTCAGGCGCTGAGCTCGGTGCGGCCCTTGGAACGGCGCGCGGCGAGGATGGCGCGGCCGGCACGGGTGCGCATGCGGGCACGGAAGCCGTGCTTCTTGGCACGACGACGGTTGTTCGGCTGGAAGGTGCGCTTGCTCATGATGGTCTCCACTACGGCTGCGCTGGGGGAACCCCGACGCGAGTCGTCACGTATGCGTAGTCGTCCGGTGCCGGACGACGCAGATGGGCGCGACCGAACGGCCGCAGTCAACTGGTTAACGGTACGTGACAGCGGCGAGCAGGTCAAACCCCGCACGGAGGCGCCTCCACCGGTGCCGTCCGCACGATCATTATCCACATTGGGGAAAACGTGCGTTCGGTACGACGCGCCCCGGTCCTTTACAGTGGTGTGATCGATCCGCCTGTGGCCCGGCAGGACGGGGGAGTCTCCTCGACCAGCCACCCGCGGCGGTCGTGGAGAACACTGTGGACAACCCTGTGGACCACCACGCGGGACGACACGCGGTCCGGGCCGTCGAAGAAGCCACCCGGGCACACGACGACCCGCCAGGACGATCCGACGGTCGACGCTGTCCCGGCACACCGGGCGGCCCCGAGCCACGGAACGCCCAACACCGCACACGAGACCTGGAGACGAGCGCGACATGACGATGCCGGCCGACCCCGTCGAGGACCTCTGGTCATCCGTCCTCGGACTCCTCTCGGAGGACGACCGCATCACCCCGCAGCTCCACGGCTTCCTCAACCTGGTCGAGCCGAAGGGCGTGCTCGCCGGGACGCTCTACCTCGAGGTCCCGAACGACCTCACCCGCGGCATGCTCGAACAGCGCATCCGGATCCCCATCACCGAAGCGGTCTCGCGCATCGGCGACGACACCGTCGCGAACTTCGCCATCACGGTGAACCCGGACATGGCCTCCGAGCCGCGGGTCGACACCACGGTCCCGAGCCACGTACCCGAGTACGCCGAGCCCGTGCAGGAGCCCGTCGAGCAGAGTGCGGCGCCACGGCAGTACATCGAGGCACCCTTCGTCCCGAGCCAGATCGACGCCCCTGGTACCAGCGGTCGCCCCGAGTCCCGGCTCAACCCCAAGTACAACTTCGACAACTTCGTCATCGGCTCGTCGAACCGCTTCGCCCACGCGGCCGCGGTCGCTGTCGCCGAGGCGCCGGCCAAGGCCTACAACCCCCTCTTCATCTACGGGGACTCCGGCCTCGGCAAGACCCACCTCCTGCACGCGATCGGCCACTACGCCGAGAGCCTCTACCCGGGGATCCGGGTCCGGTACGTGTCCAGCGAGGAGTTCACGAACGACTTCATCAACTCGATCGCGAACAACCGGTCGAACCAGTTCCAGCAGCGCTACCGCGACATCGACATCCTGCTGATCGACGACATCCAGTTCCTGCAGGGCAAGGACTCGACGCAGGAAGCGTTCTTCCACACGTTCAACACGCTGCACGACCACAACAAGCAGGTCGTCATCACGTCGGACGTCGCGCCGAAGCACCTCACGGGGTTCGAGGACCGGATGCGCTCGCGCTTCGAGTGGGGCCTCATCACGGACGTGCAGGCGCCGGAGCTCGAGACGCGCATCGCGATCCTCCGCAAGAAGGCGCAGTCCGACCACCTGCAGGTGCCGGACGACATCCTCGAGTTCATGGCGTCGAAGGTGTCGAGCAACATCCGCGAGCTCGAGGGGACACTCATCCGCGTCACCGCGTTCGCGAGCCTCAACCGCACGGCCGTCGACATGGCACTCGTGCAGACCGTCCTGAAGGACCTGATCACCCTCGACGACGACAACGTGGTCGCGCCGACGGACATCATCAACCACACCGCGGAGTACTTCAAGCTCTCCGTCGACGACCTCTACGGCTCGTCCCGCTCGCAGGCGATCGCCACGGCGCGACAGATCGCGATGTACCTCTGCCGCGAGCTCACGAGCCTGTCCCTGCCGAAGATCGGGCAGCTGTTCGGCAACCGCGACCACACCACCGTGATGTACGCGAACAAGAAGATCACCGAGCTGATGAAGGAGCGACGGTCGATCTACAACCAGGTCACCGAACTCACCAGCCGGATCAAGCAGGACCGCCGCTACCGCTGATCGCGGATCGGCCGAGTCGAGCGGCTCGCATCGGCAGATGGTCGCGCCGGCGGCTTGGAGGCACGACTGACGACCGTCAGATCGGCCTGCCTCCGAGCGCATCCACCATCTGAGACGGTTCCATGCGCCGGACTTCACACAGTGTGGAAAGCCTGTGGATAACTGTGGAGGACACGCCGGTCGGTTGTTCACAGCGGAGGGGTCACCTGTGGAGACTGGGGATGGAAGTGGATAGATGAGATTCACTCATCCAGAGGTCCCCCACACACCGCTCACAACTCACACGTGTGTAGTTCCCTGTGGACAAGCGGTGTTAACAGGGTTATCCACAGTGTGCACAGGCGTTAACACCATTACTTCTGGTTAACGATTGATCTCAGCGGGCCAACCTTGTGGACGGCGGGATGACAAGAAATCCGGGTCGGGTCGGGCTGTGCCACAATGGGGCGGCCGGACAGTCCAACCGATCGACAGGGGTTCCAGCTGTGAAGTTCGAGGTCAACCGGGACGTCTTCTCCGAAGCCGTCTCCTTCGCGGTGAAGCTCCTCCCACAGCGCACGACCCTCCCGATCCTCTCGGGCGTCCTCATCCACGCCGACGGCGACCGACTCACGCTCTCGTCGTTCGACTACGAGGTCTCGGCGCAGACGTCCATCGCCGCGCAGATCGACGACCCGGGCACGGTGCTCGTCTCCGGCCGCCTGCTGAACGACATCGCGAGCCGCCTGCCGAACGCGCCGGTCACGTTCACCACCGAGGACTCGAAGATCTCGGTCACCTGCGGGTCGGCGCACTTCACGCTGCTGTCCATGCCCGTCGAGGAGTACCCGACGCTCCCGGAGATCGGTGCGCAGACCGGCGTCATCCCCGGCGACGCGTTCTCCGAGGCCGTCTCCCAGGTCGCCGTCGCCGCCAGCCGCGACGACGTCACCCCGGTGATCACCGGCGTGCAGCTCGAGGTCGGTGACAACGACCTCTCGCTCATCGCCACGGACCGCTACCGCGTCGCCGTTCGCACGATCGCGTGGGACTCCGGCCGCGTCGGTTCGGACCCGCTGCACGCACTCGTGCCGGCCCGCACCCTGCAGGAGGTCGGCCGCACCTTCGGCTCGGCGTCCACGGTGTCGGTCTCGATCAGCGGTTCGTCGGACCGCGAACTCATCGCGTTCCACGCCGACGACAAGACCGTCACCTCGTTGCTCATCAAGGGCAACTACCCGCCGGTCCGCCGGCTCTTCCCCGAGACCGTCCAGGACCACGCGGTGATCAACACCGCGGAACTGGTCGAGGCGGTCCGACGGGTCTCCCTCGTCCTGGAGCGCGAAGCCGCGCTCCGGTTCTCCTTCACGGTCGACGGGCTCACGCTCGAAGCGATCGGTTCCGAACAAGCGCAGGCGTCAGAGTCGATCAGTGCGTTGCTGACCGGGGAGGAAACGGTGGTCTCGCTGAAGCCCGCCTTCCTCCTGGACGGGTTGAACGCGGTGCACTCCGAGTTCGTCCGGATCTCCTTCACCAAGACGGAGAACCCCAACAAGCCGGGTCCGGTGCTCATCACCGGACAGACCTCGCAAGAGGCCCCGGCGACGGACGGATACCGGTACCTGCTGCAGCCCAATCTCCTGCTGCGGTAAGCGCAACAGCCGAACACTGCGCTGACGCGCCACCCCTGCATCAGCGCGACGACGAACAGAAGAGGAAATCATGCACATCGGTCTTGTCGGCCTCGGTCGCATGGGCAACAACATGCGTGCCCGTCTCCGCAACGCAGGCATCGAGGTCACCGGCTACGACGCGAACCCCGCCGTCTCGGACGTCGCCGACCTCGGCGCACTCGCCGCGGCGCTCCCCGAGGGCAAGAAGCTCGTGTGGGTCATGGTCCCGCACGGCAAGATCACCGACGACGTGATCACCGACCTGTCGAACGTCCTGAGCGAGGGCGACCTCGTGATCGACGGCGGCAACTCGAAGTGGCTCGACGACGAGGTGCACGCCAAGCAGCTCGACGCCAAGGGCATCCGCTACATGGACGCCGGTGTCTCCGGTGGCGTCTGGGGCAAGGACAACGGCTACGGCCTCATGGTGGGCGGCGCCCCCGAGGACGTCGAGTTCGCCATGCCCGTCTTCGACGCACTCCGTCCCGAGGGCCCCCGCGAAGAGGGCTTCTCGCACGCCGGCGGCGTCGGCGCGGGTCACTACGCGAAGATGGTCCACAACGGCATCGAGTACGCGATCATGCAGGCGTACGGCGAGGGCTACGAGCTCCTCGAGGCCAAGGACATCGTCCACGACGTCCCGGCGGTCTTCGCCGGTTGGCAGCGTGGCACGGTCGTCCGCTCCTGGCTGCTCGACCTCCTCGTCCTCGCCATCAACGAGGACCCGAAGCTCGACGAGCTCGAGGGCTACGTCGACGACTCGGGCGAGGGTCGCTGGACCCTCGAAGAGGCGATCGAGCTCGCGGTGCCGATGCCCGCGCTCTCCGCGGCGATGTTCGCCCGCTTCGTCTCGCGTCAGGGCAGCGAGTCCCCGACGATGAAGGCCGTCGCGGCGCTCCGCAACCAGTTCGGCGGCCACGCCGTCAAGAAGGCGTAGCTCAGGTAACCACCTGAGCTCGTCTCGGCCCGCGTGCACGTCGACCACCTGCAACTGACGGACTTCCGGAACTACCGGGAGGCCGAGGTCGACCTCGCACGCGGGCCGAACCTGTTCGTCGGACGGAACGGACAGGGCAAGACCAACCTCGTCGAGGCGATCGGTTACCTGTCGACGCTCGGCTCGCACCGGGTCCCGACGGACGCCGCACTCGTCCGGCAGGGCTGCGACGCCGCGATCGTCCGCGCTCGGCTCGCCCACGAGGACCGCAGCATCCTCGCCGAGGTGCAGATCAACCGCACCGGCGCGAACCGTGCACAGGTGAACCGGTCCGCCATCAAGCCGCGCGAGCTCCCGCGGTACTGCACGAGCGTGCTCTTCGCTCCGGAGGACCTCGCGCTCGTCCGCGGTGAACCGGCCGGTCGGCGCCGGATGCTCGACGAACTCCTCGGCCAGATCGCCCCGCGCATGCAGGGCGTCCTCGCCGATTACGACCGGACGCTCCGGCAGCGGAACACCCTGCTGAAGTCCGCCCGGGCGACGGGCGCGAAGGCGGGTTCGCTCGCGACGCTCGACGTCTGGGACGAACGGCTCGTCGCGTTCGGCTCCGAGATCATCGCTGCTCGTGACCACCTCACCCGGCGGCTCGCACCGTTCGTGGCCGAGGCGTACGCGACCGTCGCCGGCGAACGGCACGAGGCGTCGATCTCGGGCGTGCTCAGTGTCCGCGGCGGCGACCCGGAGGACGCGGCAGCGACGGATCCCGTCCTCGGGACACCGGACGAGCCGGTCACCATCGCGGCGGCCGCCGATGCGTTCCGGGCCGCGCTCGAGCGACGGCGGCGTGACGAGCTCGACCGCGGCCTGACGCTCGTCGGGCCCCACCGGGACGACGTGCTCTTCCAGCTGAACGGGTTACCCGCCCGCGGGTACGCCAGCCACGGGGAGTCGTGGTCGTTCGCGCTCGCCGTGCAGCTCGCCAGTGCGTCGATCCTGCGCGCCGAGTCGAGCCTGGGCGACCCGATCATCATCCTCGACGACGTGTTCGCCGAACTCGACGAGTCCCGTCGGGAGCGCCTGGCCGGAGCGGTCGCGGACTACGAGCAGGTGCTCATCACCGCGGCGGTCTTCGGCGACGTGCCCGAGCAGTTGGCCGCGCACACCGTGCGGATCGAGGCCGGCACGATCGTGACCGACGAGGCGGAGGCGAGCCGCGCCTCCAGTCCGACCGAGCGCACGGGAGACCACCCGACGGAGGCCGGCGTCTGATGCCGAAACCCGTGAAGCCCACCGAGCCCTCGCGGGTCTACCGGCACCTCCGTGCCGTGTTCGGCGACCCCTCGAAGCGCGGCGTCGACGCGCGCCGCCGGCGCATGAAGGGACTCGACCCGGACTCCGTGCCCTACGGCCGCGGTCGCGAGCCCGCCGGACTCGGCGACATCGTCGGGTCGTTGGCCCAGGAACTCGGCTGGACAGAACCCCTCGCCCGCTCCGAGCTGTTCGTCGACTGGCCGGCCGTGGTGGGGGACGAGCTCGCGAAGCACTCCCGGCCGATGACGATCGACGACGGCGCACTCGTCATCCGGTGCGACTCGACGGCCTGGGCGACCCAGCTCCGACTGATGCGGAGCACCATCACGACGACGATCGCCGAGCGGCACCCGGAGGCAGGGGTGCAGTCGATCCGGGTTTCGGGCCCCGACGCCCCCACCTGGAAACGCGGTCCCAGGACGGTCCAGGGGCGCGGTCCTCGCGACACTTACGGGTGAGCCGACGAAATCGTCCGGGAGGACGAAAAAAGGCCGTCCACGGGCGGATTCCGCCCTCGGATCCGGGGTCCCTGCGGTAGACTGGGAGGTGCAGTGCGCGGGTGTTCCGCGCGCAGGCAGGAGCACCCTCGAATGACATCCGGATCTGACGACGACCGACTGAACTCGTCCAGCGAGCAGACCCCGCAGAACGATCCAGAGTACGGCGCAGACCAGATCCAGGTGCTCGAGGGACTCGAAGCGGTCCGGAAGCGTCCGGGCATGTACATCGGGTCGACCGGGCCGCGCGGTCTGCACCACCTCGTGCAGGAGATCGTCGACAACTCCGTCGACGAAGCACTCGCCGGGTACTGCGACACGATCAACGTCACCATCCGCGAAGACGGTGGCGTCCGCGTGGTCGACAACGGCCGCGGCATCCCCGTCGGGATCCACGCTGCCGAGGGCGTCTCGACCGTCCAGGTCGTCCTGACCGTGCTGCACGCCGGCGGCAAGTTCGGCGGCGGCGCGTACGCGGTGTCCGGTGGTCTGCACGGCGTCGGCTCGTCGGTCGTCAACGCGCTGAGCTCCGAGCTCGACGTCGAGGTCCGGCAACAGGGCCACGTCTGGCGCCAGAGCTACACCGACGGCGTTCCCGTCGCGCCCCTGTCCAAGGACGAAGAGGACGACGGGCACGGCACCACCATCACGTTCTGGCCGAACGCCGACATCTTCGAGACCGTCGTCTTCGACTACGAGACCCTCCGCACGCGGTTCCAGCAGATGGCGTTCCTGAACAAGGGCCTCCGGATCACGCTGCAGGACGAGCGCACCCCGGACGAAGGGGAAGAGTCCCGCAAGGACTCCTTCCTGTACGAGCGCGGGCTCGCCGACTACGTCGAGTACCTCAACGCCCAGAAGAAGGCCGACCTGGTGCACCCGGACGTCATCGGCTTCGAGGCCGAGGACCCGGAGCGCAAGATCGCGCTCGAGGTCGCGATGCAGTGGAACACCTCTTACCAGGAGAGCGTCCACACCTTCGCGAACACGATCAACACGCACGAGGGCGGCACCCACGAAGAGGGCTTCCGCGCCGCGCTCACGTACCTGGTGAACAAGTACGCGCGTGAAGCGAAGATCATCAAGGAGAAGGACGACAACCTCACGGGTGACGACATCCGCGAAGGGCTGACGGCCGTCATCTCCGTGAAGCTCGGCGAGCCGCAGTTCGAGGGCCAGACGAAGACGAAGCTCGGCAACACCGAGGCCAAGGGCTTCGTGCAGCGCGTCGTCGGCACCGAGCTCACCCACTGGTTCGAGAGCAACCCGACGCAGGCCCGCGACGTCGTGCGCAAGGCGATCCAGGCGTCGCAGGCCCGGCTCGCCGCCCGCAAGGCGCGTGAGACCACCCGACGCAAGGGCCTCCTCGAGTCGGGCGGCATGCCCGGCAAGCTCAAGGACTGCCAGTCGAAGGACCCGACGGTCTCCGAGATCTTCATGGTCGAGGGTGACTCCGCCGGCGGTTCCGCCGTGCAGGGTCGCAACCCGATGACGCAGGCGATCCTGCCGTTGCGCGGCAAGATCCTCAACGTCGAGAAGGCCCGCCTCGACCGCGCCCTGGCCAACCAGGAGATCCAGTCGATGATCACGGCGTTCGGCGCCGGCATCGGCGAGGACTTCGACCCGGACAAGGCCCGGTACCACAAGATCGTGTTGATGGCGGATGCCGACGTCGACGGTCAGCACATCACGACACTGCTGCTCACGCTGCTGTTCCGCTACATGCGGCCGCTCATCGAGCGCGGCTACGTCTACCTCGCGCAGCCGCCGTTGTACCGCCTGAAGTGGTCGAACTCGGCGCACGAGTACGTGTTCAGCGACCGGGAGCGCGACGCCCTGATGACCGCCGGCCTCGCCGCCGGCAAGCGGATCCCGAAGGACAACGGGATCCAGCGCTACAAGGGTCTCGGCGAGATGGACTACAAGGAGCTCTGGGACACCACGATGAACCCGGACACCCGCACGCTGCTGCAGGTCACGCTCGAGGACGCCGCCGCGGTGGACAGCGTCTTCGCGACGCTGATGGGCGAGGACGTCGAGTCCCGTCGCCAGTTCATCCAGCAGAACGCGAAGGACGTCCGGTTCTTGGACATCTGATCCTGGCCTGGAGGCACGGCGTGAGCCGCGCGCACCAGTCCTGACCACCTGTGGTCGCGCCCGGCGCGACGATGTGAACCACAGCCTCCCGGCTGTCCAGAAAGGGAACGAAGCCACATGGCTGACGACAACGAGAACGGCGCCGACGAGCAGCCCGAGATCGTCCACGGCGACAGCGGGGACATCGTCGTCTCCGGTGACCGCATCTCGCAGGTCGACCTGCAGCTCGAGATGCAGCGCTCGTACCTCGACTACGCGATGTCCGTCATCGTCGGTCGTGCCCTGCCGGAGGTCCGTGACGGGCTGAAGCCGGTGCACCGCCGCGTGATCTACGCGATGTTCGACGGCGGCTACCGCCCCGACCGGGCCTTCTCGAAGTGTTCCCGCGTCGTCGGCGACGTCATGGGGCAGTTCCACCCGCACGGTGACTCCGCTATCTACGACGCACTCGTCCGCCTCGTGCAGCCGTGGTCGCTCCGCTACCCGCTCGCACTCGGCCAGGGCAACTTCGGTTCCCCGGGCAACGACGGCGCCGCGGCCCCGCGGTACACCGAGACCAAGATGGCGCCGCTCGCCATGGAGATGGTCCGGGACATCGACGAGGACACCGTCGACTTCCAGGACAACTACGACGGCCGCACGCAGGAGCCCGCGATCCTGCCGGCACGGTTCCCGAACCTGCTCGTCAACGGGTCCGTCGGCATCGCGGTCGGCATGGCCACGAACATCCCGCCGCACAACCTGCGCGAGGTCGCCGCCGGCGCGAAGTGGGCGCTCGAGCACCCCGACGCGACGCGCGAGGAGCTCCTCGGTGCGCTCATGCAGCGGATCAAGGGCCCGGACTTCCCGACCGGGGCGCAGATCCTCGGGACCAAGGGCATCCAGGACGCCTACCGCACCGGCCGTGGCTCGATCACGATGCGTGCGGTCGTCAACGTCGAGGAGATCCAGGGTCGTACCTGCCTCGTCGTCACCGAGCTGCCGTACCAGGTCAACCCGGACAACCTCGCGATCCGCATCGCCGAGGGCGTCAAGGACGGCAAGCTCGCCGGCATCGCGGACATCCGTGACGAGACCTCCGGCCGCACGGGGCAGCGCCTCGTCATCGTCCTCAAGCGCGACGCCGTCGCGAAGGTCGTGCTCAACAACCTGTACAAGCACACGCAGCTGCAGGAGAACTTCGGCGCGAACATGCTCGCGATCGTCGACGGCGTGCCCCGCACCCTCGCGCTCGACGGGTTCATCTCGGCGTGGGTCGACCACCAGATCGACGTCATCGTCCGCCGCACGCAGTTCCGTCTGCGCGAGGCCGAGAAGCGCGCCCACATCCTCCGCGGGTACCTGGCCGCGCTCGACGCCCTCGACGAGGTCATCGCGCTCATCCGCCGGTCGCCCGACGTCGAAGAGGCCCGCACCGGCCTGATGGACCTGCTGTCCGTCGACGAGATCCAGGCGCGCGCGATCCTCGAGCTGCAGCTCCGTCGCCTCGCGGCCCTCGAGCGGCAGAAGATCCACGACGAGGCCGAGGAACTCGAGCGCAAGATCGCCGACTTCCAGGACATCCTCGGTTCGGAGACCCGGCAGCGCACGATCATCGGCGAGGAGCTCGACGAGATCGTGGAGCGCTTCGGCGACGACCGCCGCAGCGAGATCCTGCTCGGCTTCGACGGCGACATGTCCATCGAGGACCTCATCCCCGAAGAGGAGATGGTCGTCACCCTCACCCGCGGCGGCTACGTCAAGCGCACGCGGAGCGACAACTACCGCTCGCAGCACCGCGGTGGCCGCGGGGTCAAGGGTGCGCAGCTGCGCGCCGACGACATCGTCGAGCACTTCTTCGTCACGACGACGCACCACTGGCTCCTGTTCCTCACCGACCAGGGCCGGGTCTACCGGGCCAAGGCGTACGAACTGCAGGAAGCCAGCCGCGACGCCAAGGGCCAGCACGTGGCGAACCTGCTCGCGCTCCAGCCGGACGAGAAGATCCAGCAGGTGCTCGACATCCGCGACTACGAGGCCGCGCAGTACCTCGTGCTCGCCACCGAGCACGGCCTCGTGAAGAAGACGGCGCTGACCGAGTACGACACCAACCGCACCGGCGGCATCATCGCCATCAACCTGCGTGACGGTGACACCCTCGTGCAGGCGCTCCTCGTCGACGAGCACGACGACCTGCTCCTCGTCTCGAAGCACGGCATGTCGCTGCGCTTCACCGCGACGAACGACACGCTGCGCCCCATGGGTCGATCGACCTCCGGCGTGAAGGGCATGTCCTTCCGCGACGGCGACGCGCTCCTCGCAGCGCGGGTCGTGTCCGACGACGGCTACGTGTGGGTCATGACGGAGGGCGGCTACGCCAAGCGCACCTCGGTCGACCAGTACCGCGTGCAGGGCCGTGGCGGACTCGGCATCAAGGTGGCCAAGCTGGCAGCCGATCGAGGCGACCTTGTGGGTGCTCTCATCGTGGGCGAGGACGACGAGGTGCTCGTCGTGCTGCAATCGGGCAAGGTGGTAAGGTCTGCCGTGTCCGAGGTGCCCGCCAAGGGTCGCGACACGATGGGTGTGGTCTTCGCGAGGTTCGCGGAGAACGACCGGATCATCGCGGTGGCCCGGAACACAGAGCGGAACCTGGACGACCAGGACGACGCCGAGATCGAGCCTGCGGGCCCGGTGGAGACGGTGTGCCCTGCTGAAGCAGCGCCGGAATCCACTGATCCCATCGACACCGAGCCTGGCGACGACCAGGCCGGAGAGGACCAGTCAAGCAATGAGTAGTGTCGCCGAGAAGCTCCAGAAGAAGGCGAAGCGTCCCGTCGGCACCCGCCAGGTGCGGTTGCGACTGGTCTACGTCGACTTCTGGTCGATGGTGAAGCTCAGCTTCCTCATCGCCCTGGCCGGGTCCATCGTGATCGTCGTCGCGACGGCGCTCGTCTGGGTCATCCTGAACCAGACCGGTGTCTTCGGGGAGATCGACTCGCTCCTGAAGGACGTCACCGGACAGAACAACTACTCGATCATGGACCAGTTCTCGCTGGGCCAGGTACTCGGGTTCTCCATCGTCGTGGGCATCCTCAACGTGGTCGTCGGCACCGTGCTCGGCGCCATCGTGAGCGTGCTCTACAACCTCAGTGTGCGGATCACCGGCGGCCTGCTCGTCGGCTTCACGAACAACTGACACACCCGGCCCGGATGGGTCGACCGCCTCGATTTCGTTCTGCGGGATCGGTACGGTAGGCTTTCATCCGGTCTGAGGGGCTATAGCTCAGGCGGTTAGAGCGCTTCGCTGATAACGAAGAGGTCCAAGGTTCAAGTCCTTGTAGCCCCACCATCTCCCACCGGCTCCAGTACGCTGGAGTCCTCGGGGCCTTAGCTCAGTTGGTAGAGCGCCTGCTTTGCAAGCAGGATGTCAGGAGTTCGATTCTCCTAGGCTCCACTCCCTCAGGGTGAACGCTGTTCGCTCGTTCCTCGGCTCACCGGCCTTCGGCCGTCGTGTTCGTCGGCGCCTTCGGCGCGCCGCTCCGCGATGGGCGCCTCTCCGCAGCCGTTCCGGTGCGTGGCGTGGGCGCTTCGGTGCGTGGCGTGGGCGTGGGTCGTTTCGCGCGTGGGGTGCAGGAACGCTCGTGGGAGGCAGGAAGTTTCTGCCTCCTCTGCGCGGAACGACCTTCCATGTCGGACGCGATGGGATGGAACGCGACCCCAAGGCGGACTGGAGGCGCGGGGCGGCGCCGCCACGGGCCTCCAGTCCGTCACATGGTTGCGCCGTCACCCCCGCCGGTCGCCAGGTCCCACGGAGTGCCGTTCGGCCGGCGCACGGGCTGCACTTCCTGCGACCTCGGCGGACGTGAGTGGCGAGTCGTGCGACCTCGTGCCACCTCGTACGCCCCGACCGGAGACGACGAAGGGCCCCGGCGGATGCCGGGGCCCTTCGTACGAACCGGGGAGGTCAGGCGGCAGGCTTCTCCGCCGTGTCAGCGTCGTCGGCGACCCACAGGTCGTCGTCGGCGCGCAGCGTCTGGTACGCGGCGTACGCGGCACCCGCGACGGCGACCACGCCGACGACGATGAGCGCGACACCGCCGAAGCCGATGCCCTTCTTCTGGTGCGGCACGTACTTCTCCGCAGCCTTCTTGGCCTTCTTGCCCTTCTTCTGGGCGTTCTTCACGATCTTCTTGACGCGCGGGTCCTTCGCGAGGTCGCCCACGCTCAAGACCGAGCCCGCCGTCGCGACCAGGCCGGGGACGACCTCGGACTGGAAACGGTGGGATGCGTTCTGTGCTGCGCTCGTCGCGGCGTGCACACCCGTGGCGACAGCCGGCCGGATGCCGTTGTCGATCGCGTTCTGCACCCGCGGTGCGATGTCCTTGCGTGCGGCATCTGCCGCATTGGAACGCGCTTCCGCCAGGATCGCGTTCGCGTGCTCGAGGACCTTGCGCTGCTCGCCGAGGAGCGAGGCGGTCTGGCCCTTGAGCTTCTTGATCTGCTTCCGACGCTTGCGCGGGATCTCGATCGTCGTCATCTGGTACCTCCATCGGATCGGCGTGGGTCCCATCCTGCCACCCGACTCCCTGACAGGTCACGGAGCCTCACCTGTGGGATCCGTCTGACCTTCAGCAGTACATGCGAGAATCGGAACATGTCTCTGCACACCGCTGTCGCAACGATCCACACGAACAAGGGCGACATCCGCGTCAACCTGTTCGGCAACCACGCTCCGAAGACCGTCAAGAACTTCGTCGACCTCGCGACGGGCAAGCAGGAGTGGACGCACCCGGGCACCGGCAAGGTGTCCACCGACAAGCTCTACGACGGTGTTGTCTTCCACCGCATCATCAAGGACTTCATGATCCAGGGCGGCGACCCGCTCGGTCAGGGCATCGGCGGCCCGGGCTACCGCTTCGACGACGAGATCTCCCCGGAGCTCACCTTCCAGAACCCGTACATCTTCGCGATGGCGAACGCCGGCATCCAGGGCGGCCGCGGTACGAACGGGTCGCAGTTCTTCATCACCACGGTGGCGACCCCCTGGCTGCAGGGCAAGCACACCATCTTCGGCGAGGTCGCGGACGACGAGTCGCGTGCGGTCGTCGACGCGATCGAGGGCGTGCCCACGGACGGCCGTGACAAGCCGCTCGAGGACGTCGTCATCCAGAGCATCGACGTCGAGGACGTCTGAGCCACCACGTGAGCGATCCGGCGTACAACTCGAACAACACCTGCTACCGGCACCCCGACCGGCAGAGCTTCGTGCTCTGCCAGCGGTGTGGGCGCACGATCTGCCCTGAGTGCCAGACGCCGGCGGCGGTCGGGGTGCACTGCCCGGAGTGCGTGCGCGAGCAGCGCGCGCAGTTCGCCGCGAACCGTCGGGCGACCGGTCCCAGTGGGATGACGGTCGCCCGACGGCGCTTCGCCATGCTCGACCAGAAGGCGACGGTCGTGATCGTCGCCGTCTCGGTCGTCCTGTGGCTCCTCAACCAGGTCAGCGGCGGGTACGTCAACGCCTGGCTGAGCTACTACACGCCTCTCGTGGGCACGCAGCCGTGGCGTCTCGTCACCGGGCTGTTCGTGCACTCCTCGTTCTTCCACATCCTGTTCAACATGTGGGCCGTCTGGATCTTCGGACGGATGCTCGAGAACATCCTCGGGACCTGGCGCTTCTTGGCGTTGTACCTCCTGGCGGGACTCGGCGGGGACCTCGCGGTCTCGTTGCTGAGCCCGGGAACGCAGGTCGTCGGCGCCTCCGGTGCGATCTTCGGCCTGTTCGCCGCGTTCTTCGTCATCCAGCGCAGCCTCGGCTACAACGCCGTGCAGCTGCTCGTGATCATGGGGTTGAACCTCGTCGTCGGGTTCCTGCCCGGCACGGCGATCTCGTGGCAGGCGCACGTCGGTGGCATCGTCCTCGGCTTCATCACCGGGTTCGTCTTCGCGAAGACCCGCAACGTCCGGCAGCGGGGCCTGCAGATCGGCCTACTCGTGGCCGAGGCGGTCGTGCTCGTCGCGGGCATCTACGCGGTGTACGCGAGCCTCCAGGCCGGCATCGGGATCGGCATCTGACACACCCACTCGAAGGCCCCGTCGCACGCGCGACGGGGCCTTCGTCGTTGCGGGACGCGGCGGGTGTCGTGCGGGACGCACCAGGCCCGACGCACGCCGTGCTGCCGGATCGGTTTCCACACGTGCACGACCGAGTTATCCACAGCTGTGGACAAAGCGGTGAGTTACACGCGTGTGATTATCCCCACTGTGGACTCCGCTGTGGATAACTCCGGGGTCAGGGTGTGGAGAGTGATGTGGAGAGTGTGGAGAACGGCGCTCGGGTTGGGGAGAACGCTGACGCAGTGGCGGGGTGGGTGTGGAGAACGGGCCACCGGCTGCAACGACGACGCCCGCCGCACCTCTGGGGGGTGCGACGGGCGGCAGGGAAGCAGGTGGCCGGGGTGTCAGCGCCAGCGCGTGGTCATGAGGAAGCCGACGAACATGATGCCGAAGCCGATCAGGATGTTCCACGACCCGAGGGACGGAACCGGAAGGGTCGTGTTCGAGATGTAGAAGACGATCACCCAGGCGAGCCCGATGAGCATGAAGCCGAACATGACCGGCTTGAACCAGACGGGGTTCGGCTGGTCCCCCGCTGTGTCGACCGAGTCGGCTCGGGTCCTCCGGGCGGGCTTGGTGCGGTCCTTGTCCTTGGCCATGGCCGGTATCCTACCGTGACCACGTGTGTGGGAGGACTCTCAGCCCGCTGCACACATCCCCCACGAGTACGGTGAACCGACCATGACCAAGATCCTCGTCGTCGACAACTACGACAGCTTCGTCTACACGCTGAACGGCTACGTGCAGCAGCTCGGTGCGGAGACCGACGTGGTGCGGAACGACGCGTTCCCCGCATCCGAGATCGCAGACCGCATCGCCGACTACGACGGCGTGCTCCTGTCACCCGGCCCCGGCACCCCGGCCGACGCCGGCGTGTCCATCGCGACCGTGCACGCCGCGATGGAGGCGGACAAGCCGCTCCTCGGGGTCTGCCTGGGTCACCAGGCGATCGCCGAGGCGCTCGGCGCCACCGTGACGCACGCCGAGGAGCTCATGCACGGCAAGACGTCGCAGGTCGACCACGACGACAGTGCGCTGTTCGCCGGCGTCCCGCACCCGTTCACCGCCACGCGCTACCACTCGCTCGCGATCGTCGACGGGACCGTTCCCGAAGGACTCACCGTCACGGCCCGGACCGGCGGCGGGGTCATCATGGGCGTCCAGCACCGCGAGCACCCCGTGTACGGCGTGCAGTTCCACCCCGAGTCGGTGCTCACCGAGGGTGGGTACCGGATGGTCGGGAACTGGCTGGAGACCACCGGCATGGCGGGCGCGGCCGACCGAGCTGCGGGACTGAACCCGCTCATCGCGGTGCACCGCGCCTGACGGGCGTCCGGCCTGGAGGCACGGCTCGGCCCCGACGGACAGCCTCCGTCAGGACGCGGTCAGTTCACTGCCCGTCGCCGCCATCGCCGCCGTCACCGGCGTTGTCCCCACCGCTGTCGCCGCCCGACGCGGGCGGCTGTGTGGGCTGTGACGAGGCGGCGCAGTAGGTGAGGACCACGGTGCTGCCCTGCGCGATGTCGCCGGCGGGAGCGCTCTGCTGCGTCACGGTGCCACCGGTGCAGGAGTACGCGGGCGCCGGGGTCACGGTCAGCCCCAGGCCGGCGAGCGTCGCGTTCGCGGTCGCGAACGGCTGCTGCGTGACGTTCGGGAGCTCGACCTTGCCGTTCGACACGGTCAGGTTCACCACGGTGCCCTTCGCGTGCAGCGACGCGGATGCCGGATCGGTGCTCATGACCGTTCCCTCGGGGACGTCGGGCGAGTAGTCGGAGTTGATCGCCCCGACCGTGAAGCCGGCGTCCGTGAGGGTCTTCTCGGCAGCGTCCTGCGCCTGACCGGCGAGGTCCGGGATGGCGATCTGCTGCGGGCCGAGCGAGACGACGACACGGACGTTCTGACTGCGGCCGACCTTCGTGCCGGCACGGGGCTCGGTCCGGATGACCGTCCCCTTCTCGACGTCGTCGGAGTTCTCCTCCACCTTGACGGCGACCAGGTCCTGCTTGCCGAGCGCCGACGCGGCGGAGTCGTAGGTCGCGCCGGCGACGTTCGGCACGCTCACCGACGACACCGGACCCTTGCCGGGCTGGAGGTTGGCGACGAAGAACACCACCGCGACGATCACGGCTGCGGTCAGGATGATGCCGACCCAGATCCACGCCACCGGCGGACGGTTCTGCGTGCGCTGCGGGCGGTGCTCGGCCGTGTCGTCCTCGAGCTCGCGGAACGCGACGGCGGGGTTCGACGTCGTGCGGGGGTTGACGCCGAAGAGCATCGTCGACGCGTCGTTCGCGACCTGCTGCTGGAGCTTCCGGGTCGACGCCGGGACGTGACCGGCCGCGGCCTGCTGCAGCTCGGTCCGGAACTCGGCGGCGTTCTGGTACCGACGCGTGCGGTCCTTCACGAGGGCGTGGAGGGTGACGGCGTCGAGGGCCGGTGACACCTCGGGCACCAGGGTCGACGGTGCGACCGGCTGCTCGCTGACGTGCTGGTAGGCGACGGCGACGGGCGAGTCCCCGATGAACGGGGGCCGTCCGGTGAGGAGCTCGAACAGCACGACACCGGTCGAGTAGACGTCGGTGCGAGCGTCGACGGTCTCACCGCGTGCCTGCTCCGGCGAGAAGTAGGAGGCGGTGCCGAGGATCGAGGTGGTCTGCGCGACCGTGGCCGACGTGTCCGTGATGGCACGGGCGATCCCGAAGTCCATCACCTTGACCTGGCCGGCGTGCGTCACCATGACGTTCGCGGGCTTGATGTCGCGGTGCACGACGCCCGCGCGGTGCGAGTACTCGAGCGCGGTGAGGATGCCCTCGGTGATGCGCACGGCCTCGTCCGGGGCGACCGGACCGTCCTCGATGATGTCGGAGAGCGGACGGCCCTCGACGTACTCCATGACGATGAAGGGCACCTGCACCTCGGCGCCCGAGGTCTCGGTGACCGTCTCCTCGCCGGCGTCGTAGACGCGGACGATGGTGGGGTGGGCCATGCGCGCAGCCGCCTGGGCTTCCTGGCGGAACCGCGTTCGGAACGCGGGGTCGTTGGCGAGGCTCGGCTTGAGCAGCTTCACCGCCACCTTGCGTCCGAGGCGGGTGTCGTTGCCCAGATGCACTGTGGCCATGCCGCCCCGACCGATGACGTCACCGATCTCGTAGCGGTTGGCGAGGAGGGTGATCCCCGCGGTCACACCTTCTGGCACGTACTCCTCCGAATGTCCGTCCGGGCCAGTGTACGGCAGCCCTCGCTGGTGAGACGCTGCGGACGGGGCCCCCGACCGAACCGTTACGCAACGGTGTCGCGAGTCCCCGTCCGAGGGTCAGTCCTGCGGGCCCTGGCTGGGGTTGTTGCCGTCCGTCGGGTCGGTGGTCGGCTCGCCGGTGGCCTGCCAGGGGTCGCTCGTGGCGGACTCCGAGGCGGCCGATGCGGCGAGGTTCCCGCAGGTCACGGTGTAGGTCAGTGCCGCGGCCTTGCCCACCGCGTCGATCTGCACGGTGACCGAACGGTGCGAGGCGTCCAGCGTTCCCGAGGTCTGGCTCGAGGTGTCCTTGCCGCCGGTGATCGTGTACGCGTACGACGCCACGGTGTACCCGGTCGGGCAGGTCGCCGCCGCCCAGCTGAAGGTGACCTGGCCGTCCGTCGACACCGTGCCCGGGGACGCGGAGTTCGGCTGGTTGACCGTCGGCTGCGCCGTGTACTGCTGGATCACGACGACCGCGCCCGCTGCCAGGCTCCCGGTGGGGCTGATGGACTGGACGGTGTTCGCCTTGTCCGCCGTCGGGGCCGGGTCGCCGTCCTCGACCTGCGGGGTGAGGCCGAGCGACTGCAGCTTCGCCTGGGCGTCCGTGACCGAGAGCCCGACGTAGTCCGCCGCGTTGACGAGCACCCGTGTCTGCGTCGGGGTCGGCGTCGGCGTGTTGCTCGGACGCGGCGTGGAGCTCTTCGTGGTCGCCGAGCGCGTCGGCTCGGGCGTCCCGTTGCCGTTGATCGCGAACGCAGCGATCACCGCCGCGATGACGAGGACCGCGATGCCGCCGACGAGCCACCAGATCCAGGCGCGCTTCTTCTTCGGTTCCTCGTCCTCACCGTCGACCGGCGAGCCCGGCGTGCGGGGACCACCGGTGACGGCTCCGGCCTGGGTGCCGATGAGCGCGGTCGCGGCGTCGTTCCCCTGCCCCTGCGGCGGGTTGAACGCCACGGTGCCCCCGGCGGCGATGGCCGGCACGGCGACGGTGGCCGCTGCGACGTCACCACGGCGCAGCGCCTGTGCGGCACGGGCCAGGTTCGCGGCGGTGGCGGGACGGTCCGCGGGCTTCTTCGCGATGCAGGACATCACGAGCGCGGCGACGGGCTCCGGGATGTCGCCCGGGAGCGCCGGCGGCTGCTCGTTGATGTGCGCCATCGCGATCGCGACCTGCGACTCACCCGTGAAGGGTCGACGACCCGCAAGGGCCTCGTACGCGACGATGCCGAGCGAGTAGATGTCCGTGGAGGGCGACGCAGGGTGTCCGCTCGCCTGCTCCGGCGAGAGGTACTGCACGGTGCCCATGACCTGGCCGGTCGCGGTGAGCGGCACCTGGTCGGCGATGCGCGCGATGCCGAAGTCGGTGATCTTGACGCGGCCGTCCGGCGTGATGAGCAGGTTGCCGGGCTTGATGTCGCGGTGCACCAGGCCGACCGCGTGCGCGGCCTGCAGGGCGTTCGCGGTCTGCGCCACGATGTCGAGGACCTTGTCGACCGGCAGCGTGTGCTCCCGCTCGATCATGGTCGAGAGCGCCTCGCCGGGGACGAGCTCCATCACGAGGTAGGCGCTGCCGTCCTCCTCGCCGTAGTCGAACACGTTGGCGATGCCCTCGTGGTTGACGAGCGCAGCGTGACGGGCCTCGGCGCGGAAGCGCTCGAGGAACCCCGGGTCGCCGAGGTACTCGTCCTTGAGGATCTTGAGTGCGACGGTCCGTCCGATGACGAGGTCGGTGGCCTGCCAGACCTCTCCCATGCCGCCGATCGCGACGCGGGACGAGAGTTGGTACCGCCCACCGAAGGTGAGTCCGCTGGTGGGTCTCATTTGTTCAGCACCGCCTCCATGACTTTCTTCGCGACCGGAGCCGCGACCGTGTTGCCGACACCGGACTGCCCGAGCCCGCCGCCGTTCCCGACGACGACCGCGACGGCCACCTCGGGGTCCTTCGCCGGGGCGAACCCGGTGAACCACAGCGTGTACGGATCGCCCGTGCCGCCCTCTGCCGTGCCCGTCTTCCCTGCGACGTCGACACCGTCGATCTTGGCATTGGTCCCGGTCCCGGAGCTGACGACGCTCTGCATTGCCTCGGTCAGGTCGCTGGACTCGGAGGCCGAGAGCGGGTCGCTGTACTGCTTCGGGGAGAAGGACTCGACGGTCTTCAGGTCGCTCGTGGTGATCGAGTCGACGAGGGACGGCTGCATCACCTTGCCGCCGTTGGCGATCCCGGCCGAGACCATCGCCATCTGCAGCGGGGACACCCGGACGCTGGCCTGACCGAACGAGCTCAGCATGAGCTGCGCCGTGGAGTCGACGTCGGGGTACTGGCTCGCCGTCGCCCGCATCGGGACCTCGATCGCGTCGCCGAAGCCGTACTTGTCCGCCATGCTCTTGATCGCGTCGTAGCCGAGCTTCTGTCCGAGTTCCGCGAACGGGATGTTGCACGAGTTCTGGATCGCGGTGCGGAGCTTGACGGTGTCGCCGCCGCCGCAGGAGCCGCCCTCGGCGTTGTTGATGTAGGTGCTCGTGCCCGGGAGCTGCAACCGCGAGGGGTTCGGGAACTCGGAGTCGAGGTTGTACTTCCCGCCCTCGAGCGCGGCCGACGCGACGATGAGCTTGAACACCGATCCCGGCGTGTACAGGTCGCCGCCGATGGCGCGGTTCTGCAACGGCGTCCGCGACTGGTTCAGCAGGGCGTCGTACTGCGCCTTCACCTGCGCCGTGTCGTGCGAGGTGAGCGTGTTCGGGTCGTAGGACGGCTTCGACACCATCGCGAGGATCTTGCCCGTCTTCGGCTGGATCGCGACGACGGCCCCGGTGTTGTCGCCGAGCGCGTCGTAGGCGGCCTGCTGGACGTCGGGGTCGATCGTCAGGTTGACGTTGTCGCCCTGGACGTCCTGGCCGGTGAGGATCGCGTTGAGGTTCTGGAAGAACGACGCGTCGGAGTTGCCGGAGAGCACGGTGTTCTCCGCGCTCTCGATGCCGGTGTTGCCCTGGCCGATGGTGAAGTATCCCGTGACGGCCGAGTACAGGTCGCCGTTCGTGTACTTGCGCTGGTACTGGTACTGGTCGTCCACCGGGGTCGACTCGGCGATCGGGCTGCCGTTCACGAGGATGGCGCCGCGCTTCGTCGAGTAGCTGGCGAGGATCGTCCGGGAGTTGCGGGAGTCGGCACGGAGCGAGTCCGCCGAGAAGAACTGGATGGACGTCGTCGACACGAAGAGTGCGACGAACATGAGCACGATGACGGTCGAGACACCGCGGAGCTGTCGGTTCACCGGCTGCGCTCCTTCCTGGTCGCGCGCGCGTTCCCGCCACGCGCAGCGGGGATCGCGCCCTGCTGGACGCGCTGTTCGGCTGGGATGGCGTCGGTCAGTCGCAGCAGCATCGCGGCGATGATCCAGTTGGCGATGAGGGACGAACCACCGGCCGCCATGAACGGGGTCGTGAGGCCGGTCACCGGGATGACGCGGGTGATGCCACCGACGACGACGAACACCTGCAGGGCGATGACGAAGCCGAAGCCGACGCCGAGCAGCTTGCCGAAGTCGTCCTGCGCCATGAAGGCGACGCGCAGGCCGCGGGACGCGAGGACGATGAACAGCGCCAGGATCGCGAAGACGCCGATCAGGCCGAGTTCCTCGCCGAGCGAGGCGATGATGTAGTCCGCGTTGGCGACCGGCGTGATGTACGGGCGCCCCTGGCCGAGACCGGTTCCGGTGATCCCCCCGTTGGCGAAGCCGAACAGCCCCTGGACGAGTTGGTAGCTGCCCTGGGTCTGGCGGTCGAAGATCTCCTGGTTGAACGGGTCGAGCCACTGCTCGAACCGGCCGTGCACGTACACCAGCGCGCTCTGGGCGATGAGCGCGCCTCCGACGAACAGGGCGAGGCCGATCACGACCCAGCTGATCCGACCGGTCGCCACGTAGATCATCACGAGGAACAGGCCGAAGTACAGCAGGGCGGTGCCGAGGTCGCGCTGGAACACGAGGACGGCCATCGCCGCGCCCCACATCACCAGGATGGGACCGAGGTCCCGACCGCGAGGGAAGGTCATGCCGAGGAACTTCTTGCCGACGATCGACAGCGAGTCCCGAGCGGTGACGAGGTACCCGGCGAAGAACAGCGCCATGGTGATCTTCGCGAGCTCGCCGGGCTGGAACGAGAAGGCTCCGACGCGGATCCAGACCCGAGCGCCACCGACGTTGGACCCGATGCCCGGCAGCATCGGCAGCAACAGCAGCGCGATCGTGAGGAACATGAAGATGTACCGGTACCGCTGCAGGAACCGGTGGTTCCGGACGAGGACGACCGTGATGATCGCCAGGACCATCGCGAGCATCGTCCAGACGATCTGCTTCACGCCGATCGCCGACCACCCGGACAGGTCGTTGTGGATGTCGATCCGGTAGATCTCGGCGATGCCGATGCCGTTCAGCACGAGGGCCACCGGCAGGATGAACGGATCGGCGTTCTTCGCGACGACCCGGAGCACCACGTGCATGATCAGCGCCAGGCCGAGGATGCCCGCGCCGACCCAGAGCACCGAGGTGTCGAAGAGCCTGCCCTTCGTGCCGAGCTGCACGAGGACCATCGCCCCGGCGCAGATGCCACAAGCGATGACGAGCAGCACGAGCTCGAGGTTCCGGGCCCGCGCGGGCTCGCGCAGCTTGATCGTGATCGCCTGCGTGAAGGACTGGGCGGTGGCGTTGCTCATCGCTTCGCCCCGGGGGACGCGGACGGGGAGCCCGTGGGTGAGGAGGTCGGTGTCGGCGACGGCGAGCCGCCGTCACCACCCGTGCCGGCCTGGTCCTGCCCGGTCTCGGCGGCCTTCCGCAGTCGGTCCACGATGTCCCGCGCGTCGTCGAGCGACTGCGCGTTGATCGTCGAGCGGACGTTCTCCCGCGTGTAGTCGGGGAGCGACGACACGGTGATGTCGGTGTCCTCGTAGACGTCGGACAGCGCGATCGGCCCGATCGACTGCTGCACGCCCTTGTAGATCGCGACCGTGCCGCGGTCGGTGCCCACGTAGTAGTGGTCCTGGATGATGCGCCAGCCGAGGAACACGGCGCCGACGAGGGCGGCGATCGCCACGACGAGGGCGATGGTCCACGAGATGCGACGACGGATCCGGCGACGACGGTCCTCGGCGATGAGCTCGGCGAAGAACTGGTCGGACTCGGGCTCGAAGTGCGAGTCCTCGGGCGCCGTCGTGACCTTCAGCGGGTGCAGCAGGATCGTGGGGAGGCGGATCGGCTTGCGGCCGGTCGACGCCTCGAACGTGAGCGGCGCTGCTGCGGACCCGACGGTGGTCGCCGCGTCGTCGTCGTCGCCCGGCTCGGAGTCCGTGACGTCCATCACGACGACGGTGACGTTGTCGGGCGCGCCGTGGTCGAGCGTCTCCTTCACGAGGCGCTGCGTGACCTGGTTCGCGTCCATGTTCGACGCGAGGGCGTGCCGGATGCGCTCCTCGGCGAGGTACGACGAGAGCCCGTCCGAGCAGAGCAGCCAGCGATCGCCCGGCTGGATGTCCATGATCGCGGTGTCGACCTCGGGTGCGGCGTCGACGTCGCCGAGCACACGCATCAGCACCGAGCGCCGCGGGTGGACCGCTGCCTCTTCCGGGGTGATCCGGCCGCTGTCGACGAGCCGCTGCACGAAGGTGTGGTCCGAGGTGATCTGCCGCAGCTCGCCGTCGCGGTGCAGGTAGATGCGGGAGTCACCGATGTGCGCGATCGCGATCTGGTCGCCGACGCGGATCATGGCGGACACCGTGGTGCCCATCCCGGTGAGTTCCTGGTGTTCGAACACCGTCTCGGTGATGAGTTGGTTCGCCGCGATGAGCGCCGACTGCAGGGCGAACTCGGCGTCGTGGGCCGACGGGAACTCCCGGTCCACCTCCCTGATGCGACGGATCGCGATCGCTGACGCGACGTCACCGCCGGCGTGGCCGCCCATGCCGTCCGCGACCGCGAACAGGTGCTGCCCGGCGTAGCCGGAGTCCTGGTTGTTCGCGCGGATGCGTCCGACGTGGGACACAGCGGCGCTCAGCGTGCGAGCCGTCATCCCGGGTTACCGCCGCAGCTCGAACGTCGTCGTCCCGATCGTGATCGGCGTCCGCTCTGCGATGGTCACGGGAACGGTCACCTTCTGACCGTTGACGAAGGTGCCGTTCGTGGACTCGAGGTCGGTGAGGAGCCAGCCGTCGGCACGCAGGTCGAGACGGGCGTGGTTCGTCGAGGTGTAGTCGTCGCGGATGACCACGTTGGACTCGCTCGACCGGCCGATCGTGATCGGGCCGCCGCCCAGTGGCATCTCCATGCCCTCGCGGGATCCCTCGGTGATCACGAGGCGGGTCGCGACCGGCGTGGCGGGCTGCTGCGTGCCTCCAGGCTGTCCGATGAGGTCCGTGAACGCACCGTTGGATGCCGGAGCCGGCGCCGCTGCTGCCGGCACCGCAGGTGTCGTCGGGCCGGATGCACCGGCCTTCGGGTCGGTGGGGATGGTGCGCACGCGCTGACCGAAGAGGTCACTGCGCAGCGCGAAGACGATCACGAACACGAACAGCCAGAGCACCGCGAGGAACGCGAAGCGCAGGACGAGCAGGGTCAGCCCTGTGGTCACCTGGTACCTCCGTCGTTCTCGGGGATCACCCGGAACACCATACGGGTACGACCGATCTCGATCGTCGAATCCGGCTCCACGATGGCCTGCTGGAAGCGTTCGCCGTTCAGTTTCGACCCGTTCGTGGAGCCGAGGTCGTTGGCCTGGGCGTGCTTGCCGTCCCAGATGACCTCGACGTGCTTGCGGCTCGTGCCGGTGTCCGCGACGGTGATGTCCGCGTCCGTTCCGCGGCCGATCACGGTGCGACCGCGCTGCAGCTTGTGCCGCTGCGAACCGATGTCGAGCACCGCGACCCAGGCGACGTCGCGCTGCACCGTCGTCGAGTCGATCTGCAGGATGCCCGTCGACAGCGTGCCGTCCTGCTGCAGCCGGATCGTCACCGGGCCGGAGAACGAGTAGTTCTGCGCAACGGCGTGCTGCTGCACCATCTGCGACAGCTCGTCGATGAGGGGACGCCCCACGTCGTTCATGCGCGTGAAGTCCGGCGGAGCGAGGCGCACCGTGAACTCGTTCGGCACGAGGATCCGCTCGCGGGACACCACGGCAGCCTTGGTGTCGAGCTCTCGGCGGAGTGCGCTCGAGATCTCGACGGGCTGCACGCCGGAGCGGAAGGTCTTCGCGAACGCGCCGTTCACGGCACGCTCCAGCCCTCGCTCGAAGCTGTCCAACAGGCCCATGGGTCTCCAGTGTTCTCGGTCGCTGACCTTACGCATGGTAGTGGTTGGCGTCTGGCACCGTCTGTGCGTGGTAGTGTTCTCGGGCTGGCGCGAGTGGCGGAATTGGTAGACGCGCACGGTTCAGGTCCGTGTGCTGGAAACGGCGTGGGGGTTCAAGTCCCCCCTCGCGCACCAGGCGCAGTGCACATCAAGTACTGCACAGAAGGCCCCCGGAGGAATCCGGGGGCCTTCTGCGTTCCTGCTGGGCGTCACTGCCTGGAGGCGCGGCTCGGCTCCGCAGCGTCGACTCGCCGGAAGAACGGGCGTGCGCTGGGCAGGAAGAGCAGGACCGCGGCCACCACCGACAGCAGGACGAGCACCGCGGCGGGCCCGCCTTCCGTGATGCTCAGGACGGCACGCAGGGCGGCGACCGCGACGAGCACGATGCGGGCGACCGGGGAACCACGGAGGAGCAGGACGACCGCCGCGGCGACCACCGCCCAGACGACGAGGGACAGCGCGATCGTGAGGACGCCGCCGACGCCCGCGAGGCCGTCTGACGTCGCGACCAGGGCGGTGGACAGCACCCCGGCCACCAGCCACACCGCCCAGAGCACGACGGCGATCGTCACCACCCGTGGGCGACTCGGTCGTGTCCGTCGGAGGTCGTCCGTCGTGGTCATCGTGTCCCCGTCCCCGCCGCTCCCTGTGCGACGTGACGAGCGTACCGATCGGTGGGGCACGGACGGGAGATCACGAGAGCGGGGTGAGGGAGGCCTCGTCGAGGCCGACCGCGCGGGCGATCGTCGTGCGGACGAGCCCCTCGCGGGTGGGGCGGTCGAGGTAGTCGACGAGGGCGTACCCGTTCGTGGCGTCCACGAGCGCGAAGAGGAGCCGGCCGACCGCGTCCGGGTCGTCCACGCGCATGACACCGGCCCGGACCCCCTCGACGACGATCCCGGTCGCCAGTCGCTGCCAGTCGTCCATGACGCCGCGGGCCGCCGCCGCGAGCACGGTGTTCGTCCGGCCGATGCTCCACGCGTCGGCCCAGAGCGCGGCGACGTCGTCGCGGTCCGGGTCGGCGATGCAGGACAGCAGCGCGCCGAGCCTGGCGCCAGGGCCGTGCACGTCGGCCACGATCGCGGCCACCTCGGCGACCTCGGCTGCGGCGATCGCGCGGAAGGTCTCGCCGACGAGGTCCTCCATCGCCGGGTGGTAGTGCGCGACGAGTGACGGAGCGACCCCGATCGAGGCGGCGACACCGCGCAGGGTGACCGCGGCGAGTCCGTCGGCGCGGGCGACGGCGATCGCGGCGTCGGCGATCTGGGCCTCCCGCTCGGCGGGGCTCAGGCGCCGTCGGGTCGGTGTGGTCGGCACACGTCCAGCCTAGGCGGACGCCGTCGACCCGGCTCCGGGGCCGCCCTCGACGACGAAGGCCGCCCAGAGGTCCGCCCGGGTGGCGAACACGGACAGGTCCCGATCGAGGAGTCGTCCGGCGTGCTCGATCCGGGCGCGGGCGGTGTGCCGGTGGACACCGAGCTCCTGCGCGGTGCGGTCGTACTCGCAGTTCTGTTCCAGCCAGGTCCGCACGGTGCGGGTGAGCTCGGTGCCCGCGGTGCGGTCGTGGTCGAGCAGGGGAGCGAGCACCGCGCGGGCGACGGCCCGGGCGTCCACGTCGACGTGGGCGAGGTGGGCGAGGACGCCGTCACGGGCGAGGTCGCCGAACTCCGTGATCCCGGGGCGTCCTTCACGACGCCGGTCGAGCGCCTGGACGGCCTCGGTCCGGGCTCGGCCGAAGTACGGGTACGAGGCACCGTCGGAGAGCCCGGCGTGCAGGTCGTAGCGGCTGACGAGCTCCTCGACGACCGCGGTGTCGTCGGCGCCCACGCAGAGGAACAGGGCGTCGTCCACCGCGAAGAACAGCCGGCCGGGGCGGTCCTGCACCCAGAGCTCGAGCAGGTCGACCACCGTGTCGAGGTCCTGGTCGGCGACGTCGAGCGCCGCGATCCGGACGGGTTCCGCTGGGAGTGGCCCCCAGACCTCCCGCGACGTGGTGTCGACGACGGCCGGGTCCCCGACGGACAGCATCGTGAGCAGCCCGGTGCGGAGCAGGCCGCGGGCCCGCGCGAGCTCGCGGTTCTGCTGCAGGGCCAGACCGGCGAGGGCGATCACGGCGGTCACGACCTCGCGACCGGCGCGGTCGAGGGCGCTGCCGTTCGCGATGGCCAGGACACCGCTGAGGTGGCCACCGCTGCCGAGCGTCTGCAGCGTGAACCCGGTGCGGTGCTCGGTCGTCACGGGCAGGCTGGCCCGCTGACCGGCACGGAGGAGCCGGAGCGACTCGGTCCGGAGCAGGTCCAGGTCGGTGGCGGGCACGCCGCCGTCGGGGTACCCGCGGTCGAGACGTCCGGACACGTCGAACAGCCCGACCCAGCCGTCCAGCTGCCGTGAGAGTTCCGCGATCGTGGCGCCGAGACCGTCCGGTCGCATCGCGGCGAGGGAGATGGCGCGCTGGGCGGCGAGGGCCCACGCGTTCCGGGCGTTGGCCTCGCGCGCGACGGCGTCCGCGTTGGCCTGCGCGACGGCGATGAACGAGGTCTCGTACGGCACCTCGAACAACGGCAACCCGGAGGCCTCGCACGCGGCCACGAGCTGCGCGGGGGTGCCGGCGCGGACGACCTCGGTGCCGAACCCGAGTGCGACGACCCCGCGCTGCCGCAGCCGTCGCACGTAGGCGGCGGCGAACGACTCCGTGACCTCGGCCTCGGTGCCGAACTGCTTCCCCGTGGTCAGGAGACCCTGCCCGTCGGCGAGGAACGGCGTGGGGTCGTCGAGGTCGGAGCTGTGCAGCCACGACAGGGGAGCGTCGAGCGCCTCGGCCTCGGGGCTGGTGAGCAGCCGCAGGTGGAGGTCGGCGCGGTGGAGCAGGGATCGCAGCGTCGCGGGCATGAGGGCACCCTATCCGCCGAGTCGATCGAGACCACCCCGGGTGTACACGGCGGACAGTGGGTCCGGGCGCGCGGCGCTCCTACCATCGGCGCATGACCTCCACCGCTGCACCCTCGATCAGCGCCGCCCCCGGTGGCCCCTCGCTGCCCCAGGAACGGCGGCTCGTCACCGAGGTGCCGGGTCCGCGCTCGCGGGAGCTCTTCGAGCGCAAGTCCGCGGCCGTCGCAGCCGGGGTCGGGGTCGCCGTGCCGATCGCCGTCGTCGCCGCGGGCGGTGGCGTGGTCGTCGACGCGGACGGCAACTCCCTCATCGACCTCGGTTCCGGCATCGCCGTGACGAGCGTCGGGAACGCGCACCCCGGCGTGGTCGCCGCCGTGCAGGAGCAGGTCGCCGCGTTCACCCACACCTGCTTCACCATCACTGCCTACGAGGGGTACGTCGAGGTCGCCGAAGCCCTCAACCGGCTGACCCCCGGCGACCACGAGAAGCGGACCGCCCTCTTCAACTCCGGTGCCGAGGCCGTCGAGAACGCCGTGAAGATCGCCCGGAAGCACACCGGACGGCAGGCCGTCGTCGTGTTCGACCACGCGTACCACGGCCGGACGAACCTCACGATGGCGCTCACCGCGAAGAACCAGCCGTACAAGAACGGCTTCGGTCCCTTCGCCCCCGAGGTCTACCGCGTGCCGATGTCGTACCCGTACCGCGACGGGCTCACCGGTGCCGAGGCCGCGAAGCGTGCGATCAGCCAGATCGAGAAGCAGGTCGGCGCCGAGAACACCGCCGCGGTGCTCATCGAGCCGATCCAGGGCGAGGGCGGCTTCGTCGTCCCGGCGCCCGGGTTCCTCGCCGCCCTGTCGGAGTGGACCACGGCGAACGACGTCGTGTTCATCGCCGACGAGGTGCAGACCGGCTTCGCCCGCACCGGGGCGATGTTCGCCAGCGAGCACGAGGGGATCGTCCCCGACGTCGTGACGACCGCGAAGGGGATGGCCGGTGGTCTGCCGCTCTCGGCGGTGACCGGCCGCGCCGAGATCATGGACTCCGCCCACGTCGGCGGCCTCGGCGGCACGTACGGCGGCAACCCGGTCGCCTGCGTCGCAGCGCTCGCCGCCATCGACGCGTTCGAGCACGACGGGCTCGTCGAGCGTGCGGAGGCGATCGGCACCATCCTGCTCGACCGGCTCCGCACGGCCCAGGCGTCGGACGCCCGCATCGGCGACGTCCGCGGCCGTGGAGCGATGGTCGCGATCGAGCTCGTCGACCCCGCGACCGGCGAGCCGGACCCGGGACTCACCGGCGCGGTGGTGCGGTACGCGTACGAACACGGCGTCATCGCACTGACCGCCGGCACGTACGGCAACGTCGTGCGCTTCCTGCCCCCGCTCGCGATCGACGACGCGCTGCTCGGCGAGGGCCTCGACGTCGTCCTGGAAGGACTGGCAGCAGCATGACCACCACCGCCCCCACGACGGCCTGGCCCGTCGTCCCCGACGCGACCGGACCAGCCGCCGAACAGGCCGTCCTCGACCGGGTCCCCACGGGCCTCCTGGTCGACGGCACCTGGCAACAGGCGGCCGACGGCGCGACGTTCCCCGTCGTCGACCCCTCCACCGGCGAGACGCTCCTGCGGATCGCCGACGCCACCCCGGACGACGGCCGACGGGCGCTCGACGCCGCGCACGCGGCGAAGGACGGCTGGGCGACCACCCCGCCGCGGCAGCGCGCCGAGGTCCTCCGTCGCGCGTTCGACCTGCTGCAGGAACGCCGCGAGGAGTTCGCGCTCCTCATGACGCTCGAGATGGGCAAGCCGCTCGCCGAAGCGCGTGGCGAGGTGACGTACGGCGGCGAGTTCCTCCGCTGGTTCTCCGAGGAAGCGGTCCGCATCGGCGGGTCGTACCGCACCAACCCCGAGGGCACTGGCCGGGCGATCGTCACGCACAAGCCCGTCGGCCCGGCGTTCCTCATCACACCGTGGAACTTCCCCCTCGCGATGGCCACGCGCAAGATCGCGCCGGCGCTCGCCGCCGGTTGCACCGTCGTGGTGAAGCCGGCCGAACTGACGCCGCTCACCACGCTGCTCTTCGCCGACCTGCTGCTCGAAGCGGGGGTGCCGGCGGGTGTCGTGAACGTCGTGCCGACCACGCACGCGGGCGCGCTGTCCGAGCCGCTCCTCGCCGACCCGCGGCTGCGGAAGCTGTCCTTCACCGGGTCCACGCCGGTCGGCCGGACGCTCCTGACGCAGGCCGCGCAGACGGTGCTCCGGACGAGCATGGAGCTCGGCGGGAACGCCCCCTTCCTGGTGTTCGAGGACGCCGACCTCGACCTCGCCGTCGACGCCGCGCTCGCCGCGAAGTTCCGGAACACCGGGCAGGCGTGCACCGCCGCGAACCGGTTCCTCGTGCACGAGGACGTCGCCGACGAGTTCGCGCGCCGGGTCACCGAGCGCGTCGAGGCGATGTCGGTCGGTCGCGGCACCGAGGACGGCGTCGCGATCGGACCGCTCATCGACCAGCGTGCCGTGGACAAGGCGCACCGCCTGGTCACCGACGCCGTCGAGCGCGGAGCCGTCCTGCGCACCGGCGGCCACCCCGTCGACGGCCCGGGCACGTTCTACGCCCCGACCGTCCTGACCGACGTGCAGCCCGGCAGCGAGCTGCTCCGCGACGAGATCTTCGGGCCCGTCCTGGCGATCCGGACCTTCCGGACCGAGGACGAGGCGGTGACGGCGGCGAACGACACGGAGTACGGTCTCGTCGGTTACGCCTGCACGGAGGACGCCGCTCGCGGACAGCGGCTCATGGAACAGCTCGAGACGGGCATGCTGGGGCTCAACACCGGCGTCGTGTCGAACGCCGCCGCCCCGTTCGGCGGGGTGAAGCAGTCCGGCCTCGGTCGGGAGGGCGGCGGCGAGGGCATCGCCGAGTACCTCGAGACCATGTACACACTGACGCCCGACCCGTTCGGGCGCACGAAGGGAACGCAGCGATGACCATCGAGAAGGACGTCGTCGTCATCGGCGCCGGCGTGACCGGACTCACCGCCGCGAACCGGCTGGTCGCCGAGGGCAAGACCGTCGCCGTCCTCGAGGCCCGCGACCGCGTCGGTGGCCGCACGTGGACGAACGACATCGAGGGCGTCACGCTCGAGATCGGTGGCCAGTGGGTCTCACCGGACCAGACCGCGCTGCTCGAGACCCTCGACGAACTCGGCCTCGAGACGTACGACCGCTACCGCGAGGGCTCCAGCGTCTACGTCGACGAGCACGGCACCCGCACCGAGTACACCGGTGACATCTTCCCGCTGCCCGAGGCCACCGCTGCCGAGATCGAGCGACTCGTCGCCGTCGTCGACGAGTACGTGGCGACGGTCGACCCGGCCCGCCCGTGGGAGGCACCGGGTGCCGCGGCCCTCGACGAGACCTCCTTCCGCGCCTGGCTGCACACCCTCAGCGACGACCGGGTCGCGACGGACAACGTCGAGCTGTTCATCGCCGGCGCGATGCTCACGAAGCCCGCGCACGCCTTCTCGGCCCTGCAGGCACTGCTCATGGCCGCGTCGGCCGGTAGCTTCACGAACCTCGTCGACGCGGACTTCATCCTCGACAAGCGCGTCGTCGGCGGCATGCAGCAGGTCTCCGAGCGGCTGGCGGAGCGCCTCGGCGACGACGTGCACCTGAACGCACCGGTGCGCACCCTGCGCTGGGACGACGACGGGGTGGTCGCCATCGCGGACGGTGGCATCGAGGTCCGGGCACGGCAGGCGCTCGTCGCGGTGCCGCCGCCCCTGTACTCGCGCATCTCGTACGAGCCACCGCTGCCGCGACGCCAGCACCAGCTGTACCAGCACCTGTCGATGGGCTTCGTCATCAAGGTGCACGCCGTCTACGACCGGCCGTTCTGGCGCGGTGCCGGGCTGTCCGGCACGGCGTTCAGCCCCTACGAGCTCGTGCACGAGGCCTACGACAACACCTCCCACGGCTCGGAGCAGGGCACCCTCGTCGGGTTCGTCTCGGACGTGCACGCCGACGACGTCTTCGCGATGAGTGCCGAGGAGCGCAAGGCCCGCGTCCTCGCGTCGCTCGCGCACTACTACGGCGACGAGGCGCTCCGTCCGGTCGTCTACTACGAGAGCGACTGGGGCACCGAGGAGTGGACCCGGGGCGCGTACGCGGCGAGCTTCGACCTCGGCGGACTCGTCCGCTACGGGGCCGACCAGCGCGCGGCCGTCGGACCCATCCGGTTCGCGTCGAGCGACCTCGCCGGGCACGGGTACCAGCACGTGGACGGCGCGGTCCGGATGGGCCGCGAAGCGGCCGCCGAGATCCTCGCCTCGCTGCCGCAGCCGGCGGTGCGGTAGACCCACACCGAGACGGACTGGAGGCGCGGTGCCAGCTGGCGCCGCGCCTCCCGTCCGTCGTCTCCGCGCGTCTCGTTCAGTCGTCGCGGCAGACGTGCCCGAGCAGCTCCAGGGCGTCGGCGGCCGGGCCGCCGGGAGCCGCGTGGTACAGGAGCACACGGAGGCTCGACTCCGCGGGGCGGACGACCTCGTAGTCCAGGTCGAACCGACCGACGAGGGGATGCGCGTAGTGGTGCGTGCCGTACCCGCAGTCGCCCACGGGGTGCTCCGCCCAGATGCGCGCGAAGTCGTCGGACCGCTGCGTGAGCTCGCCGACGAGCGTGCTCAGCTGCAGGTCGTCCGGGTGGAGGCTCGACGAGTAGCGCAGGAACCCGACCACGTCGTCGGCCATCTCCTCCGCGTTCGCGTACAGCTCCGCACCGCCGGGTCCCAGGAAGAACCGGCGTGCGAAGTTCGGCCGCCGGTCCGGGTCGTGCGGGGCGTCGAAGGGCACCTCGTGCGCCATCAGGAGGTTCCCGAGCCGGTTCCACGCGTGGATGTCGTTGCTGTGGTCGAGGACGACCGCCGGTGCAGCCATCCCCTCCACGATCGCGACGAGGGAGGCACGGGCGCGTTCCTCGGCCGGTCCGACGACGCGACCGTACGACGGACGGGCCAGCCGGCGGAGGTGCGCGGACTCGTCCCCGTTGAGCTGCAGCGCGCGGCCGAGCGCCTCGATCACTTGGTCGGACGCCGTCTCGGCGTGGTCGGACTGCTCCAGCCGCGTGTAGTACGCGACGCTGACCCCGGCGAGCTGCGCCAGTTCCTCCCGACGGAGGCCGGGGACACGACGCGTGCCGTACGACCGGACGCCGACCTGCTCGGGGTGCAGGGCCGCGCGGCGGCTGCGGAGGAAGGCACCGAGCTCAGTGGTCATGCCCTCAGTATCCAGCCCCGGTCCTCGCTGCGGAACGACCGTGCCTGACCCTGTCGGTGGTACGCAGAAGGGTGGTCTGGCTCGCTGCGTCCGACGGGCCGAGGCTGACCGGCATGCACACCTCGATGACCGGGCGCCAGTTGACGGTGCTCCTCCTGCTGCTCGCGTCGCAGTTCATGCTCGCGGTCGACTTCTCGATCCTCAACGTCGCGTTGCCCCGCGTCGCCGACGGCCTCGGGTTCCGCGCCGCCGACGTCCAGTGGATCGCGACATCGTTCGCGCTCTGCGCCGCCGGCTTCACCCTGCTGTTCGGCCGACTCGGGGACACGCTCGGTCGCCGGCGGTTGTTCCTCGTCGGGATGGGCGTCCTCGGGGCCGCGTCACTGCTCGGCGGTGTCGCGACCACCCCCGAGGTGCTCCTCACAGCACGGGTGCTGCAGGGCCTCGCGACGGCGGCGGTGACCCCGGCGGCGCTGTCGCTCCTCACCGGGACGTTCCCCGAGGGGCCGCTGCGCCGCCGGGCGCTCGGCCTCAACAGCGTGATGATGTCGCTCGGCTTCACCGGCGGGGCCGTCCTCGGCGGGGTGCTCACCGACCTGTTCTCCTGGCGGGCCGCCTTCCTCGTGAACGTCCCGATCGCGGCCGCGGTCATCGTCGTGGCACTCGTCGTGCTGCGGGAGACGGCGGAGCGGGTCGTGTCCCGACTCGACGTCCGCGGAGCGGTCCTCGTCACGGCCGGACTCGTGGCCCTGGTGTTCGCGGCGACCCGCTTCGGCGAGCACGGCATCGCCGACCCCGTCGGACTGGTGTCGCTCGCACTCGCCGCGCTGCTCGTGGTGGCGTTCGGGATCGCCGAGCGGGGGCACCCGAACCCGCTCGTGCCGCTCGGACTCCTGCGTCGACCGACGATCCTCGGCGGCCACATCGCCGGGTTCACCACGTTCACGATGGAGACCGGGCTCGTCTTCCTGTCCACCATGTACCTCCAGCACGTGCTCGGCCTGGACCCGATGCAGACCGGTCTCATGCTCGGCGCCATGGGAGCCGGTGCCGTGCTCGGTGGGATCGTCGGTCCGCGCGTCATCGCGGCGGTCGGCGTCCGGAACACCGCCGTGGGCGGGCTCGCCCTGCAGGGGCTGCTGACCGGCGTCCTGCTGCTCCTCGGGTCCACGAACGGGTCCCTCTGGCTCTACGGCGTGGTCGTCTTCACCGCAGCGGTGCCGCACACGTGCGCGATCGTCGCGTTCATGGTCGCGGCGACGTCCGGGCTGCCGGACCGCGAGCAGGGGCTGGCGTCCGGGCTCGCGACGATGACACAGCAGATCGGGATGGCGCTCGGCACTCCGGCCCTCTCCGCGGTCGCCGTCGCCGCCGGGGGACTGGCGTCGCTGGGAGCGCTCCGGACCGCGATCGGCGTCGACGCGGCTCTCGTGCTCGCCGGAGCGGTCGGCGTCGCCATCGCGTTGCGTGCCCGTCGACCGGCACCTGTGCCGACCACGCCGGCGCGCGCGTAGCGTCCCGGCCATGAGCGACACGACCTCCACCGGCAGCAGCGAACCGACCGACGACGAGCGGCAGTACACCGAGGACCTACCGGACGGGTCGCCGTCGGGCGACGCCACGGAGGACCCGGGGCAGGACAGCGACCACGACTCCGGTGGCGAGCCCGCCGACCCGCAGTAGCGGTCAGGTCAGCGGTCGTCGACGAGGCGCAGGGCCGCGGCACGCGCCGCCGCAGCCCACGGCCGGGACGCGTCCGCCTGTGCGCTGGCCATCGCTCCGTCGTAGAGCAGGCACAGCTGCAGTGCCGTGCCGTCGGGCTCGGTGTCCCCGGCCTCGACGAGGAGTGCGGTGAAGAGCGCTCGGACCCAGTCCCGGTGTTCGAGCGTCACCTCGTGCGTCGGATGGCCGTCGCCGTACTCCGCTTCGACGTTGATGAACGGGCATCCCCGGTACCCGGGCTCGGCGAACCACTCTCCGAGCAGGTCGAACACCGCGAGGACCCGTTCACGCGGGGTCTCGCCGCGGGCGGGGAGCTGCGCGGCGACGTGTTCCTGCCACGAGCGGCTGCGCCCGCGGAGGTAGCCCAGCACGAGGTCGTCCTTCGTCCGGAAGTGCGTGTAGAGGCTCGCCTTCGAGATGTCCGCCTCCGCCGCGACCTGGTCGACGCCGACCGCGTGGATGCCCTGCTCGTAGAAGAGCCGGTCCGCGGTGGCGACGGCCCGTTCGAGAGCGGGGCGTCGGCGGGTCCTCGGTGCGGTCGTGTCGGGCATGGTTTGACTTTACTGCACTGATCTGTACAGTTACCAGCGCCAAACCAAACAGATCTGTTCAGATAGGACGACCACCATGCGCAAGACCGCTCTCGTCACCGGCTCCACCAGCGGCATCGGACGTGCCGCCGCCGAAATCCTCGCCGCCCGCGGCCTGCACGTCGTCGTGTCAGGACGGGACCAGGAACGCGGAGCGGAGGTCGTCCGCACGATCCGGTCGGCTGGCGGGTCCGCCGACTTCGTCCGTGCCGACCTCCGGGACGAGGCGGGTGCGCGAGCGCTCGCCGATGCAGCCCGCACGATCGGCGGCGGTCGGGTCGACGTCCTGGTGAACAGCGCGGGCATCTTCCCGTTCGGGCCGACGGCTGCCACCACGACCGAGGGGTTCGACGAGGTGTTCGACGTGAACGTCAAGGCGCCGTACTTCCTGGTCGCGGCGCTCGCGCCAGGCATGGCCGAGCGCGGTGACGGTGCGATCGTGAACGTGACCACGATGGTCGCCGAGTTCGGTGCAGCCGGGATGGGGCTCTACGGCTCGACCAAGGCGGCGCTCGTCCTGCTCACGAAGTCGTGGGCTGCTGAGTTCGGACCGTCCGGCGTGCGCGTCAACGCGGTCAGCCCAGGACCGACCCGGACAGAGGGCACGGCGGCGATGGGGGAGAGCCTCGACCAGCTCGCCGCTGCGGGTCCCGCGGGTCGGCCGGGGACGGCGTTCGAGGTCGCCGAGGCGATCGTGTTCCTCGCTACGGACGCCGCGTCCTTCGTGCACGGCGCGGTGCTCCCCGTCGACGGCGGGCGCATCGCGGTCTGACGCGACCAGTGGACGGACGGGAGGCGCGGTGTCGGCCGGCATCGCGCCTCCTGTGACGGTGCCCTCACGCTAGCGTTCCTCCATGAGGTGGACGCAGGCGCAGTGGGTGCGCGCGACGCAGTGGCCCCTCGCGGGGGCGGCGCTCGCGTTCCTCGCGGCGTACGCGGTCGAGGTGCTCGCCGAGCCGACGGGTGGGGCGCGTGTCGCCTGCGAGCTCGTGGTCAACGTCACCTGGGTGATGTTCGTCGTCGACTACGTCGTCATGCTCGTCCTCGCCGAGCAGCGGGTGCGGTGGTTCCTGCGGCACCTCCTGGACCTTGCCGCCGTCGCGCTCCCGTTCCTCCGTCCGCTCCGGCTGCTCCGACTCGTCCAGCTGTTCCGCGTCCTGCAGCACACCACCGGTGCGGCTGTCCGCGGGCGGGTGACCCTGTACGTCGTGGTGACCACGGCACTGCTGGTCTTCGTGTCCGCCCTGGCGGTGTTCGACGTCGAACGGCACGCGCCCGGTGCGACGATCGTGTCGTTCGGGGACGCGCTGTGGTGGGCGATGGTGACGATCACCACCGTGGGCTACGGCGACCTGACGCCGGTGACCGAGGCAGGACGGCTCATCGCGGTCGGGGTGATGGTCGGCGGGATCGCCCTGCTCGGCGTCGTCACCGCGACCCTCGCCAGCTGGATCATCGAGCAGGTCGGCCGACGGGACGAGGCAGCGCAGAGCGCGACGCGGCAGGAGATCCGGGAACTGACCGCGGAGGTACGTGCGCTGCGTCAGGAGATCGCCCGCCGCGAGTGAGTCGACTGCCCGTCAGCCGATGCGGATCAGCTTCTTGTTGACGAACTCGTCGGCCCCCAGGGGGCCGAGCTCCCGGCCGAAGCCGCTCGCCTTGACCCCGCCGAACGGGAGCTCCGGGCTGTCCGCGCCGACGATGTTCACGTAGACCATGCCGGCCTCGATCCGGTCCGCGACCCGGAGCGCCTGCTCGGCATCGGTCGTGAACAGGTACGAGCCGAGGCCGTACGGGGTGTCGTTCGCGATCGTGATCGCGGCGTCCTCGTCCTCGACGCGGTAGACGGCGGCGACCGGACCGAAGAACTCCTCGCGGTAGGCGTCGTTGTCGGGTGTGACGCCGGTCAGGACGGTCGGCGTGAACGCGTTGCCCTGGCGCTCGCCGCCGGTGACGACGGTCGCACCCTGGGCGCGGGCGTTCTCCAACTGCTCGGCGAGGCGGTCGGCGGCGGCCGGAGAGGACAGCGGGCCGAGCTCGGCGCCGGGCGTCGTCGGGTCGGTCGGCGCGACCGCGGCCATCGCCTCGGTGAACTTCGCCAGGAAGTCGTCGTACAGGTGGTCGGCGACGAGGAACCGCTTCGCGGCGTTGCAGACCTGGCCGTTGCCCTCGAGGCGGGTGGCCACGGCGGACTCGACCACGGCGTCGAGGTCGTCGGTCGACAGCAGGATGAAGGGGTCGGAACCGCCGAGCTCGAGCACGACCTTCGTCAGGTTCCGGCCGGCGATCTCGGCGACCGCGGCACCGGCCCTGGCGGAGCCGGTGAGCGAGACGCCCTGGACGCGCGGGTCGGCGATGACGTCGGCGGCCTGGTCGTTCGTCGCGAAGACGTTCGTGTAGGCACCCTCGGGGAAGCCGGCGTCGTGGAAGATCCGCTCGATGGCCAGGGCCGACTCGGGGCACTGCGGGGCGTGCTTCAGCAGGACGGTGTTGCCGAGGAGCAGGTTCGGGCCGGCGAACCGGGCGATCTGGTACGCGGGGAAGTTCCACGGCATGATGCCGAGCAGCACGCCGATCGAGGACTTCCGGATGAACGCGCTGCCCTCGCTGCCCGGTGCGAGGGTGATGGGCTCGTCCGCCAGGAACTCCGACGCGTGGTCGGCGTAGTAGTCGTAGATGTCGGCGCAGAAGTCGACCTCGCCGACCGCCTGGTCGATCGGCTTCGCCATCTCGCGCACGATCGTCGCGGCGAGGTCGTCGCGACGCTCCCGGTACAGCTCGGCGACGCGGTGCAGGAGCGCTGCCCGGTCGGCGACGGTGCTGCGGTCGGCGCGGTGGGCCCGGTCCGCGGTGTCGATCGCCGCGCGGAGCTCGTCGTCGGTGATCGTGGGGAAGGTGGTGAGCACCTCGCCGGTCGTCGGGTCGGTGACGGCGTAGACGGTGGCGGTGTCGGTCATCGTGTCTCCTGTGCGTGCTGGTCGGTCAGCTGCTTGTTGACGCCCGTGACGGGCTGGTTCTCGTCGAAGCCCTTCGGCTGGATCCGGAACCCCTTCGTGATGACGAGCAGGTACACGAAGCCGATCGCGGCCCAGACCCCGCCGGCGATCAGCGCGTCGGCGTGCAGCTGAGACCAGAGAACACCGGTGAGCAGCATCGCGACGCCGGGCAGCACGATGTACGTGAAGCGGTCGCGGGCGGAGTGGCGTCGGCCCTCGCGCCAGGCGAAGTGCACGATCACCGTCAGGTTGACGAACGTGAACGCGATGAGGGCGCCGAAGTTGATGTACGACGAGATCGTGTCGAGCGAGAACGTCATCGCGAGCAGCGTGACCGCACCGACGACGATCACGTTGAGGATCGGGGTCCTGGTGCGCGGGCTGACGTAGCCGAAGACCTTCTTCGGCAGCACGTTGTTCCGACCCATCACGAGCAGCATGCGGGCGACGCTCGCGTGCGAGGCCAGGCCGGACGCCAGGGCGGCGACGAACCCGGCGGCGACGAGGATCGCCTGGAAGACCTTGCCGCCGACCAGCAGGCCGATCTGGGGGAGCGGGTCGTCGGTGAACTCGCCGAAGGGGGCGTTCGTCGGGAACCGCAGCTGCGCGAAGTACGCCGAGACCAGGAAGATCAGGCCGCCGATGAGGACGGTCAGCAGGATCGCCTTCGGCATGATCCGGACGCTCTTCGCCTCCTCCGTGTACATCGTGACGGCGTCGAAGCCGATGAACGAGAAGCACACGACGGTCGCCCCGGTCAGCAGGGCCGACATCGTGACGCCGTCGTGCACGAACGGCTCCGCGCTGACGATCGTGCCTGCGCCGGCGCCGCGGACGAGCTCGATCACGGCGAAGACCACGAACGCGATCATCGCGAGGATCGCCCCGATGAGCAGCACCATGTTGAGGTTCGAGGTGCCCCGCATGGACAGGCAGATGACCGTCGTGACGAACAGCGTGTAGACCACCACCGTCACCCAGGCGGGCAGTGCCGGGAACACCTGCTCGAGGTAGAGCCGGATGATGAGCGCGTTCACCATCGGCAGCAGCAGGTAGTCGAGGAGCGAGGCCCAGCCGACCATGAAGCCGGCGTTCGGGTGGATCGACTCCCGCACGTACGTGTACGCGGACCCGGCCGCCGGGTAGACGCGGACCATCTTCCCGTAGCTGACCGCGGTGAGCAGCATGATGACGAGGGCGATGAGGTAGGCACTCGGGACGGCACCGTCGGTCTGGCCGGACACGATGCCGAACGTGTCGAACACCACGGTCGGGGTCATGTAGCCGAGCCCGAGGCCGACGATCGAGGCGAGGCCCAAGCTGCGTTGGAGCGACCCGCCGCGCGACGGTGGGGCCGGGGCGGTGACCGCGGTGGGTGATGCCATGGGAGTTCCCTCCTGCCCGCGGACTGCGCTGCGGGGCCGGGGTCCGCGCGGCGGTGCGTGGACCGTGTCGGGTGGACCGGTTCGCCGACGATACCGAGCGGAACGACCCGGTCCGACCCGCCACGGAGTCCATCGTTCGACCGGTTGCTGTACGCCGTGTCGATTGCCTGAGCGTGAACGGTGGGGCGGCTGGAGGTGTCCCCGAGAACACTCAGCCCGTGCTCCCGTCCCGTGGTCCGTTTCCCGGCGGGCTTCCCTACGATCGGCCCGTCACGACCGACGTCGTGGCGGAGGACGGGCCCTGGCGCCCGCGACGGACGAGGACGACCCATGGCACGGACACCACGAGCAGGACGGGCCCGCGGCGTCGCCGTCGGCCTGGTGGTGGGGATCGTCCTCGGAGCCCTCGGCGGCTGGGGCGTCGCCAGTGCCGTCGGCGGCGACGATCCCGTCGGCGCGCGTTCCGCCGCCTCGGCGACACCGCGATCGGTGACCCCGACCGGTACGAGGACCGCGACCGTCACGCCGACACCTGCGCCGGTGTCGACCGCCGGCATCCCCGCGGCGGAGGCACCCGGCGGCACCCGGGCCCCGGCCGACCTGGACCTGGCCACCACGTGGACGGCGCCCACCGACCAGCCCGAGCAGGGCCGCCTGCTGCGGGTGACGATCCCGGCGACGCGCTCGCACTTCACCGCCCGGCAGGCGCTGCTCTACCTGCCGCCCGCTGCACTGACCCCCGATCCGCCGTTCCTGCCCGTGGACGTGCTGCTGTCCGGGCAGTCGCGGGGTGCGGGCCCGGACGACGTGCAGAACGCCGGCCACATCGAACAGACGATGGACGCGCTCGCCACCGTCGACCGCGGCCTCACCCCGATCGTCGTCGTGCCCGACCAGCTCGGTCCGCAGTCGGCCAACCCGATGTGCGTCGACGGCCGCCTCGGCAACAGCCGGACCTACCTCACCGACGACGTCCCGGCGTGGGTCACGAGCCACCTCAAGGTGCAGACCGCGGCGTCGGCCTGGACCATCGGCGGGTTCTCACAGGGCGGCACCTGCGCGATCCAGCTCGGCGCCGGCGACCCCGCCCGGTTCGGCAACCTCATCGACGTCTCGGGTGAGCGTGGCCCCTCGCTCGGGACCGAGGCGAAGACGATCGCCGAGGGGTTCGCCGGGAACCGTGCCGCCTGGGCCGCGGCGCAACCCGCGGCGCTCCTCCGTGCCGGTGCACTGTTCCGGGCCACGAACGCCTTCTTCGCCGCCGGGGCCCAGGACGCCGCCTACGGACCGGTGATGCCGGTGATGGCGCAGGCCGCGCGGGCCGCGGGCATGCACGTCACCACCTGGGCCGTGCCCGGTGGCCGCCACAACTGGACCACCGCCCGAGCGGCGCTCGCCGCGGGACTCGACTGGCTGCAGCCGCGGATCGGGCTCGCGCCGTCCGGGACCTGATCACCCGGCGGGCTGCTGCTGGGTGATGCAGTGCAGCCCGCCGCCGCGGGCGAAGACCTCGCGGGCGTCCACCTTGCGGACCTCGCGCCCCGGGTACACCTCCGCGAGGATCCCGCGAGCCCGGTCGTCCGCCACCGGTTCCCCGAACCCGCACGCGATGACGGCACCGTTCACCACGACGTGGTTGACGTAGTTCCAGTCCACCGGGCCGTCGCCGTCGGTCAGTGTCGCCGGGGCCGGCAGCTCGACGACCGTCCGGTCCGTGGCCTCCTCGACGGCGCGGCGGATGATCGGCATCACGAGGTGGTCCGGGTGCCCGGGGTCCGGCTGCGCGTGCAGCAGGAGCGTGTCGGTCTCCGCGGCGAACGCGGCGACCATGTCGACGTGCCCGCGCGTGCCGAGGCCGTCGTAGTCGCGGGTCAGACCGCGGGGCAGCCACACCACGTCGGTGGCGCCGATCGTGCGGGCGAGCTCCTCCTCGACACGGGCGCGGTCGGCGTACGGGTTGCGCCGGGGGTCCAGCTGCACCGTCTCCGTGACGAGCACGGTGCCCCGGCCGTCGACGTGGATCGCCCCGCCCTCGTTCACGAGCAGCGACGGGATCCGTCGCACCCCGGCGGCCTGTGCGACGGTCGCCGCGATCTCGGCGTCGCGGGTCCAGGTCGACCAGGCGTTCGCTCCCCAGCCGTTGAACACCCAGTCGACGGCGCCGCGCTCGCCGGTCGCGTCGTCGACCACGAAGGTCGGGCCGATGTCGCGCATCCAGAAGTCGTCGAGCGGAGCCTCGAGGACGTCGACCGCGCCCGCGAGCAGGCGGTCGGCGTCCGCACGGGCCACTGGGTCGACGACGACGGTCACCGGCTGGTACTCGCTGATGGTGTTCGCCGTCGTGGCCCACGCGACCCGGGCCGCCTCGGCGCTCACCGGGTCGTCGCCGAGGGTCGCGCCGGGTCGCGGGAACGCCATCCAGGTCCGTTCCTGCGGTGCCGTCTCCGCCGGCATCCGCCAGGTCACGACCGCACCGCCAAGGAGGCACGGATCGCCTCGCGCGCGCCGTGGCCGTCGCGGACGGGGTCGACCTCCTGCACCAGGCCGCCGTACAGGTCGGGTCGCCGGGTCAGGTAGAAGGGGAAGAGCCGGAGCCACTCGACGCGAGCGTCGAGGTCGAGGTCCGCGACGAGCACCGCGTCGGCATCCCGCGGTGCCTCGACGAGCACGCGGCCGAACGGGTCGGAGATGAACGAGGAACCGTAGAAGGTGATGTCGCCCTCGTCGCCCCAGCGGTTCGGCACGACCATGAACTGCCCGGCCGTGATGCCGTTCGCCACGATCACCTGCCGCCAGATCGGCGCGGTGTCGAACGCCGGGAAGGTCGGTTCGGAGCCGATGGCCGTCGGGTACGCCAGCACCTCCGACCCGGCGAGCCCGTAGGACCGCGCGACCTCGGGGAACCACTCGTCCCAGCACGTCGGCAGGCCGAGCCGGAGGCCTGCGGCGTCGTGCACCGGGAACGGGTCGGCGTCCGCGCCCGGGCGGAAGTACGTGTCCTCGTAGTAGCCGGCGCTGATCGGGATGTGCGTCTTCCGGGTCCGGCCGACCAGGGTGCCGTCGGGTGCGACGAGGATCGCGGTGTTGTAGCCGCGCGGGTCGTCCGGCTGGTCGTCCTCGGCGGGGCGCTCGTACAGCGAGGCGTGCACGACCAGACCGTGCTCCGCGGCCTGCCGGCGGGCGAAGGTGATCGTCGGGCCGTCGAGGAGGGACTCGGCGCGGTCCTTCGGGACTCCGTCCGCGGGGGTGTCGCCGGGGTAGCGAGAGAGCGTGAGCTCCTGGAGGAAGACCGCTGCGGCACCCTCGGATGCTGCTGCGGCGATGCCGTCGGCGAGTCGGCGCTGGTGCGCGACGGGGTCCTCGAGCCAGCGGGCCTGCACGAGTGCGACCCGTGCAGACCGCCGTGGCGTGCCGGTGTCCTCGCGCAGTGGTGACGGGTGCGGCGTGCCGGTGATGACGTCCATGACGCCATTGTTGATCACATGATCAACGGACGCAAGGCCCCTTCGCTCGCTGGGATGTCAGTCTTATGGCGACAGGTCCGTGTCGCCGCCGGGACGGGGCCCGGACGACAAGCGAAGCCCACCACTGCTCCAACAGTGATGGGCTTCGCTTTGTCCTCCGAGTGGAGAACCCGCTCTCCGAGCGAGTTGCATCCCTCGGCCCGCACTGATCGTGTCCGTCGGCGTTGACACGAAGGTGGTCCGATGTCGAACGACAACGAACCGTCGCGGCCGACCGGCGCCGTGGCTGGGGATCGCGAGCTTGCCCGTCGGGCGGCCGGCCTCAGGAGTTGTCGATCACCCGGACGTAGTCGACCTTCATCTGCTGCGGCAACGGCGTCGAGCCGTCCGGGGACCCCGGCCAGTCGCCGCCGACCGCCACGTTCAGCACGATGAAGAACGGCTTGTCGAACACCCACGGGTGGCCGTTCGTGTCCGCAGGGGTGACGGTCTCGTACGCGACACCGTCGACCGACCACGTGATCGAACCGGGCTTCCAGTCCACCGCGAACGTGTGGAAGGTGTCCGCGAACGACCAGCCCTGCGGGTGCTGGTAGCTCGCCGTGATGCCCTGCCCGCCGGAGTACCCCGGGCCGTGGACGGTACCGTGCACGGTCGCGGGCTCGTACCCGACGTTCTCCATGACGTCGACCTCGCCGGAGCCGGGCCACCCGACCTGCGGCAGGTCGGACCCCAGCATCCAGAACGCGGGCCAGATGCCCTGCCCGCGCGGGATCTGGATGCGAGCCTCGACCCGGCCGTACCGCGGGGTGTACTTCCCCTGCGTCGAGAGTCGTGCGCTGGTGTACGAGCCGTCGGCCTCCCGCTTCGCGGTGATGACGAGGTTGCCCTGGCCGTCGAGCGCCGAGTTGTCGCGCGAGTCGGTGTACGTCTCGAGCTCGTCGTTGCCCCAGCCGCCCCCGCCGGTCTCGTTCGTCCAGACCGAGCGGTCGGGTGCGCTCCCGGCTGTGCCGTCGAAGTCCTGCGACCAGATCACGTCACCGTTCGCGGCGTTCGCGGCGGTGCCGGCGGTCAGCGTCGGCGTGACGCCGAGCACGACCGCTGCCGCCCCGGCGACCAGGAGCGCGGCGGCTCGTTGCTTCCTGCTGGTGGTCATCGTCGATCCTCCTCAGTTGTAGGACGCCAAGCGGTTCGGTGCCGTGTTGCCCGCGGACGTCGGGACGGACCCGCCGACGCCGTTGATCACGCTCGAGATCGTGCCCGTGTCCCCGAGCGACACCGTCACGAGCCCGTGTGCTCGGATGCCCGAGCCGGTCGGGGTCTCGAACGCGCGGTCGGCATGGACTGCCGGGTTCGTGTTGAAGAAGCAGTAGACGCCGCCACCCCAGATCTCGTGGCTGGTGACGTTCGCCGCGACCTTGTACGCGGCGTACCCGGCGCCGGTCGGGCTCTGCCACGAGGCGTTGTCCGGCACGTCGTACGGCATCTCGTTCTGGAAGAAGACCGTCCTGCCACGGTTGCCGTTCCAGAGCACCTCGTACCGCTGGTAGTGCTCGACGAACAGGCCGGTCGCGAGCACGTCGTCACCGTTCACCTCGACACCCGTCGCGCCGGTGTTGACGTTCCAGCCGGTCGCGGCGCCGCCGTGGTCGGCGCGCCAGGCCCAGATGTGGTCGACGAGCGTGTCGTCCGCGTTCACCTGCAGGGTGGTCGTCGCCTTGCCCTGGATGCTCGACCCGACGCGGAAGAACACGTCCTGGATGCTCTGCGGGTCGGCGGCGTGGTCGACGTGCGAGCCACTCGTCCCCAGTCGGACGAGCTGTGCGCTGTTCTGCGATCCGGCGTCGACGACGAGGTTCGAGAGGTTCACCCCGGCGACGTCGGTCGAGGTCAGCACCGCGTTGCCCTTCGTCGGCACGAGGGTCGGGAACCCGATGCCCGTCACGACGGTGTCGGCCCGGGTGACGGCGATCGGCGCGTCGAGCTGGTAGGTGCCCGGCGTGAAGAACAGGTTCAGCCCCTGCGTGAGCGCGCTGTTGATCGTCGCTGCGGAGTCCCCGGGGTGCGCGACGTAGAAGTTGCGCATCGGGATGTCGGTGCCGGCGGTGTTCGGCCAGGTCACCCCGGACGAGTTCTGCCGGAGGGACGGGACGAACACGTGGTACTTGTTCGACGAGTCGACGTACAGGTACGGCTTCTCACGGGTGGTCGGGGTCGTCGCCAGGGTCGTGTAGCTCTTCGAGAAGTCGTTCGCCGGTGCGCCCTGCACGCCCGAGAACGTCATGTTCCAGTTGCCGCCCTGCCACGCGCCGAGCGACGAGTTCCGGGTGTACCACTGCTGCTGCGACCCGCTCGTGACGGTGCCGTCGACCTTGGAGTCCGCGATGTACCCGCCGGACGAGTAGCCCTGGCCGCCGTCCTGGTTCGAGGGGCCCATGGTCAGGTTGCCCTTGACGTGCACCCGCCGCATCGGTGCAGCCTGGGAGACGGCCCACCGGTCGGTGCCGCCCTCCGGGACGATGGCGAGGTTCTCCACGGACCGCCAGAAGTTCTGCGTCGCGTTCTTCTCGTCGCCGGCGTTCCACCCGGAATCGACGTTGACCGCCCCGTTGATCGTGACGGCGTCCGGGTTCTTCCCCAGCCCCTGGAGGGCCGTGTAGAAGCCGAGGTTCGCCCAGACGCGGCCGTAGCTGCCGGGCTTGAACAGGAAGGCGTACCGCTGGGACCCGAACTGCGCGGTGGTGCTCCGGAGCTGCGAGTTGAACGCCGCGTCCACGTCGGCCTGGATGGTCGACGCGGGCACCGAGGGGTCGTAGACCTTGACGTTGCTCCCGAAGTCCGGGGTGTCGCTCGTGGTCACCGCCTGGGCCGCGATCGTCGGGATCGTGGCACCCACGATCCCGAGGCTCACCGCCACCACGAGGAGCTTGGTCATCCGTCGTTGCATGATGCTCGATTCGTCGTCGTGCGGCGCCGTTGCCGCACGAGGACCGACGGTAGACCTGTTCGCACGCTCAGACAGTCGGTCGAACTGCCCACGGCGGCGTCCCCCGACAGGTGTTGTGTGGGGGGATGCGCGAACCCATCCTCAGGCCGCTCGGCTTCTCGCACGTGCGGCTCACCGTCACCGACATCCGGCGGAGCAAGGCGTTCTACGAACAGCTGTTCGGCATGCCTCCCGGCAGTGACTTCAGCGACCAGATCGACGACCCGACGATCCACGACGACCCGTGGCGCACCTTCGGTGGCTGCTCGTTCACGTTCGGTGGCCAGACGCTCGGGCTCCGGCCGGTGGCACCCACCGACGACCGCTTCGACCCGGACCGCGTCGGCCTCGACCACGTCAGCTTCCGGGTCGCCTCCGTCGACGACCTGCACGCTGCGGTCGAGCGGCTGGACGCCGCGGGCATCGAGCACGGCGAGGTCACGGACCTCCCGCCGTTCGGTCTCGTGATCCTGTCCGTCCAAGACCCGGACGACGTCAACCTGGAGTTCGCGGCGCCCCGCCCCTGACTGTCCGGTCGGCGCACGCGTCCCCCGTGGTCCGAGCGGGTTCCATCGGTCCGGGCGTTGTCTGGTCCCGTCGATCACGAGGAGGACACATGAGCAAGACCTGGTTCATCACCGGCGCGTCGAAGGGCTTCGGTCGTGAGTGGGCGGAAGCCGCCCTGGAACGCGGCGACTCCGTCGCCGGCACGGCACGCAACCCCGACGACGTGCAGGCACTCGTCGACCGGTACCCCGACACCTTCCTCGGGCTGCAGCTCGACGTCACGGACCGCGCGGCGGACTTCGCGGCCGTCCAGCGCGCGGCCGAGCACTTCGGCTCGCTGGACGTGGTCGTGAACAACGCGGGCTACGGCCACTTCGGCATGGTCGAGGAGCTCACGGAGGACGAGGTCCGGGCGCAGCTCGAGACGAACCTGTTCGGCGCACTCTGGGTGACCCAGGCCGCGCTGCCGCTCATGCGCGAGCAGGGGTCGGGGCACATCGTCCAGGTCTCCAGCATCGGCGGCATCAGCGCGTTCCCGACCGTCGGTGCCTACCACGCGTCGAAGTGGGCGCTCGAGGGGCTCTCACAGTCCCTCGCGCAGGAGGTCGCCGGCTTCGGCATCCACGTGACCCTGATCGAGCCGGGCGGGTTCTCGACCGACTGGTCCGGACCGTCATCGAAGAAGAGCGACGAGATCGCCGCCTACGCCGACGTGCGCGAGGCGGCGTCGAAGCGTCCGTCGGCCGCCGATCCCGGCAAGCCCGGGGCGACCCGGTCGGCGATCCTCACGGTGGTCGACGCCGAGGAACCGCCGCTGCGGGTGTTCTTCGGCACGGCGCCGCTGGGCATCGCCGAGCGGGACTACGAGTCGCGTCTGGCGACGTGGCGCGCGTGGCAGTCGGTGTCCGAGGAGGCGCAGGGCTCCTGATCCGCACCGGGCGTGGAGCCGCCGCGCGTCAGCGGAGGTCGGCCCCGATGACGGACAGGAGCCGCAGCCGTTCCGCGCTCGCGCTGCCGGGTTCGGCCGTGTAGACGAGCAGGTTGTGCGAGCCGTCCGGGTCGGTCCGGCGGGGCGCCGGACGGCGTGGGCGCCCGTCCTGCGCGACGAGGACGCCGCGCGGCTCTGGGACGTCTCCGAGGCGCTCGTCGGCCGGACGGTCAGCTGATGATGTTGACCGCGCGCGAGATGACGAGCGCCAGCAGGATGAACCCGCCGATCGACTGGTAGGCCATGATCATCTTCGCCCGGGTCGTCATGGGCATCGTGTCCGTCGGGCTGAACGCCATCATGTTCGTCAGGGCGACGTAGAGGTAGTCGAGGTACGCGGGGCGCCACGCGGCCGTCTTCGGGTCGGTCTCCTGCGGGAACTGGAAGTCGGCCCGGTCGCTCACCCACAGGTCCGGCTGCCGTCGCGCCACGGGACCGCCGCGGTCGAGCTCCCAGTACACGAGGCCGAACGCGATGATGCTGCTCACCCAGACCTGCAGCGCGGTGAGCAGGACCGCCCCGCCGTCCGGGTGGCCGTGCAGGAGCTGGTCGATCGTCCTGACGACGGTGAGCTGGTTCGCGACCGTGAGCAGGACGGCGAGCCCCGTGGACAGCCACCGCGACCACGTCGTCTCGCGGGTCAGCCGCCGCGGGTTGAACACGATGAGCGGGGTGAGGAGCAGGACACCGATGAGCGGGACCACCCAGGACGGGAAGAACAGCACCTCGTCCGGCAGGAGCAGGCTCAGTGCCAGGTTGACGAGCACCGCGACGGCGACGGGCGCGCGGTGCTCGTGCTGCGGTCGGGCTCGCCCAGTGGTCACGCGCCGAGTGTAGAGCGCTGACCGGAGACCGCCGGGTGCGCGGGGATCAGTCGACCAGGTCGGCGACCCCGACGCCCCGTCCGAGCACCCGCCCGGCCGCCCGGAGTCCGGACAGCAGCGCGCCGTGCACCGTCGCCGGGTCGTCGCCCCACGTGGCCTCGCCCGCGAGCTGGACGCGGCCGAACGGCGTGCCGAGCAGGTCGTGGTCGTCCGGTGCGGCTCCGACGTGCAGGTACGAGTACGACCCCTTCGCGAACGGGTCGGCCGCCCACCGGGTGATCCGCACGGCTTCGGGCTCGGGGACGACCGGGCCGAACGCGTGACGCAGGGCAGCGAGGGCCTCGGCGACGATCTCCGCGTCGGGGAGCGTCTCGAGTCGTCGTGCTCCGGCACCCCCGACGAGCGCGGCCAGCACGGGGGCTCCGGTCACGCGGGACATGTCGTACCAGGAGTGCCAGTCGACGCCGGCGGGACCCTGCTGACGGACCACCCAGTCGCCGCCCCAGAACGCCTCGGGGAACCGGAGGAACACCTTGTCGTAGACGCCCATCCCGAGGCGGTCCCGAGCACCGGCGACCGGCTCGGACAACGGGGGGTCGAACGTCACGTCACCGGCCTGCAGGACCCCGAGCGGGACGGTGACGATCGCGTGCGCGGCCGAGACGGTCGACCCGTCCGCCAGTCCCACCGTCACGCCGGAGTCCGTCGACGACACCGACCGCACGACCGAGGACAGCCGGACGTCGAGGCCGGAGGCGAGTGCCGCGGCGTACTGCCCGTACCCGCCGGGGAAGACGACCTCGTCCCCGGCGACGTGTTCTTCCTCGAGCCCGTGCGCGTCGAGGTCGGTGACGGGGGCGCCGCACAGGTCCTCGGAGCGGTGCGCCGCGTACTCCTGCACCCGGTCGGCCCGGGCACCGGACCAGCCGAGGGCCGACACGACGGACGCGACGACCTCGGCGTACGAGGCACCGGGGGCAGCGTCGGCGACGGCGTCCTCGAGGGCGGCGTCGACCGTGTGCAGGTCGGCCGCGAAGGACGCCGCCGCAGCGCCGGACAGCGGTTCGCCCGACGGGTCGTGCCAGGCGATCGGGCGGCCGTCGAACTGGAAGCTGCCGACGGTGAACTCGACGGTCTCGATCCCGAACGACGACGCCAGCGACCACAGCGGGTTGCCCTCGATGCCGTGGATCCACGACGCGCCGAGGTCGACGGGCACGCCCAGCTCGGCGTCCGTCCAGGTGCGCCCGCCGATGCGGTCGCGGGCTTCGAGCACGATGACGGACCGACCGGCGCGTGCCAGTGCCCGGGCAGCGGCGAGACCGGAGACCCCGGCCCCCACGACGACGGTCTCGGCGTCCATCAGTGTCCTCCGGTCAGTGGTGCCATCAGGCGCGCGGCCAGGCTCGGCCGTCCGGTCAGTGCTTCCTCGCGGTCGGCCAGGTCGGTCGCCACGAGACCGGCGTTCGCCCCGAGGAACCGGAGCGGCTCCGGCTCCCAGTCCGGCGACCGGTGGTTCACCCACGGCAGTGCCGTCAGCGGTGACGACCGCCCACGGACGAGGTCGGCGAGGGTCCGCCCGGCCAGGTTCGTCGTCGACAACCCGTCACCCACGTACCCGCCGGCGGTCCCGACGTGTCCGTCCCACGTGACCGAGGCGCACCAGTCGCGCGGGACGCCGAGCGGGCCGCCCCAGGTGTGCGTGACCGGGGCGTCGGCCACCGCGGGGAACAGGTCGACGAGCGCCGAGCGCAGGTGCGCGAAGACCCGCGGTACACGGTCGTACCCGGGTGTGATCGAGGACCCCCAGTGGTAGCGGGCACCCCGGCCGCCGAACGCGAGCCGGTCGTCCGCCGTCCGCTGTCCGTAGACGAGCAGGTGTCGGTAGTCCGAGAATGTCTGCCCGTGCTCCAGGCCGATGCGGTCCCACACCGCGGCCGGCAGCGGCGCGGTCGCGATCATGAGCGAGTACAGCGGCAGGATCCGCCGCCTCGTCTGCGCCAGCTGCGCACCGTACCCCTCGACCGCGATCAGCACGGCCCCGGCCGAGACCGTCCCACGTGAGGTGACCACGCGCCCTGGAGCCCACGACACGGCGGGCGTGTGCTCCGCGATCCGGACGCCCCGTGCCTCCAGGGCGGCCGCCAGGCCACGCACCAGCGCTGCGGGCTGGACGCGCGCGCAGTCCGGGGTCCACGCGACGCCGGCCGAGCCGGCCGCGTCGCCGGGGCGACCGTCGCGGTACGTCATCTCGTCGCCCCACTCGGCGGACGAGTCGACCTCGTGGCGGGCTGCGCGCTCCTGCACGGCGGAACGCGCGTAGAGGACGGTGCCGCCCTTGACGTAGTCGCAGTCGACCTCGGCTTCGGACGCGGCACGTCCGACCTCGTCGACGGTGTCACGCATCGCGGCGCGCAGGGCGAGGGCCGCGTCGCGGCCGTGCTCCTCGGCGATCGAGGCGGCGGAACGTGGGAACAGGGCGGAGCACCAGCCGCCGTTGCGTCCGGAGGCGCCGAACCCCGCGATCTCGCGTTCCACGACGACGATCTGGAGGCGCGGGTCGGCCTGGTGCAGGTACCAGGCGGTCCAGAGACCCGTCAGTCCACCCCCGACGATGCAGACGTCCGCCGTGGTGTCGCCGTCGAGCGACGGCCGGGGCGTCAGGTCGTCGCGTCCGGAGGACACGAGCGCATCGAGCCAGAACGAGACGCCCCGGTAGCCGCCCACGGTCAGATCTTCGTGCCGGCCTCGGACAGGACGCTCCGCAGGATCGAGGTGATCTCGCGGAACTCCGGTTGCCCGATCGTGAGCGGCGGTGCGAGCTGCACGACGGGGTCGCCGCGGTCGTCGGCACGGCAGTACAGCCCCGCGTCGAACAGTGCCTTGGACAGGAACCCGCGCAGCAGGCGCTCCGACTCGTCGTCGTCGAAGGTCGTCTTGGTGGCCTTGTCCTTCACGAGCTCGATGCCGTAGAAGTAGCCGTCGCCGCGGACGTCGCCGACGATGGGCAGGTCGCGCAGGGTGTCGAGTTCCGCCTTGAAGAGCGGGGCGTTCTGCTGCACGTTCTGCAGCAGGCCCTCTTCCTCGAAGATGTCGAGGTTCTCCATCGCCACCGCGGCGGAGACCGGGTGCCCGCCGAACGTGTACCCGTGGTAGAAGGTCGTGTCGCCCTTCGAGAACGGCTCGAACAGCTTGTCGCTGATGATCGTCGCGCCGATGGGGGAGTAGCCCGAGGTCATCGCCTTCGCGCACGTGATCATGTCCGGCACGAAGCCGTAGGTGTCGCACGCGAACATCGTCCCGATGCGGCCGAACGCGCAGATGACCTCGTCGGAGACCAGCAGGACGTCGTACTCGTCGCAGATCTCGCGGACCCGCTGGAAGTACCCGGGCGGCGGGGTGAAGCAGCCGCCGGAGTTCTGGACGGGCTCGAGGAAGACCGCGGCGACGGTGTCGGGGCCCTCGAACTCGATCATCTCGCGGATGCGCTCGGCCGCCCAGAAGCCGAACTCCTCCTCGGTCTCGCCGGCGAAACCCATCTCGGCCGCGCGGTAGTAGTTCGTGTTCGGGACGCGGAAGCCACCGGGTGCCAGCGGCTCGAACATCTGCTTCATCGCCGGGATGCCGGTGATCGCGAGCGCGCCCTGCGGGGTGCCGTGGTACGCCACCGCCCGCGAGATCACCTTGTGCTTCATCGGCTTGCCGCGGAGCTTCCAGTAGTACTTCGCGAGCTTGAACGCGGTCTCGACGGCCTCGCCGCCGCCGGTCGAGAAGAACACCTTGTTGAGGTCGCCCGGCGCGTGGTCGGCCAGGCGGTCCGCGAGCTCGATCGCCGCGGGGTGCGCGTACGACCAGATCGGGAAGAAGGACAGCGTCTCGGCCTGCTTGGCGGCCATCTCGGCCAGGCGCTTCCGGCCGTGCCCGGCGGCGACGACGAACAGGCCGGACAGCCCGTCGATGTAGCCCTTGCCGTGGCTGTCGTAGACGTGGTGGCCCTCGCCGCGGACCATGATCGGCACGTCGGCGCCGGCCTGGTTCGCACCGTGCCGGGCGAAGTGCATCCACAGGTGGTCGCGGGACTTCTGCTGCAGGGCGGCGTCGTCGACCGGGGCGAACGGGTCGTAGGAGCCGAGGCGGGTGGGCTGTTCGGTCTTCTGGTCGGACATGGTCATCGCGTTCCCCAGTCGTAGAGCTGTTTGCGGAGTTGCAGGTAGACGAAGGTCTCGGTGGCGGTCACGCCCGGGATGGCCCGGATCGTGCCGTTGAGCAGTTCGATGAGGCCGTCGTCGTCCTCGCAGACGACCTCCACCATGAGGTCGAAGCTGCCGGCGGTCATCACGAGGTAGTCGACCGCCGGGAGCTGCTCGAGCGCGTCGGCCACCTTCCGGGTGTCACCGTTCACACGGATGCCGATCATCGCCTGCCGGTGGAAGCCGAGCTGCATGGGGTCGGTGACCGCGACGATCTGCATGACGCCGGTCTCGGTGAGCTTCTGGACGCGCTGCCGGACCGCCGCCTCGCTGAGACCGACCGCCTTGCCGATCTCGCCGTACGGACGGCGGCCGTCGGCCTGGAGCTGCTCGATGATGCGCTTGGAGATGTCGTCGATCGGACCCGGACGTCGTGGTGCTGCCGCCATGCCGCACAGCATTGCAGTGACCTTCGCGAGAACGCAAGGGATTTCGTTGTGAACACCGTGTTTCGCGACGATTTCCGTTGTTACGGTTCTCCACAACCTGCGGATTCTTCTTCCGCACCACCGGATTCCGTGCCAGTATCGCCGCCATGCTGGACACGACGAAGACAGCGACGGAGACGCACGAGGTGCGCAACTTCGTCGGGGGCACGTCCGTCGAGTCGCGTGCCGACAGCACGTTCGACCTGGTGGACCCGACCGACGAGCACGTCTACGGCACTTCACCCGTGTCGACCCCGGCCGACGTGGACGCCGCGTTCACTGCCGCGAGCAGCGCGTTCGAGACCTGGCGCCGCACCACCCCGGGGGAGCGTCAGCTCGCGCTGTTCCGGATCGCCGACGCGGTGGAGCAGCGTGCGGAGGAGTTCGCCGACCTCGAGTCGCTCGACACCGGGAAGCCCCGCGCCACCCTGGTGGAGGACGAGATCCTGCTGTCCGTCGACCAGATCCGCTTCTTCGCCGGAGCCGCCCGGAACCTCGAGGGGCGCAGCGCAGGCGAGTACATGACCGACCACACGTCGTTCGTCCGCCGCGAGCCGATCGGTGTCGTCGCCCAGGTCACCCCGTGGAACTACCCGCTCAACATGGCGGTGTGGAAGTTCGCCCCGGCGCTCGCCGCGGGGAACACCACGGTCCTCAAGCCGAGCGACACCACACCCCTGTCGACCCTGCTCCTCGCCGAGGTCGCCGCCGAGTTCCTGCCGCCCGGCGTCCTCAACGTCGTCGTGGGGGACCGCACCACCGGCGCCGCCATGATCGACCACCCGACGCCGCAGCTCGTGTCCATCACCGGGTCCGTCCGCGCCGGGACGGAGGTCGCCCGCGCCGCCGCCGGCGACCTGAAGCGCACGCACCTCGAGCTCGGCGGCAAGGCCCCGGTGATCGTGTTCGACGACGCAGACATCCCGTCCGCGGTCGCGGGCATCGTCGCCGCCGGGTTCTTCAACGCCGGGCAGGACTGCACCGCCGCCACCCGGCTGCTCGTGCAGGACGGCATCCACGACGAGTTCGTGGCAGCGCTCGCCGAGGAAGCCCGGGCGAACGCGCAGACCGGCGCCGGTACGGCAACCCCGTTCTTCGGCCCGGTGAACAACGCGAACCAGCTCGCCCAGGTCCGGTCCTTCGTCGACACGCTCCCGGACCACGCCACGATCGAGCTCGGGGGCGAGCGGCAGGGCGACGTCGGCTACTTCCACCAGGCCACGATCGTGTCCGGCCTGCGCCAGGACGACCGCATCGTGCAGCAGGAGGTCTTCGGGCCCGTGCAGACCGTGCAGCGCTTCACGACCGAGGACGAAGCACTGCGCGCCGCGAACGACGTCGAGTACGGGCTCGCGAGCTCGGTGTGGACGACCGACCACTCCCGGGCGATGCGCTTCGCCCGTGACCTCGACTTCGGCTGCGTGTGGATCAACACGCACATCCCGATCGTCGCCGAGATGCCGCACGGCGGCTTCAAGCACAGCGGCTACGGCAAGGACCTGTCCCAGTACGGCTTCGACGACTACACCCGCATCAAGCACGTCATGTCCTACATCGGCTGAGGCCGACCACCCCCTGGAGGCACCATGGCAATGACCGGCACCTTCGCCGAATCGGGAGCCGATCTCCGGCTCTACCAGATCACCAAGTCCTTCCCCGGGCACACCGCGGTGGACGCGCTGGACCTGACCGTGCCGGCCGGGTCGTTCTTCGCCCTGCTCGGTCCCTCCGGGTGCGGCAAGACCACCACCCTGCGGCTCGTCGCCGGCCTCGAGGAACCCACGAGCGGCACGATCACGATCGGCGGCCGCGACGTCACCGACACCAAGCCGTACCAGCGGCCGGTCAACACGGTGTTCCAGAACTACGCGCTCTTCCCGCACATGAGCGTGCTCGACAACGTCGCCTTCGGGCTGAAGCGACGCCGGATCCCGGACCCGATGACGAAGGCGCGCGAGGCCCTGCACCTCGTCGAGCTCGACGACTCCGCGGGCAAGCGTCCCGCCCAGCTCTCCGGCGGCATGCAGCAGCGCGTCGCCCTCGCCCGGGCGATCGTGAACCGGCCGGCGCTGCTCCTGCTCGACGAACCGCTCGGTGCGCTCGACCTGAAGCTCCGGCACCAGATGCAGCTCGAGCTGAAGACCATCCAGGCCGAGGTCGGGCTCACGTTCCTGCACGTCACCCACGACCAGGAAGAGGCGATGACGATGGCCGACACGGTCGCCGTCATGAACGGCGGTCGGATCGAGCAGATGGGCAGCCCCCAGGACCTGTACGAGCTGCCCCGCACCGCGTTCGTCGCGAACTTCCTCGGCCAGTCGAACCTGCTCGAGGGCGAGGTCCGCGGCACCGAGGGCGGCCTGCTCGTGGTCGCGACGGGGGCCGGCACGCTCGCCGTCCCGGCAGCGCGGGCGGTCGCGACCTCCGGCCGCGTCGTCGTCGGCGTCCGACCCGAGAAGCTCAAGATCCGCACCGCCGAGCCGGCACAGGAGGCCGGCCGCAACATCCTCGGACCGGGTCGGGTCGTGGACGTCTCGTTCTCCGGCGTCAGCACCCAGTACCTCGTCGACGTGCCCGGCGCGGGTCGCGTCTCCGTCTTCGCGCAGAACTCGAAGGGCGGGCCGCGGATCGCGACCGGCACCGAGGTCTGGCTCACGTGGGGCGTCGACCACGGTTTCGGCCTGGAGGCGCACCCCGCGTCCGACGCGAGCCTCACCGCCGGAGCCGACCCGCGCCTCCAGTCCGCACCCGCCACGGCAGGAGCCGTCGCGTGAGTCGGCCCGACCTGGTGCGCGGACTGACGTCCGCCCGGGTGAGCCGACGGGGGTTCCTGGCCGGCGGCGGCGCGGCCGCCGTCGCAGCGCTCCTCGCCGGGTGCAGCATCAAGGGTTCCGCGGCGTCGATGGGACCCGCCGTCGACTGGACGGCCTTCTGGAAGGACGCGAAGCCGACCAAGGAGCTCAACTTCGCGAACTGGCCGCTGTACATCGACTCCGACCACGGCAAGTCCGAGTCACTCGCGCTGTTCAAGCAGGAGACCGGCATCGCGGTCGACTACCAGGCGGTCATCCAGGACAACGCGACCTTCTACGCGACCGTCTCGCCGATCCTCCGGGCGCAGGGCGCCACCGGTTACGACCTCGTCGTGATGACGAACGGGTACGAGCTCACCGAGATGATCGGCAACGGGTTCGTGTGCGAGCTCGACCACTCGCGGCTGCCGAACTTCGCCGCGAACGCGTCCGACTCGGTGAAGGACCCGATCTACGACCCGGGCAACAAGCACTCGGTCGTGTGGCAGACCGGGTTCACGGGGCTCGCGTACAACCCGAAGTACACGGGCCGGAAGATCACGTCCTTCAAGGACCTGCTCGATCCCGCCTTCCAGGGCCGCATCGGGCTGATGAGCGATAACACCGAGCTCGGTTCCCTGGCGTTGCTCGCGCTCGGCATCGCACCCGAGCAGTCGACCCCGGCTGACTGGCGGAAGGCCCAGGACTGGCTGCGGAAGCTGCGACCGAACGTCACCGGGTTCTACGACCAGAGCTACATCAACCGGCTCGAGAACGGTGACACCTGGATCACCCAGGCCTGGTCCGGCGACGTGTTCCAGGCGCAGCAGTCCGGGTTCCCGCACCTGGAGTTCGTCACGCCGGAGGAGGGGCAGATGACCTGGCACGACAACATGCTCATCCCGCGGCAGGCTTCGAACCCGGTGTCCGCTCTCGAGTGGATGAACTTCTACTACACGCCGAAGGCCGCCGGCATCGTCGAGGACTACGTCAACTACGTCTGCCCGGTGCCCGGCGCCGAGGACTACGTGCGGAACGAACTCGACGACCCGACCGTGGCGGACAGTCCGCTGGTGTTCCCCTCGGAAGAAGTCCTCGCGAAGTCGCACGAGTTCCGGGTGTTCAAGAACTACGACGAGTACTCGGAGTGGAACGGCATCTTCAACGCGGTGGTGCAGTCGTGACGGCCCTGTCGGTGGGCGCGCCGCCCTCCGTGCCGGTCCGGCGGGGCCGACGTCGGAGCACACCGTTCCTGCTCGCCCTGGTCGGGACCGCGTACCTCTGCGTGTTCTTCGTCATCCCGCTCGTGTCGGGGCTCATCGTCTCGCTCATGTCGGGCAACCCGGACGACGGCTACACGTTCACGTGGAACTTCGGCATCTACTCGTCACTGTTCGTCGACCCGCAGGTGCCGTACCTCACCTTCCTGCTCCGATCGCTCTGGTACGGCTTCGCTGCGACACTGGTGACCATCATCGTCGGTTACCCGGTCGCGTACTTCATCGCGTTCCGGGTGTCACCGCGGTGGAAGAACCCGCTGCTCATGCTCGTGTTCGTCAGCTTCCTGGTGTCGTTCATCATCCGGACCGACATGTGGGCCTTCGTCCTCGCGTCGCAGGGGCCCGTCGTCACCTTCCTGCAGGGGATCGGGATCGCCGGCAAGGACTTCCACATCCTCGGCACCGGCGGCGCGGTCATCTTCGGCGACGCGTACAACGACCTGGCGTTCATGGTGCTGCCGATCTACGCGGCGCTCGAGCGCATCGATCCCCGACTCGGTGAGGCCGCGAACGACCTGTACGCCGGGAAGTTCCGCGCGTTCTGGCACACCACCCTCCCGCTGTCCCGCTCCGGCATCTTCGCCGGGGTGCTGCTGGTGTTCATCGACTGCGTGGGGGACCCCGTGAACTCGGCGCTGCTCGGCGGCACGAACACGTACACGATCGGCCAGGCGATCCAGGACGCCTACTCCGGCAACCAGCAGTACAACGTCGCCGCCGCGCTCTCGACCGTGCTCATGGTCGTGCTCGGCATCATCCTGTTCATCTACGCCCGTGTGTCCGGCACCGACGACCTCGAGGACCTCGTATGACCGCCGTCGCACCAACCCGCTCGTCCAGCGCCCCGACGTCGCCCGTCACCGGAGTGACCGGTCGGCTGCCCGGCCGGCACGGCGTGAACCGGCGCGGGCCGTGGCTCGCCATCGTGTACTGGGTGGTCATCGCCATCACCCTGGTGCCGATCGTCTACATGATCGTGTACTCGTTCAACGACGCCCCGACGAACCGGTTGTCGTTCGCCTGGAACGGCTTCACGACGTACTGGTACGCGAACCTCGTGAACGTCTCCGGACTCGGCCAGGCGTTCGTCACCTCGGTCGCCATCGCCTTCCTGGCGGCACTGATCTCCGTCGCGATCGGGCTGCCGCTGGCCCTGGCCCTCGAGCGCTACCGGTTCTTCGGGCGTGGTGCCGTCAACGCGGTCGTCTTCGCGGACATCGCGGCACCGTCGATCGTCGTCGGGTCCGCGTCGCTGTCGTTCTTCCTGTCGATCGGCCTCGGCACCGGGTTCCTCACCGTGCTGCTGACGCACGTCGCGTTCGACGTCGCCTACGTGGTGGTGGTGCTCCGGGCGCGGATCGCTGGGACCTCCCGGGCGTTGGAGGAGGCCGCGGGCGACCTCGGCGCGACGCCGTTCCAGGCGTTCCGGCTCGTCACCCTGCCACTGCTCGCACCGGGCATGCTCGCTGCGGGACTCCTGGCGCTGGCGATGTCGATCGACGACTACGTGATCACGTCGTTCGTCGCCGGGCCCTCCGTCACGTTCCCGCTGTTCGTGTACGGCGCCGCGAAGGCCGGGATGCCGCCGCAGGTGCTGTGCTTCGGGACGCTGGTGTTCGCGGTGGGGCTGCTCGTCGCGCTGCTGAACGGGGCGCTCAACCGGCGCTTGACCCGGACACGCGGCTGACGCCCGGAGCTCGATCACACTGGACCCGGGCGTTGAGTCTCGGGGACGTCTTGTCCGTCCTCGGCTTTCCACTCGGAGAGCCAAGCGAAGCCCATCACCGTTGGCGCGGTGGTGGGCTTCACCCTTGCCCGGGAGCACCACCCGGCGGTGGGATCCTCCCGCGATCAGCCTACGTGATACTTCACCGTCCAGTGCGGAGCAGCCGGTCGGCGGTGCGGAGCGACAGCGCCATGATCGTCAGCGCCGGGTTCGCGATGAGGGAGCTCGGGAAGACCGAGTTGTCGACGATCCACATGTTCGGCACGTCCCACGACCGACCGGCGTCGTCCACGACCGAGTTCCCCGCGTCCGTCCCCATCCGGGCGGTGCCGACGGTGTGCGCCGTCCGGTCGAGGACACGGACGTCCTTGCCGCCGGCGGCTTCGACGATCGCCGTCATGGTGCGGACCGCGTGGCGGGTGATCGCCTCCTCGTTCGAGCCCGGGGAGAACGTCACACGGGCCTTCGGCACCCCGTTGGCGTCCACCTCGTCGGCGAGGACCAGGCGGTTGTCGTCGTACGGCAGGCACTCGGCGTTGATGCCGACGCCGGCCATCCGCGGGTAGTCCTGCAGCGCGCGGACGAGTTCGGCGCCCCGGAGCCCGCCACCCCGCACGAGCGTCGTCGCGAGGGTCAGGGGCTGCACGCCGAGGCTCTGGATGAGGTAGCCGCCCGCGAAGTCCGCGTCCGCCGGTCGGACGAAGTCCTCGGTGATGATCGACGACGGGTACCCGCGGTACGACCGCATCGACTCGTCGAAGGTCGCCCAGACCTGGGTGGCGCCGTGCGCCGTGAAGTTCCGGCCGACCTGCCCGCTGCTGTTCGCGAGCCCGGTGTGCAGCAGGAGTCGGGGCGTCTCGATCCCGCCGGCGGCGAGCACGAGCGCCCGGCAGCGCTGCCGGTGGTCGCGACCACCCTGGCGGTACACGACCGCTTCGACCTCGCCGCGCGCGTCGAGTTCGATTCCGTGCACGAACGCCTCGGCGCGGATCTCGGCACCGAACGCCACCGCGGTCGGCAGGTACGTGGTGTCCATCGACACCTTCGCGCCGTTCCGGCAACCCTGGTGGCAGGAACCGCACGCGACACAGGCCTGCCGGAGGCCGTGGTGCTCCTGGTGCCGGTCCTCGGTGGTGAGGCCGACGGGGGCGTCGGTCGCGGTGATGCCCACGGCTGCGGCGCCACGGATCATCATGTCGGACGAGGCGTTCCGGGCCGGCGGTCCCATCCGGTAGCGACGGGCGGGGTCCCACGGGTAGTGCGCGGGACCGGCGACGCCGACGTCGTGCTCGACCTGCTCGATCCAGCCGGTGAGCTCGGCGTGGTCGATCGGCCAGTCCTCGCCCTGCCCGGAATCGGTGCGGAGCCGGATGTCGTGCGCGTTCGGCCGCGGGGTGAACGCTCCCCAGTGCAGGGTGGAGCCGCCGACACCGGTGCCGCTGTTGTTCGGCCCGAAAGCGGTCGGTGCGCTCCCGCCGCTGATCCGCTCGTCCATCCAGTTGATGTCGCCTGGAGCCTCGACCTCGTCGGGGGTGTGGTCGTCCGGCTCGGTGTTCGGACCGGCCTCGAGCGCGACGACGCTCAGACCCTTGCGTGCGAGGCTGGCGAGGAGTGGCGCACCGCCGGCTCCGGTGCCGACGACGACCACGTCGACGACCTCGTCTTCGCTGTGTTGGCGCTGGTGGTCGAGTCTCATCGTGCGGCTCCCGTCGGTTCCCATGCTTCGCGTTCGTCCGCTCGGAGCAGCAGGAAGCCCTGCTTGCGGAGCCCGTCACCGCCGTTGGCGAACCCGTCGTAGTCGACCGCGGCCATCGTCGCGGGGTGCGCCATCCACTGCTTCGCCAGGTCGACGGCGGCGTCCTCGGCCCAGGCCTGCAGCTGACCAGAGTCCAGGCGGCCCGACGCCGGCGTGTACTCGCCCGCGTCGATCGACGCGAGGACGTCGGCGAGGTGGTCGTCGCCCTGGGTCGCATCCGCCTGGAGTGCGTCGAGCCCTGCTCGGTAGGCGTCCACGTCGGCGGGCAGTCCGTCCGGTCGCCAGCCGTCGCCGAGCCCGTCGGCGAGCTGGTCGTCGACGCGCAGCGCGAGGTCGATCGGCCGGTCGCCGGGCTGCGGCACGACGACGCGCGCCAGGGCCCGGAGGGTGTCGAGCTGCCCGCGGGTGAGGGCACGGGGCTCGCGGTCGGGGGCGTCGGGCAGCGAGCGGACGGCGAGGATCCCCCGGGTGCGGGCGCTCACCCGCGGGGAGGCGATCACCCGGGCGGTGTCCGCGGGGACGACAGGGCCGTGGTCGACCCGTCGGCGCCAGAAGTCGCGGATGCGGTCGGCGACCTCGTCCGGCTGCTCCCACGGCAGCAGGTGCGCCGCCCCGGAGACGATGTCGAACTCCCCGGCACCCCAGTGCGGCAGGTTCACGGAGCGCTGGGCGTCTGGTCCGAGGTCGCCGTCCTCGGCGCCGGCGAGCACGAGCGCGGGCACGGGGTTGGCGGGGAACACGGTCGACCAGTCCTCACGGCTGCCGCGGACGAGCCAGTCGGTCCAGGCCTGCGGCACGGCGCGCTGTACGTCATGGACGGCGGTGGCGTGCGGTTCGGGTGCCAGGCGGGACGCGGTGTTCGCGTCGACGAAGGCCTCGGCCTCGTCCGGTCCGATCTCGCCGTCGGCCGCCCACGCGAGCATGGTGGCGCGGCGCTCCTCGTCCATCGGCTCGGGCGACAACGGCGAGGCGGCGAGCAGCACCACGGCCCGGAGCCCGAACAGGCCGTTCGTCCCGTCGACGGTGCGGGACGCCACCACGGACGCGACCTTGCCGCCCATCGAGTGCCCGAGGAGCGCCCACTCGGTGACGCCGCTGCGACCGATCGCCCGCTCGACGAGGACGACCATCTCCTCGACGGTCGTGCCGGTGGCGGCGGTGCTCGTCCCGAAGCCGGGCAGGTCGATCCCGACGAGGTCGAGCGTGCCGGCGAGGCGGGTGCGGAGGCCCACGAACTCCTCGGAACTCGAGCCGAGGGCGTGCAGGCAGAACACGGTGGTGGGCATCCTTCGTTCCTACGTGCCGGCGTACCGACGCTCACAGCACCGCTGTACCCCGTGTTTCGAACATGCGAAGATCGGCGGCGGTCCGGGCGGAACCGATGGTGGCGACGGTAGGTTCCAGCCATGAGTGCAGAGCTGACGCTCGGCGCCGAGGAAGAACTGCACCTCATCGACCTCGAGTCCGGCCGACTTTCCGCGAAGGCCCCGCGCCTTCTGCCCAAGCTGCCCGCCGATCGCTTCGGCGCGGAACTCCAGCGGACCACCATCGAGACGAACACCCCCGTGGTGCGGACCCTCGACGACCTCAGACGGGTGATCGTCGACCTCCGCCAGGAGCTCAGCGCCGCGATCGCCCCCGCGGGTGTCACGATCGCGGCGGCCGGCACCGCACCGCGCTCCGAGTACGCCGACTTCGAGCTGACGAGCGGCGGACGCTACGGTCGCATGCAGGAGCAGTACCGGATGCTCGTCGACGAACAGCTCATCTGCGGCCTGCAGGTGCACGTCGGGGTCAGCGACCGCGACCTGGCGGTGCAGATCGCCCAGCGGGTGGCCCCCGTGCTGCCGGTGCTGCTGGCGCTCAGTGCGTCGAGTCCGTTCTGGAACGGGCAGGACACCGGCTACTCGTCGTTCCGCAGCATCATCTGGCAGCGCTGGCCGTCCGCCGGCAGCTTCGGGCGGGTGTCCGACGCCGCCGAGTACGACAAGGTGCTCGACGACCTCATCGCGTCCGGGGTCATCGCGGACAAGAAGATGGCGTACTTCGACGTCCGACCCTCGTCGCACGCGCCGACGCTCGAGCTCCGGGTCTGCGACGCGACGCCGATCGTCGACGACGCCGTCCTGATCGCCGGGCTGTTCCGGGCGGCCGTCCGGAAGGCCGAGAAGGCGGTCGAGTCCGGGGCCGAGTGGCACCCCCGCAGCGAGCCCCTGCACCGGGCCGCGATGTGGCAGGCGGCGCGTGGTGGCCTGACCGGCGAACTGCTCGGGCTCGGCCAGCACCCGGAGCGGCTCCCCGCCGAGACCGCCGTCCGGCAGCTCGTCTCCCGCCTGCGCCCGGAGCTCGAGGAGCTCGGCGACTGGGGCACGGTGGCCGAGCTCGCCGAGGACACCCTCGCCCGCGGCAACTCCACCGACCGGCAGCGGACCGCGTACGCCGAGCGCGGCGAGCTCGACGACGTCGTGGCGTCGGTCGTCGAGGACACCGCCGGCACCCCCTCCGGCCGCACCGAGCACCCGACCGTGACCCTGCCGTCGTACCGCGTCCGCGCCGGCGACGAGGCGGTCGGTCCCGGTGCCCGACCGCGCCCGGCCTTCCGGGACCTCGCCCTGTTCTTCCGCGACTGGGACGCCGAGACCACGATCGACCGGTGCGCCGCCCGCGACGCCTGGACCCGCGAGCACGAGGTCGGGTTCGTGGTCGACGGCGGCGTCCAGGCCTTCGGGTGCGACCTCGTCCCGCGGACGATCAGCGCCTACGAGTGGAGTCAGCTCGCCGCCGGCCTCTCACAGCGGGCCCGTGCCGTCGAGCTGTTCCTCCGCGACGCGTACGGCGAGCAGCGGATCGTCGCGGACGGTGCGATGGACGCGCACCAGTTCGTCGGTGCGAACGGCTGGGACCCGGACGCGTCACGCCTCCCCGCATCGGCCGTCCGTGCGCCGGTGATGGGCTTCGACCTGGTCCGGAACGAGTTCGGCGGGTGGCGTGTCCTCGAGGACAACGTCCGGTCGCCCTCCGGCGTCGCGTACGGCATGGCCCTCCGCGAGCTGATGGACGACGTGGTGCCGGACGCCCCGCGTCCCGCGAACCTGCGCGACCCGGCGAGCGTCACCGGGCGCCTCCGCGACACCCTGCGGACCAACGCGACCGCCGTCACCGGCAACCCGGACCCGGTGATCGCGCTGATCAGCGACGGCCCCGCCGCCGGCGCGTGGTTCGAGCACCGCAGGCTGGCTGACGGAGCCGGGCTGCGCCTCCTGGCCGACACCGACCTGGACGTCCGTGACGGCCACGTCGTCGTCGCGGCGACCGGTGAGGTCCTGGACGGGCTGTACCTCCGGATCGACCGGGACGCGAGCGCCCTGACCACCGAGCGCATGCCGGACCTGGGCGCCCGGATCATCGACGCGGCCGAGGCCGGACGGGTGCACCTGGCCAACGCCCCCGGCAACGCGCTCGTCGACGACAAGGCGATGTACGTCAACGTGCCCGACCTCATCTGGTACTACCTCGAAGAGAAGCCCCTGCTCGACTCGGTGCCCACCTACCGCACGAGCATCGAGGGCGAACGGCTCTCCGTGCTCGACCGCGTCGGCGAACTCGTCACGAAGCCGGTCGACGGCGAGGGCGGCAGGGACGTCCTCATCGGACCGAGCGCGAGCGCCCCCGAGGTCGCCGAGCGACGTCGCGCGATCGCTGCCGACCCCGCGGGCTGGGTCGGCCAGGAGGTCGTGCAGCTCTCCTCGCACCCGACGATCGGGCCGGCGGGGCTCGATCCCCGGCACGTCGACCTCCGCGCCTTCGTGTACGTCACGGGGACCGGCCCGGACGACACCCACCTCGCCGACGTCGCGCTCACCCGCGTCGCACCCGAGGGCAGCATGGTCGTGAACTCGTCGCGGGGCGGCGGCGCCAAGGACACGTGGATCCTCGGCGCTCCCGCGACCGGGTCCGGCACCACCGAGGGAGACAGCTGATGTGTGGACTCGCGGGCGAGATCCGGTTCGACGGGACGTCCCCGGACGTCGGCGCGGTGGCCCGGATGACCGGGTGTCTGCGGCACCGCGGTCCGGACGGCGACGGACTGTGGGCACGCGGGCCGGTGGCGCTCGGGCACCGCCGGCTGTCGATCGTCGACCTGTCCACGGCCGGAGCGCAGCCGATGGTGGTCCCGCGGCTCGGGCTGACGATCGCCTACAACGGCATGGTCTACAACTACCGGCAGCTCCGCGACGAGCTGCACGGCAAGGGGCACACGTTCGACTCGACCTCGGACACCGAGGTGATCGTCGCCGCGTACGCCGAGTGGGGCACCGCGTTCGTCGACCACCTGATCGGCATGTTCGCGATCGCGATCTGGGAGCACGCGAGCGGTCGGCTCGTGCTCGCCCGTGACCGGCTCGGCATCAAGCCGCTCTACGTCGCCGAGGTCCCGGGCGGGATGCGCTTCGCGAGCTCCCTGCCGGCGATCCTGGCGGGGAACGCGGGTGCCGGCGACGGCGGTGGGCACAGCGTCGACACGTCCATCGACCCGGTCGCCTTCGCGTCGTACATGACCTTCCACTCCATCGTCCCGGCACCCCGGACGATCCTGTCCGGCGTCGGCAAGCTGCCACCCGCCACCGTCCGGGTGGTCGAGCCGTCCGGTGCGTTCCGCGACACCACGTACTGGGAGCCCCGCTTCGAGCGCGACCCGGCCAAGGCCGACTGGAGCGACCAGGACTGGCAGGAGGGCTTCACCGAGAAGCTCCGCACCGCCGTCGAGCGTCGCATGGTCGCCGACGTGCCGGTCGGCGTGCTGCTGTCCGGCGGCATCGACTCGTCCCTCGTGGTGGCGCTGCTCGCCGAGGCCGGGCAGCAGGACCTCGCGACGTTCAGCATCGGCTTCGAGTCGGCGGGCGGGGAGTCCGGCGACGAGTTCGAGTACTCCGACGAGGTCGCACGGCACTTCGGCACCGACCACCACCGCATCCGCATCCCCTCGTCGCGCCTGCTCGACGGGATCGACGGGGCGATCCAGGCGATGAGCGAGCCGATGGTCAGCCACGACTGCGTCGCGTTCTACCTGCTGTCCCAGGAGGTCTCGCAGCACGTCAAGGTCGTGCAGTCCGGCCAGGGCGCGGACGAGGTGCTCGGCGGGTACAGCTGGTACCCGCCGCTCGCGTCCGTCCCACGGGACCAGGCCGCCGAGGCCTACCGCTCGGTGTTCATGGACCGGCGCTGGCCGGCGCTCCAGCCGCTGCTCGGGGAGCGCTGGCGGAGCGACGACGACACCCCGTCGGCGTTCGTGGACGCCTCGTTCGCGGTCCCGGGAGCGGAGACCAGCGTCGACGCCGCGCTCCGCAGCGACACGATGACGATGCTCGTCGACGACCCGGTGAAGCGCGTCGACAACATGACGATGGCGTGGGGGCTCGAGGCGCGCGTGCCGTTCCTCGACCACGAGTTCGTCGAGTTCGCGAGCGCGATCCCGCCGTCGCTCAAGCTGGCGGACGGCGGCAAGGGTGTCATGAAGCGTGCGGCGCGCGGCATCGTGCCCGACGCCGTCATCGACCGGACGAAGGGGTACTTCCCGGTGCCGGCGATCCGCCAGCTCGAAGGCCCCTACCTGGAGCGCGTCCGGCAGGCGCTGCACGCCCCGGAGGCGCGCGAACGCGGGCTCTTCGACCCGGGTACGGTCGAGCGGATGCTCCAGGACCCGAACAGCACACGGACCGAGATCGGCGCCAACGCGCTCTGGCAGCTCGGCCTGATCGAGATGTGGCTGCAGCACCAGGGGGTGCGGTGAGCGGGTCGACGGTGCGGACTGGAGGCGCGGATCGCGTCGGGTCGTCGGCCCGCGTCGAGCAGGCGGTCGGCCTGGGCGAGCGCCTCGTCGCGGCCTGGGGATCGTGGGGACCCACCATGACGCGCAACGCGCGCCGGGTGGCGTTCGTCAGCGACCGGCACGGCAGCCCCGAGGTCTTCGTGCAGGACGTCGTCGTCGACGGCGCTCCGTCCGAGCCGGTCCGGATCCGACTGTCCGACGACCCGGTGATCCGGGTGACGTGGTCCTCCGACGGGGAGTGGCTCGCCGTGGCGATCGCGACCGACGGCGGCGTGAAGCAGCAGGTCTGGGTGGTCCGGCCGGACGGCACCGACGCCGCGCAGATCGCCGGCTCGCGGTACCAGCACGCCGAACTCGGACCGTGGAGCCGCAGCGGGCACCGGGTCGTCATCACCCTGCCCTCCACCGAACCCGAGCAGCCCGCACGCTCGTACCTCGTCGACCCGGTCTCCGGCGACCGCGACGACCTCGCCGTCGGGGAGCTCATCCACATCCTCGACCTCTCCGTCGAGGAACGACTCGTCGTGCTCCGGGACGGGCAACGCGGCCACGAGTTCGTCGTCGTGGTCGACCGGCTGACCGACGAGAGCCAGGCGCTGCTGACCGATCCGCCGGACGGCTCGGCGGAGGTCGCGTTCCTCCGTCCATCGCCCGCGAGCGAGACCAGCCCGCTCGTCGCCTACGTCGCGACCGAGGCCGGACTGCCCCGCCGCGGACTCGTCGCGCAGCCGGTCGGACCGCACGGGTGGCGCGGACAGGCCCGCCGGATCATCGAGCGCGCCGACGCGGAGCTCGAGTACCTCGACGCCGACGACGCCGGTCGGACGCTCCTGCTCGTCTGGAACGTCGACGGCCGGAGCGAACTCGACCTCATCAACACCCACGACGCCTCGCGCACCCCGGTGCCGGACCTGCCCGGGTACGTCGTCACCGACCCGGTCCTCAGCCGCGACGGGCGGAGCGTCATCCTCGCCGTCGAGGGCCCCACCCGGCCGCGCGAACTCTGGCGACTCGACACGAACGCGCTCACGTGGAGCCGGGTCACCGACGTGCCGGAGCTCCCCGACGTGCCGCTGGTGGAGCCGACCCTCGAGCGGTTCGCCGCGCGTGACGGACTGGAGCTCACCGGCTGGCTGTACCGGGCCGTGGAGCCGACCGTGTCGTCGACCGGCGGCGACCCCGATGCCGGTGCCGCGCCTCCAGGCCGCGCAGCGATGCTGCACCTGCACGGCGGACCGGAGTCGCAGGAGCGACCCACCTTCTCGCCGCAGCACCAGGCGCTCGCCGCCGCGGGCGTCACGGTCTTCGCACCGAACATCCGCGGCTCCAGCGGGTACGGGCGGGACTTCGTGCACGCGGACGACCTCGCGCTGCGCTGGAACGCGCTCGCCGACGTCGTGGACTGCGCACGGTTCCTGGTGTCGAACGGGTACGCGGACCGTTCCCGGGTCGCCGTCGAGGGCCGGTCGTACGGGGGGTACGCCACCCTCGCGTCGCTGGCGTTCACCCCGGACGTCTTCGCCGCCGGCGTCGCGGTGTGCGGGATGAGCGACTTCGCGACGTTCTACCGGGACACCGAACCGTGGATCGCATCGGCAGCCGCCACGAAGTACGGGCACCCCGTGGACGACGCCGCACTGCTCGACTCGCTCTCGCCGATGCGGGCGATCGACGACGTCACCGCGCCGCTGCTCGTCGTGCACGGTGAACTCGACACGAACGTGCCGATCGGTGAGGCGCACCAGGTCGTCGCGGCGCTGCGGGGACGGTCGCACGACGTGGAGTACTTCGAGCTCGCGGGCGAGGGGCACGAGTACCGGCGAGCGTCCTCGCGCGCGGAGCTCGTGCGGCGCATGGTGACGTTCCTGGCGGCGCGCCTGCGGTAGCGGGCGGTGCCGCGTGCCGCCTGCCGCGTGCCGCGTGCCGCAGTGTGCGAGGTCCCGCGCAGTGTGCGGGGTGAAGTGGCTCCCACACTGCTGTGAGCCTCGCACGGTGTTGGAGCGCACGTCGCACTGTGCGAGGTGCGGGCGCCGCCGTCACGTGGTGCAACGATGCGCCGTCGGACGCTCGCGGAGTCGCAGGATGGACGCCCCGACGACCGACGCCCCGACGACCGACCTGACCCGACCCGGAGAGGTCCTGCTGACCACCGCGGCGGACGTCGGCGACGTCGTGGACGGGGCGCGCAACCGCTACGCCGCGGCCGTCGTCGCCGACACCACCGGGTGGGCGGACGGGGACCGTCGCCGGCTGGAGGACCTCGGGTTCCGCGGGGGTGACGCACGCGGTGAGGCCGTCCGGGCCCTCGACCTCACCATCGCGGACGACGGCACCCCGACCCGGCTGCTCGACAACCCCGCGCTGGCCTCGCTCAACGGCGCGCACGCCCGGTTCGCCGAACGCCGCGGGGAGATCGCGCGGTACCTGCCCGACGTGTCGGTGTGGACCGGGATCCCGGAACGACCCACCGCCGAGGACTGGGAGGACGTCCGGACGCTGCTCGGCTCCGGTGCGGTCTTCGGTGTCGGTGCGTCGGCCGTGGTCCCCGAGGGGTGGCCCGCGGTCGAGAGCGCCGGCGGCGTGCAGCTCACCGGCGAGGACATCGAGGGCGCTCCGGACTCCGAGACCGTCGAACTCACGCCCGACGACGTCCCAGAGATCCTCGAGCTCATCGCCCGCACCAAGCCCGGACCGTTCCTGCCGCGCACGATCGAGCTCGGGCGCTACGTCGGCGTCCGGCGCGAGGGCCGCCTGATCGCCATGGCCGGGGAGCGCCTGCACCCGCCGGGGTGGACCGAGATCAGCGCCGTGTGCACGGACGCCGAGTTCCGCGGGCAGGGGCTCGGTCGGCGCCTGGTGCTCGACGTCGCCTACGGCATCCGGCAGCGCGGTGAGATGCCGCTCATGCACGCGGCCGCCGGGAACACCGGGGCGATCGGGCTGTACCAGCACCTCGGGTTCCGGCTGCGGGACCGTGGGGCGCCGCGGTTTTTGCAGGTGCCCTGATGCCGAGCGGGATCAGTACGTGTACGAGCCCTCGGTTGCGTAGAGCCGGAGCTGGGTCATCGTCGCGACGCCCTGCGTGATCGTCGGCATGGCAATGCTCCCGTTCCAGGTGTCCGACGGTCCTCCGCTCGAGACCGCACTGCCGACCCGGAGGCCGCCGGTGCTCGGCTTCTCGTCCGTCCCCAGTGCGTGGTATGCCGTCCCATCGAACGCCGCATCGTGGTTGATGACGATCCTGATCTGCTGGTTGTCGGCGGCGCACGGGCCTACGATGCGTCCCTCGGGCGGTTCCTCTCCGTCGACGCAGTGCTCAACCCCGACCAGCCTCAGCAGAACAACGGGTACAGCTACAGCGGGAACAACCCGATCTCGAACCCGGACGTCAGCGGCATGTGTCCGAAATGGCTCTGCGCCCTGATCAAGGCCGTCAATAAGGTCGTCAAGGCGATCGTCGGGTCGGCCGTCGCTGCGGCGGTCGCTTCGACCCGGCCGTCAACACGACCCGCCACGAGTCGCGCGAGCTCCTACACGGGCTGGACCCCGCATCGCGCCACGGCAGCGTCGTCACACGCGCCGAGCTGCACGTGGGGAGGAACCTGTGGCATCGGCATCGCACCACCGCCGCCGAAGAAGTCGACGGCGAGCACGCCGGAGAAGTGGGTGCTCTTCGAAGGAGCGGTGGCCCTCGGCGTGCTCCTGTTTGCTTGCGTCGTCGCCACAGAAGGAATCTGTGCTGCGGCTGTCCCCGAGGTCGTCGCCGGCGAATCGGCGGCGTTGACGGCTGACGCAGCAGCTTCCGCCACCGTCGAGACGGGAGCGGCAGGCGCCGGTGAGGCGGCCGCAACGGACGGCGTGGCCGCCTCCACGCGCGGATGGAAGCTTGGAGACGACGTGAACGCAGTCACGAAGGCCGGAAACAAGCCCTCTTGGAGCACCGTCAGGCAGCGCACGTGGAAGAATGAGGCAGCCAATCCCGAGTACGAGGGGTATGCACGCACCCCGGACAACCTGGCTCGGATGAAGGCGGGCAAGGCGCCGCAACGCTTCAACTTCCAGAAGGGCGACATGGAGTCCATGGAGCTGAGTCATGAACCGGTCCCGCAGCGCGACGGCGGCACCGAGTTCGTTCCGCGGTGGCCTCAGGAGCATGCACAGGTCGACCCGTTCCGATACGTGAACTACTAAAGGGGATTCGTATGACTCTTCTCATGCAGGAGCGATTCCAGCAAGCGGCGGCACCGTCCTTGGAGATGGACGGCCGCACGGTGTGGGCGATCTACGATTTGCCCGTTCCGGCGGACCGTGGTCGGGTCCAGTTCGAATCCGTTGCTGGCGAGCGTGCTCAGGGAGTCGCCCTTGCGTCGTCGGGGTCTCCGCTCGAGGTGAACGGTGCAACCGCGAACGACATTCGATTATGGAGCGATACTGCACCCGAGTTGATCGAATTCGGAGTGAGCGACCGGTCTCGATTGCAGCGCCTTCGTGTGTGGAACGTCTGGCGAACTCGACACGGAGCCGAGGACGCGTGGACGGGTAACTTCGGGATGTGGGTGGAGCAGAGCGGAACGAGTTTCCGTTTCCACTGCAGCGACGGAATTGGTGACGTCGATTTCGGCGATCTTGTCTTCCGGATCGAGTTCTGACCGCACCGGACGTAGCAGACCGGGGTCATCCCTGCCGGCATGAAGGCCTGAAGTGGCGGACCCCAGTTCACAGTCGAAAGCTGCCCACCGGCCTCGGAAGATCAACGGCATCGCGAACGATCTCCGGTCGTGGCGCGGTCCGAACATGGAACCTGGACGAGTGGACGGACAACTTCGGGATGTTGATCGAGCGGAGTGGCGCGGGCGTCACCGTGCCTGGGGCAGGGCGTCGAGCTCCGGGGCCGGTTCACCGAGGACGCGGCGGGCGAGGGCATCGCCGAGCAACGGGCCCATCGTGAGTCCCGCTGCGCCGTAGCCGGTGGCGACGAAGAGGCCGTCGTGCCCCGGGACCGCCCCGACGATCGGCATCGTGTCGTCGGCAAGCGGACGGAGGCCGACACGGGTCTCCAGGATCGTCGCGTCGGCGAGCCCCGGCGCGATGGACAGTGCGTCCCGCAGCACCTGGAGCTGCCCGGCCGCCGTCACCCGGGGATCGAAGCCACTGCCGGTCTCGCGGGTCGCACCCACGGCGACGCGCGACCCGTCGAACGCGACGAGGTAGTGGTGCGACAGCGGGTGCACGGACGGCCAGTGCGTGGTGTCCACCCCGGGCAGGGTCAGGTGCGTGATCTGTCCGCGCTGCGGCGCCACCGGGACCCGCACGCCGAGGGCCCCGAGCAGGTCGTTCGTCCAGGCACCGCCGGCGAGGACGACCGCGTCGGGGTCCTCCGTCCGGTCGCCGAACCGCACGCGTCCGTCGTCGAGGAGCGCCGCGTGTGCCGTGACCGTCGTCCCGCCGTGTCGCCGACCGGCCTCGACGAGCGCATCGCGGACAGTCCGCCCGTCGACCCGACCGCCGCCCTCGATCCACAGGGCGTCGAGTCCGGTCGCGAGCGGCGGGAACAGTCCTCGAGCGCGGTCACCACCGATGCGCTCGACCCGGCCGACCACGTCAGGGTCCGCCGCCCGGCGCCGTCCCACCCGCTCCTCGGCCGCGTCGACCGCCGCGGGGTCCGCGTTCACCACGAGGGCACCGCTCCGCCGGTGACCGGTCTGCGTGACGCCGACCTCCGCCAGACGTGCCAGGACCTCCGGCCAGAACGCGGCGCCGCGGACGTACAGGTCCGCGAACGGGCCGTCGATCGCGGACGACCAGGGCTGCAGGATCCCGGCGCTCGCCGCGGTCGCCTGCCCGACCGCACCGTCGTCGACGAGCGTGACGTCGGTGCCGCGGCGGGCGAGGGCGAAGAAGGTGGCGGCGCCGGCGATGCCCGAACCGATGACGACGACGGAGCGTGATCCCATGCACCGATCCTGCCGGACAGCACATCCGACCCGCGTTCGCACAGGCCACTTCGGGGGGTTGACCCTGCCGACGGCCGCTCCGCACACTGACTGCGTCGGGCAAGGGACTGCCCGGGCACAGGGGACCAGGAGGGTCGGATCGTGCGCATGTCTTCCGTGACCGCAGGGGCGGTCGCACTCGGGATCGCGGTGACCGCGGTCGTCGTCACGTCGGTGGGCGGAGCGTCGGCCGACGCGGTGCCGACCTGCCGCGGCGACCGGATCACCGTCGCGGAGCTCGCCGGCGGCTGCACGGTGTCCTCGGGCACCGTGGTGCTCCCGGACGGTCGTCGGTTCGTGGTGCCCCGCGCGGGCACGACGGTCTCCGCGTTGCCGGTGGCGTCGACCGGAGCCGGTGACCCGGGCGACGTCTCCGTCACGAACGCCGGACGCGCCGGACTCGCGGTGCGGATCGACCACGCGTGGTCCGGCTCGCCCGCGGCCATCCGACTGCAACAAGCCGCGGCCCGTCCCGTGGCGTCGCCGCACGCCGCGACCTCCGCGGTCGCCGTGAAGGCCGCGTCGAGCTGCGGCAACAAGACGTACACCAAGCTCGGGTTCCGGTGGACCGCACCGGTCTCCTGGAGCTACAACACGTCCGGCCAGAAGGCGGCCGTCGCGCCGGTGATCCGCGCCGGTGCCGACGCGTGGACCGGAGCGATCTCGGCGTGCGGGAAGTCCGTCACGTCGGCGGCGGCCGAGCGGCTCGTCGGCAACACCACCGAGCCGATCGCGGTCAGCGCGACCGGCGGCTGCGGAGCGTCGAGCGGGACGAGCGTCATCGGGTGGGGGCCCCTCAAGACCGGGACGCTCGCGGTGACCTGTGTCTGGTCGCGGTCCGGGGTGGCCATCGAGGTCGACCAGCGGTACTCGACCACGGCCGCCTGGTCGGCGAGTTCGACGTGCGCCGGCGCCCGGTACGACCTCCGGGGAGTGGCCACGCACGAGTGGGGGCACGCCTTCGGACTCGGACACACCGCGCAGAACAGCGGTCTGGTCATGAAGCCGGCGTCGACGACCTGCGAGGTCGGCCAGCGCACGCTCGGGCTCGGTGACCTGATGGGCATCGACGCCCTGTACTGATTCCTCGATTCTCTAGGATCGAGGCATGTCCAGCACGATGCCCGGCTTCGGGAGCGAACGCATCACGCAGCTCGGCCTGCGGGACCGCGTCTACGACCGGGTGCTCGAGGTGCTGATGGGCCACGACGTCGAACCGGGCATGCGCCTGTCGATCGACGGCCTCGCCCGGACCCTGGGCGTCTCGCCCACCCCGGTGCGCGAGGCACTGGTGCAACTGGAGCGCACCGGACTCGTCACGCGCGAGGCGAACAAGGGGTACCGGGTGTCCCCGCCCCTCGCGGGGGACCAGCTCGAGGCGCTCTTCGACGCGCGGCTCATCGTGGAGAGCGGCGCCGTGGACCTCGCTGCCCGCGGTGACGTGGACGCGCTGCGGGCCCGGCTGGCACACGCGCTCGAGGAGCAGGCGGCCGTCGCCGAGGAGATCGCCGCGGTCGGGGCAGCAGACGCGTCCGAGGAGCTGATGGCCCGGTTCTTCCGGAGCGACTGGCAGTTCCACCAGCTCGTCTTCGACGCGACGCGGAACCCGTTCCTCGAGGAGATGTCCGAGATCATCACGACCCGGGTGCACCGCATGCGGCAGATCGTCGAGGGCGGCGGCGACGACACCGACCGTGCCGTGCACGAGCACCGGGCGGTCCTCGACGCGCTCGCCGTGGGGCCGGCCGAGGCGGTGGCGGCGATGCGGCACCACATCGACGCCGTCCGGCTGCGGTCCCGCGCCGACGCCTCGCACGCCGGGTAGCGCGCACGGGGTTGCGTTTCGTCTCCGCACGAGTATCTTTCCTATAGGAAAGAGGTTCACCGCCGAACCGAGACATGCGAGGGAGCATTCCGTGAGCACACCACAGGACTGGGTCGACCAGGACTGGAACCCTGACACCTGGACGTCCGACACCTGGCCGATCGCCACCTGTCTCCACGGGTTCCCCCCGGTCACGCGCGACGGGGTCGCCTTCCACGACGCCGACCCCGAGGTCTGGGACGACGTGTTCGCGCAGATCGAGGCCGTCGGGTTCTCGCTCGCGGAGCTCGCGGACAGCCACATCCGTCCCGCCGACCTCGAGCGGTCCCGGCGCGACGAGCTGTTCGCCATCGCGAAGGCCCACGGCGTCGGGATCCCGTCGGTGCACCTGCAGCGCAAGAGCGTCATCCAGCCCGGGCACGAGGAGGACAACCTCGCCTACGCCCACCGCACGATCGACGCCGCGGCCGAGTGGGGCATGCAGGTGTTCTCGACCGGGCTGCACCAGCCGTTCAACGAGGCCCAGCGCGCAGCCCTGTGGTTCTGGACGGCGCAGGGCCCGAAGGACCCGGACGACCCCGAGGTCCGGAACGCCGCCGTCTCGCGACTGCGCGAACTCGGGGAGCACGCGGCGTCCGTCGGACTGCCGATGGCGCTCGAGCTGTACGAGGACACCTACCTCGGCACCGCCGACAGCGCCGTGCGGCTGATCGAGGAGATCGGCCTGGACACCGTCGGGCTGAACGCGGACGTCGCGAACCTCATCCGCCTGCACCGTCCCGTCGAGGACTGGCGGGAGCTGTTCGCCAAGACCATGCCGGTCACGAACTACCTGCACGTGAAGAACTACACGCGGGACGAGGCCGGCGACGGCAGCTGGGCGACGAGCGTGCCGAGCACCATGGAGGCCGGGCTCATCAACTACCGCCAGGTCCTCCGCGACGCCGTGGCCGACGGGTTCCGCGGGATCGTCATGACGGAGCAGTACGGCGGGGACAGCCTCGGCGTCTGCGCCACCAACCAGCAGTACATCCGTTCCGTCCTCGCGACGACGAAGCTCGACGCAGCGGCGGCGACCACCACCGAAGGAGCAACACGATGAGCACCCTCGACATCGCCGTCGTCGGGTCCGGCTACATGGGCGGCGGGATCGCCCAGGTCCTCGCCCTCGCCGGCCACACCGTCCGGATCGCGGACGTCTCCGCCGAGATCGCCGCGTCCAACCGTGCCCGGCTCATCGCCGAGACCGAGCAGTTCGTCGCGGACGGCCTGTTCCCTGCGGACGCCGTGTCACGCGTCGACGCGCACCTCAGCGCCGCCGCGTCCATTGAGGAAGCGGTCGCCACGGCCGACTTCATCGAGGAAGCGGTGCCGGAGAAGCTCGAGATCAAGCACGCGACCCTCCGTCGCATCAGCGAGGCCGCCCGTCCGGACGCCGTGATCGGTTCGAACACCTCGACGATCCTGATCGAGTCCCTCGCCGAGGCCGTCGTCGGACCCGAGCGGTTCCTCGGGGTGCACTTCTCGAACCCCGCGCCGTTCATCCCCGGCGTCGAGCTCATCCCGCACCCGACGACGAACGAGCACGCGGTCGAGGTCGGCGAGGCCGTCGTCGCCGCCACGGGCAAGCAGTCGGCACGGGTGAAGGACTCGACCGGCTTCGTGCTCAACCGGCTGCAGTACGCGCTGTTCGAGGAGGCGACGAAGATCGCCGACGAGGGCATCGCCAGCCCCGACGACATCGACACCATCGTCCGGACCACCTTCGGGTTCCGCCTGCCGTTCTTCGGCCCGTTCGCCATCGCCGACATGGCGGGGCTCGACGTCTACGCGTTCTGCTTCGAGTCGCTGCAGACCCGCTGGCCCGAGCGCTTCGCCACCCCGCCGTCGCTGCAGCAGCACGTCGACGCGGGCGAACTCGGCACGAAGTCCGGCGCGGGGTACCTCGAGGTGCCCGCCGACCGGACGCCGGAGCTCGTGGCCTACCGGAACAAGGCGTACGTCGCGATGCAGAAGGTCCTCGACGAGCTCGGCCCGGCACCGATCCACTGACGGGAACGACCGTGACCACGAACACGCAGAACCAGGACCACACCGTCGTCCTCACCGGAGCGGCATCGCCTCGGGGCATCGGCCGGGCGACCGCACACCACCTCGCCGAGGCGGGATGGAACGTCGGGATCATCGACCTCGACCAGACCGCGAGCGAGCAGGTCGCCGCCGAGATCCGCGAGCAGCACGGCGTCCGGGCCGTGGGCGCGGGCGCGAACGTCGCCGACGAGTCCGCCGTCCGTGCGGCCTTCGACACGATCGAGGCGCAGCTGCCGCCCGTCACCGCGCTCGTGAACCTCGCCGGGGTGTCCTCGGCGCACGCCTACCTCGACCTGCCCGAGGGGGAGTGGCACCGGGTGCTGTCGATCAACCTCGACGGCGTGCACTTCGCCAGCCTGCGGGCGGCGGAGTCGATGGTGCGGAACGGGTACGGGCGCATCGTCAACCTGTCGTCCGTCTCCGCCCAGCGCGGCGGCGGCACCTTCAGCAAGACGCCGTACACGGTGGCGAAGGCCGGCGTGATCGGCCTGACCCGCGGCCTCGCCCGTGAGCTCGGACCGAAGGGCGTCACGGTCAACGCGATCGCCCCCGGGCCGATCGACACCGACATCATGGGCGGCACCCTCTCCGAAGAGCGCAAGGCCGAGATGGCAGCGGACGGCGTCCTGCCCCGCATCGGGACGCCGCGGGACATCGCCGCGGCGATCGCCTACCTCATCAGCGCCGACGCCGGGTTCGTGACGGGCCAGACCCTGAACGTCGACGGCGGCCTCTACATGCACTAGACGGAACCACCCGCGGACCGCGCGCCGATCCGCGCGCGCCGACCCGCGCCTCCAGTCAGAAACCGTGTTCGCAAAGGAGCGACCGTGTCCTCATCCCTGCCCGCCCTGGGGTCCACCCACGACCCCGCCCTGAAGTCGGCCATCGGCAAGGCGACGAAGCACCTCATGCCGATGCTCGTCATCCTGTACTTCGTCGCGTTCCTCGACCGCACGAACGTCGGCTTCGCGGAAGAGGCGCTGAGCGTCGACCGCGGCATCTCCGACGCGGCCTTCGCGCTCGGCGCCGGCATCTTCTTCATCGGCTACGCGATCTTCGAGATCCCGTCGAACCTGCTCCTCAAGCGGTTCGGGGCGCGCTTCTGGCTCGCCCGCATCGCGGTCACGTGGGGCATCGTCGCCGCGCTGTTCGCCTTCACGACGAACGACACGATGTTCATCGTCCTGCGGTTCATCCTCGGTGTGACCGAGGCGGGTCTGTTCCCGGGCGTGATCATGTACCTGTCCGAGTGGTTCCCGAACAAGGTGCGCGTGCGGATGTTCGCCATCTTCTACCTGGCGCAGCCGTTCTCGCAGATGATCGGAGCGCCCCTGTCCGGTGGTCTGCTGAGCTTCGGCGACCAGGCCACCCCGTTCCACGGCTGGCAGGTCATGTTCTTCGGCGAGGGCATCCTCGCGGTGCTCGCCGGCGTCGCTGCCCTGGTGTTCCTGACGAACAGTCCGCAGCAGGCGAAGTGGCTGGAGCCGGGGGAGAAGGACTCGCTCACCGCGGCGATGGCGCGGGAGGACACCGCGCGCAGCGCCGACGGGCCGACGGGCATCTGGAAGGCGATGGCGAGCGGGCGCGTCTGGTACTTCACGATCATCTACTTCTGCCTGCAGGTCGCCGTGTACGGCACGACGTTCTACCTGCCGCAGCAGGTCTCCGCGCTGCTCGGGCAGGACGTCGGCTGGCAGGTGGGACTCGTCGCGGCGATCCCGTGGCTGGTCGGGCTGGTGGCCTGCTACCTCGTCGGATCGAAGGCGGACACCGTCGGTCGTCGGCGTCGCTGGGGGACCCTGTTCTACGTCACCACCGGCCTGTCGATCCTCGGGTCGGCGTGGGCCGGGGCGAACGGGCAGCCGATCCTCGGCATCGTCTTCATCACCCTGGCCGTGGCGAGCTTCCTCGCCGTGGGGCCCATCACGTGGGCGTACCCGACGGCGTTCCTCACGGGGGCCGCGGCGGCCGCGGGCATCGGTCTGATCAACTCGCTCGGCAACCTCGGCGGGTTCGTCGCCCCGATCATGCGGACCGCGATCAACGAGGTCGTGCCGACGGACAGCGGGGCGTTCGGCATCGTGTCGCTCGGGGTCCTGGCGTTCGTCGCCGCCGTGATGATCTTCTGCACGAAGTTCTTCCGCGGTGCGAAGGCGGACGAACTGCTCGACACCACCCACGTGCGCGCACAGGGAGACGGACGATGACGCGGCTGTTCAACGACCCGGCTGACTTCGCGGACGAGGCCACCGACGGCTTCGTCGCGGCGAACGAGCGATGGGTGCGGCGGGTGCACGGCGGGGTCGCCCGGTCGACGACGTCGCCGGACGGCACGGTCGCGCTGGTGGTCGGCGGCGGATCGGGGCACTACCCGGCGTTCGGCGGGCTCGTCGGGCACGGGCTGGCGGCCGGTGCCGCGATGGGGAACCTCTTCGCCAGCCCGAGCGCCCAGCAGGTTGCTGCCGTCGCGCGGGCGAGCGAGCACGGCGGTGGCGTGCTGCTCAGCTACGGCAACTACGCCGGGGACGTCCTGAACTTCGACGCCGCGGCGCGGACGCTCGAGGCGGAAGGGATCCCGGTCCGCACCGTCCGCGTCACCGACGACGTCACCTCGGCGCCGGCCGACCGGTCGTACGAGCGGCGGGGCATCGCGGGCGACCTCTGCGTCTTCAAGGTCGCCGGGGCCGCGGCGGAACGCGGCGACGACCTCGACACGGTGACGGCGATCGCGGACCGTGCCAACGACCGGACCCGTTCCTTCGGCGTCGCGTTCTCCGGCTGTTCCCTGCCCGGTGCCGAGGAACCGCTGTTCGAGGTCCCGGAGGGTCGCATGGCGGTGGGCATGGGCATCCACGGCGAACGCGGGATCGACGAGACCGACGTCCCGACGGCCGACGAGCTGGCATCGCTCCTGGTCTCCCGGCTGCTCGACGAGCTGCCCGCCGGGGTCAGCGCCGCCGGATCGCGCGCCGTGCCGATCCTCAACGGGCTCGGGAGCGTGAAGTACGAGGAGCTCTTCGTCGTCTACCGGTCCGTCCAGCGGCTGCTCGGCGACGCGGGCGTCGTGCTCGCCGAACCCGAGGTCGGGGAACTCGTCACGAGCTTCGACATGGCCGGGGTCTCGCTGACGCTGTTCTGGTTGGACGACGAACTCGAAGAACTCTGGGCAGCGCCCGCCGACACCCCCGCCTACCGGAAGGGCGGAGCCGTGCCGCAGGAGCGCGTCGCCGCGTCCGTCGCGGCCGCGGAGGCGACCCCCGACGCGGTCGGCCCGGCGAGCGACGACTCCCGTGCCGTCGCGGCACGCATCGCCGCCGGCTTCACCGCCGTCCGCGCGCTGCTGGACGAGCAGGCCGACGAACTCGGCCGGATCGATGCGATCGCGGGTGACGGCGACCACGGGATCGGCATGCAGCGCGGCGCGCACGCCGCGGCCGACGCCGCATCAGGTGCGGTGGAACGCGGTGCCGGAGCGGGTTCCGTGCTCCGGATCGCCGGTGATGCCTGGTCCGACAAGGCCGGCGGCACGTCCGGTGCGATCTGGGGAGCCGCCCTGGAGGCACTGGGTCGCGTCCTCGGGGACGACCAGCGTCCGTCGGGTGCCACCGTCGCGGACGCCGTCGGTGCGGCCACCGAGGCGGTGCTCGCCTTCGGCGCGACGGTCGGTGACAAGACCATGGTGGACGCGCTGGTCCCGTTCGACGAGGTCCTCCGGTCGCGGATCGACGAGGGAGCACCCCTCGCCGAGGCCTGGCGTGCGGCTGTCGTCGCGGCCGGGACCGCTGCGGACGGCACGGCTGCACTGCTCCCGCGGATGGGCCGGGCGCGCACGCACGCCGAGCACGCCGTCGGGACGCCGGACCCGGGAGCGGTGTCGTTCGCGCTGATCGTGGCGACGGTCGCGCCGTGACCACCGTCGGGGTGTCGCTGAAGGCGTACTTCTCGCACGCGCGGACGCTCGCCTGGGCCGCCGACGTCGCGGACATCGCCCGGCGGCACCCCGCGGTCCGGTCCGGGGCGGCGACGCTGTTCGTCGTGCCGACCTTCCCGGCGCTCGTCCCCGTGCGCCAGGTGCTCGGGGACGCCCCGGTGCTGCTCGGCGCCCAGGACCTGTCGTGGGCCGACGCCGGGGCGTACACGGGCGAGGTCACGGGCGCGGAGCTCCGTGAGATCGGCGTCGACCTCGTCGAGATCGGGCACGCGGAGCGGCGCGCCCTGTTCCACGAGACGGACGACGACATCGCGGGGAAGGTGCACGCCGCCTTCCGCAACCACCTGCGTCCGTTGCTCTGCGTCGGCGAGGCGAGTCGTGCCTCCAGGCCGGAGACCATCGCGGAGGTGACGGCGCAGCTCGACCGGGCCGTGTCGACGGCCGTCGCCGACGGTCTGGCCGGTCCGCTCACCGTGGCGTACGAGCCCGTCTGGGCCATCGGCGCGGCGCAGCCCGCGCCCGACGAGCACGTCGTCGCGGTCCTCGCCGGGATCGAGCAGCACCTCGCCACGCGGCCCGAGCTGGCGGGCGGCACCGTCATCTACGGCGGCAGCGCCGGACCGGGGCTGCTCACCCGTGGTGGCGGCAGGATCGGTGGGCTGTTCCTGGGCCGGTTCGCGCACGACCCCGCGGCGATCGGCACGATCCTCGACGAGGTGCAGGCGCTGGCGACCGCCCGCTAGGAGTCGTCGCGGGCGCCGGCCAGCCCGTGGTCGTGCGCGTACACGACGAGCTGCACCCGGTCGCGCAGCGCGAGCTTCCCGAGGATGCTCGAGATCTGGGTCTTCACGGTCGACTCCGTGACGAACTCCTTCGCGGCGATCTCCGCGTTCGACAACCCGCGCGAGGCCCAGCCGAACACGATTCGCTCCCGGTCCGTCAGCGTCTGGAACGCCGGCGGCTGCGGGGCCGGGGCGCGCTCGACGTCGGCGCCGAACAGCTGGGAGAGGTCGTTCGGCGCGATCACCGAGCTGCCCTCGTGCACCGCCCGCACGGCTGCGAACAGGAACGGCGGCGTGGTGTCCTTGAGCAGGAACCCGCTGGCGCCGAGGCGGATCGCCGTGGCTGCCGCCGGATCGAGGCCGAACGTCGTGAGGACGATCACGCGCGGAAGCGGCCCGCCGACCGCGCCGGAGAACAGCTGCCGGACCGTCTCGACGCCGTCCATCCCGGCCATGCGCATGTCGAGCAGCACCACGTCCGGTCGGAGCTCCGGGATCGCGGCGAGGGCCTCGGCGCCGTCGGACGCCTCACCCACGACGACCATGTCGTCCTGCGCGTCGAGGACGACACGGAGGCCGGCGCGGAAGAGCGCCTGGTCGTCGGTGAGCAGGATGCGGATCGGATCGGTCATCGGTTGGTCCCCCCATGGACGTCGAACGGGATGCGGGCGCGTGCTGCGAACACGTCGTCCAGGACAGCGGCGTCGAACGACCCGCCGAGTGTGCTGAGCCGGGACTGCATCCCGACGAGGCCGCGGCCGGAACCGCGGGTGGTCGGAGCCGGGAGCGCGACGGGACCGGTGCCGGCGGTGGAGCCCGTTGTGGCGTCCGTCGTCCCCGGGACCACGTTCTCCACCTCGAGCACGAGGTCGCCCGACCGCCAGGTCTCCCGCACGGTGACCGGCATGCCGGGGGCACCGTGCCGGAGCGCGTTCGTGAGCATCTCCTGCAGGACCCGGCGTGCGGCGGTCCCGCTCTCCGGGCCGAGCGTCACCGGGTTCCCGCGGACGGTGTGGTCGACGTCGACCCCGGCCTCCCGGATGCCCTGCACGATCTCGTCGAGCGACCCCGGGTCCGTCGCGGCGCCGGAACCGTCGATGTGCCCGAGCACCTGCCGGACCTCGACGAGGGAGCTCCGGGCGGTGCTGGCGATGGTGGCGCTGACCTCGCGGATGCGGGCCTCGTCGTCGAGGAACGGCACCGAGTCGGCCTGCGCGATGATCACCGCGAGGGAGTGCCCGACCACGTCGTGCACGTCGCGGGCGATGTCCGCGCGGATGCGTTCGGACTCGGCCTCGTCGATCGCGCGGGTGGCGGTGGCCTCCGCCTCGGTGGCGACGGCCTCGGCGCGGGAGGCAGCGGCCTCGGCATCGGCACGACGCTCCGACTCGCGGTCACGGGACCGGAACGCCCGGACGGCGACACCGCCGGCCCAGACGCCCAGGAGCGCGGTGACCGGGGCGGCCATCGCGAGGAACGCCTGGTCGCGCGGGCCGTTGATGAGCACCGCGAACCGGAAGCCGGTCAGCGCGAGGTAGGCGGTGGCACCGATCCCGACGACGAACGCCAGGAACCCGGAGACGATGACCTCGGTCCGTGAGCCGACCACGGCCGCGGTGCCGATCACGACGAAGATCGCGAGGTCCACCAGGGACGGCCGTTCGCCGCCGCCGACCTGGACGATCCCGAGGACGACGACCATGAGCATCGCCGCGGACGGCGACACCCGGCGGAGCGCGATCGCCCCGGACGCGGCGAGGACGGCGAAGAAGCTCGCGTGCTCGAGCTCGAGGTCGATGGGGAGCAGGAAGACGAACGCCGCGAAGACCGCCCAGGCCACGTCGACGACGATCGAACGGGTGGCGAGCGGCCGGATGAACGTGCGCCGTTCCGTCACGGCTCGATCATCGCACGCGGGCGTGTCGGGATCGTCACGGGACGGGCGACATCGCGATGAGGGCGGTGGCCGTGACCGCGACGATCGCGGCGCAGAGCAGCAGCGTGGCGATCGTGTGCTTCGTCGAGGACTCCATGCCATCAGCCTCCCGTCCCGGCGGGTCCACGGCATCGGGCGTGAGGTGGAAGGCGTTCATCCGATCGACTGAACCGCACACGGTCACCCCGCCGAGCTGTCGCGGCGCATCGGCGGGCACTCGCCGCCCGCGGTCGTCGCGAGCTCGTAGTGCCACGACTCGTTCTCGTAGGTCTGGCAGAGCCCGAACCGCCGTCCGTGCTCCTGCATCCACACCGCGGCGTCGAGCGCCCCGACGTCCACCGCACGACCCTGGACGTGCGTCGACCGGTCCGGGGTGTTCACCCAGCGGCGGGCCTCGTCGAGCGAACCGTGCTCCTCGACGCCCTGGTCGAGCAACGCCTGCTGGTACGCCCTGCTGCGCCAGCCGGAGTTGATGCGGACCTCCACCCCGTCCTCGGCCGCCGCCTCGGTCGCACGGGCGACCGCCCGCCGCAGGTCCGGGTCCAGGTTCGCGATCGCCGGGGTGTGCGCGATCTCGGACATGGGTGCGCCGTCGGCCGCGTACCCGTCCGCGGTGCTGACGGTGTGGCCGCCGACCTCCGCGGTCTCGCCTGAGGGCGGCCCGACGGACACCGTCGTGTCGCCGGCGTGGGCGCCGGCTCGCTCGGCGGCGGGGATGGAGGCCGCGGCGCACCCCGCGACGGTCAGCGCCGTGGCGGTGACCACGATGGTGGCGATCAGGTGGAGGCGTGACTTCTGCATGCTGCCAGCATGTGGAACATCGCCGTCGTCGCGCTTCGGGCGCGGGACCCAAGGCGGTCACCCGGCCGGGTGAACCCGCGTCGTCCGCGGTGACCGGCCGTCGGACTGGAGGCGCGGGGCGGCGCCGCCACGTCCTCCCTCGCAGGCTCGGTCGGCGCGCCCCGCGCAACGCTCCGCGTCGCCCCCGAGCGTGGCGCGCCAGTCCGTCAGATGGTGATCTGGCCCAGCACGCGGTGGGCGATCGAGATCGACTCGCCGGACACGACCGACAGCGGCGACGCGAGGAACGCGACCAGGTCGGCGATCTGCTGCGGGCTGGAGTCCCCGGGGCCGCCCGGCCGGACCTCGGCGCTCGGGGTGTCCGTCACGGTCCCCGGGTTGACGACGTTGACCGTGACACCGGAGCCCACAGCATCGTCGGCGAGGTTCTTCGCGATCACGCTCACCGCGGTGTTCCGCAGGGACGCGGTGATGTTGCCCGACAGGTACGCGTTCTGGCCGCTCACCACGACGACGCGTCCGAAGCCCGCGGCCCGCTGCGCCGGCAGCACCGCGTTGGCGACCCGGAGGAAGCCGAGGGCCTTGCCGTCGATGGCGGAGAGCACCTGCTCCGGGTCGGACTTCTTCGCCGGGTCGAGCGTCCCCGCGCTCGGGGCAGCCGTCACGACGAGGGCGTCGATGCGGCCGTGCTGCTCGAGCACACGGGCGATCCCGGCATCGACGGAGGCCTGGTCGGCGGTGTCGATCGCGACACTGTCAGGGGAGTCGCCGGCGCTCCGGGAGGCGACGACGACGGTCGCTCCCTCGGCTCGGAGGCGATCGGCGACTGCGGCGCCGATGTACCCCTTCCCTCCGACGACGAGCGCGACACGGTTCTTGAGTTCGAGGTCCACGACGCCACGTTATGCCGCGCACCGAGCCGTGTCCGTCACCATCGGTACGCTGCTGCCCATGGGTGGGAAGCAGGCACGCGGGGCCGAGTGGACGGCAGACGATGCCGCGCTGTGGAACACGGTCGTGATCGCGGGCGAGCTCGACGCGCGTCGGGTACCGGCACACCGCACCGGGACCTCCTTCGCGTTGCAACCCGGTGAGATCGCGTTCGTCGGCGGTCCCTTCGCACTCGACGAGTGGCGGGCCGACGGGGACGGCTCGTACCAGCAGTCGTCGACGTTCGCGTTCGGCGGTCCGGCGTTCGTCGCCGGAGCGCTCATCGGCACCGCGATCGGCAACAGCCGGCGCCGGTCGAACGCGCGATGGGCGGCGACGCCGATGTGGCGGCCCGGCTTCGCCGGCTGGGTCGTCGTCACGAACCGCGGGTTCCACCTCTCCACCGACCACGCGAACCTCTTCTGGAACTGGGAGTCGATCTCGCAGATCGACGTCGTGGGTCGCGGGCAGCTCGTCATGTTCGGCGAGAGCACCGGTGGTCCGGTCCGGTGGATGATCCGAACGGGCTGGGCGGAGCTCGTCTTCGTCCTCTGGGCGCACCAGCAGCATCCCGACCACCCGCAGTACCGCGGCCGTGGCTGGCTCCACCCCGCCTGGCCCGAGTGGGCGGCGCACATGGGGCACCCCCTCCCGGACGGTGTCCTGCACGGCCAGCCCTCGGGACGCTCCGAACTCACCTGATCGACGCTCCCGCCGACTCGGCGACAGTCGCGAATGACACGGATGTAGTTCAACAGTGCTAACAGTTCGGTGCGTGAACCGTACAGAACAGAAACAGTTCGTTGCACTGATCGTTCACGTCGTGAAAGACTTCTGACCGTCCGCAGGGGACAGCAGGAAGCAGGAAGGCGGGATCGCAATGCACAGCACGTACACCGGGATGCCGCGACACACACGGCTCGGCGGCACCCACACCCGCGTCGGCCTCACCGACCCGGCCGTGATCGACGCCTGCGTCGAGCGACGCATCCAAGACCCGTCGCTCCTGTCCGGTCGCGCCGAACCGTCCTACGCGGACTTCTTCAACGTCCCCGCCGCGTAGTCCCAGGTCCGTCCCACCCCGCACCGCCCGTACGAGAGAACACTCGACCACATGCCGTTGACCGTCGTCCGTCGTGAGCACATGCACCTCTACGCCCGGGAGCCCCGGTCGCGTGCCGCGAAGGTCGCCGTCGATGCCCTCCTCCGGCTGCAGCACGCCGAGGAGCAGCAGCTCGAGCAGGCCCGCGGCGAGAGTGGGCTCACGAAGAACGAGTTCCTCGCCGTGCGGTACATGCTCCAGGCGCACCGGGACGGCCGGGCGATGGGTCCGAAGGACCTCGCCGTCATGCTCAACGTGTCGAACGCGTCGGTGACCAAGATCGTCGACGGGCTCGTCGACAAGGGCGACCTCGTGCGTGGACCGCACCCCACCGACCGCCGGGCGCAGGTGCTCGAGCCGACGGTGCAGGCGGCGAAGAAGATCGACGCCTCGTACGCCCGCTTCCACGAGGCCGTCGTCGAGGTGATGGACCACCTGTCCTCCGTGGAGAACGGCATCCTCGCCCGCTGCCTCTCGCAGATCACCGAAGCGCTCGCCGACGGGCGCCCCGCGCCCGTGGACGAGTACACCGTCGACCCGGACGGCGTGGCTGAGCCGCACGACGCCTGACCGTCACCGGGAGGAACGAGTCCCCACGCGCCTCCCGGAAAAAACCTTCCAGCGGTAAGTTGGGGGCATGACGCACCCCGCCGACGACGAAGCGGCCGTGCCGCGACGCGGTGGGTACCGCAAGGGTGCCGAGCGCCGGACGCAGATCCTCGACGAGATGATCCGGATGGTGGCCGACCACGGCGTCGACGCTTCGTCACTCCGGTCGGTCGCGGATGCACTCGGGATCACCCACGCGGCACTGCGGCACTACTTCCCGAACCGCGACGAACTGCTCCTCGCCGTGTACCGCGAGCACGAGGTGCGCGAGCAGGGCGCTCCGGACCGGATGAAGTCGGCGATCGGTGACATGCGTGACAGTGCCTCGCGGAACCGCGAGGTCCCGGGACTCGTGCAGCTCTACACGACCCTCGCGGCCGACGCCGTGCAGGAGGGGCACCCCGCGACGCGGGAGTTCATGCGCGAGCGGTTCACACGGCTGCGGGCGGACCTGGCGGCGTTGATCGCGGCGGACCAGGCGTCCGGGCGGATCCGCGCCGACCTGGACCCGGTCGACCTGGCGAGCCTGAGCATCGCCGCGTCCGACGGGCTGCAGGTGCAGTGGCTGCTCGACCCGGAGGCCGTGGACGGCGAGAAGGTGCTGCGGTTGCTCGAGCAGATCGTGCCGGCGGCCGACTGAGTCGCGGGCGGTCTTGCGGCGGGGGCCCGTCCAGTGAGCAGAAGACGTCGGGTACCGAATCGGTACCCGACGTCTTCTGCTCAGTGAACGCTCACCGCCCACGCGGGTGGCGCGTGCGACGACCTACGCCGTCAGCACCGCGGCCGCAGGGTCGAAGTCCTCCGGCAGCGGCGGGATCGGGTCCACGGACGACGTGATGTCGACCGCGGAACCCGAGGCAGCCGCGTCACGGATGCCGAGCAGCACGTCGAGGACGTGCAGCGCGACCGCGCCGGAGGCACGCTCGGGACGGTCCTCGGCGATGGCGCGGGCGAGCTCGACGACGCCGGTGCCGCGACCCCACGTGGAGCCGACGGCCTCGAGCGTCTCCGGCTCCTCCTGCCCGTAGCGCCAGAGCTGCGACGAGCCCTCGAACGTGTTCGGGTCGGGGAGCGAGATCGTGCCGAGCGTGCCGTTGATCTCCACGAAGCCCATGCGCGGCAGGGCGTGCTGGAACGAGAACGTCGACTGGGCGGACTGCCCGCCGGCGAACTCGATCAGGGCGGCGTGGTGGGTCGGGACCTCGACCGGGAACGTCTCGCCGGCGCGGGGGCCGGACGCGATCGTGCGACGGTCGAGCGACTTCGACGACACGGCTTGCACACGCGAGGCGGTGCCGAACGCGTGCACGAGGGTCGTCACGTAGTACGGGCCCATGTCGAACAGGGGACCGGCACCCTCGGCGAACAGGAAGTCCGGGTTCGGGTGCCAGGCCTCGGGTCCGGGGACGTGGAACAGCGTCGTCGCGGAGAGCGGTTCGCCGATGTCGCCGCGGGCGATGGCGCGGAGTGCCGTCTGGATGCCCGCGCCGAGCACGGTGTCCGGAGCCGTCGCGACACGGAGCCCCTTCGACGCAGCAGACGCGAGGACCGCGGCGGCCGACTCGTGGTCGGTCGCGATCGGCTTCTCGCTCCACACGTGCTTGCCGGCGTCGACGATCTGCTGGTCGACCTCGGCGTGTGCGGCCGGGATCGTCAGGTTGATCACGATGGAGATGTCGTCGCGGGCGAGGAGCTCCTCGACCGAACCCGACGCGCCCACCCCGTACTCCGCTGCCTGGGCGGCGGCGCGGTCGAGCAGCACGTCGGCGACGAACCGGACCTCGACGTCGGCGAACTTGGTCAGGTTCTCCAGGTACTGCGTGGAGATGTTGCCGGCACCGATGATGCCGATCCCGACACGGGTCACTTGTCGTTGTCCTTCAGCCACGCGAGCGACTCGGTGATGCCCTCGAAGACGTCGCCCTTGTACGCGTCGAACTCGACGACGCGGATGGCCTGCGGCGCCGCGGCGAGGATGCCCGCCACGTCGACGTCGCCCTGGCCGGCCGGGGTCTGGTTCTCGAAGGCACGCTGGAGTGCTTCGGGGACGATGAGGGCGCTCTCGGACGAGGGCAGCGCGGTGCGGATGTCACCGTCGACCTTGCCGTCCTTGACGTGGATCGCGACGACGCGGTCGCCCAGCGACTCGAGGACCGCGGGAGCGTCAGCGCCGCCGACGGTCGCCCAGAAGGTGTCGACCTCGAGGACGGTCTCCGGGCTGATCTGCGAGACGAACAGGTCGTAGACGGTGCGGCCGTCGACCTTGTTCGTGAACTCCCACTGGTGGTTGTGGTACCCGAACTGCAGGCCGCGCGACGCGGCCTCGGCGGTCAGGACGTTGACGCGCTCGGCGATCTTCGCGACGTCGTCGGCGGTCTGCCAGCGGTCCGTCGGGATGAACGGGTCGATGACGGTCTTGATGCCGAGGCGCTCGGCGGCGTCCCAGATCGGGGCGGTGTCGTCGGCGTCGATCACGGCGACGTGGCCGGACGGAGCCTCCAGGCCGGTGGCAGCGAAGGCACGCTCGAGGTCCGCGGCGCGCTCGACGAACGCGTAGGGCTCGACGTTCTCGTAGCCGATCTCGGCGACGCGGGCGATGGCCTTGTCGAGGTCTTCGGCGATGGCGTCGCGCAGCGAGTACAGCTGCACAGAGGTGATGGGCATTGCAGAGGCTCCTTCGGTCCTGTCTGGGTGTCGAGGAGCGATGCTCCACGGCGAGATCGATGACGACGCTACCCCAAAAACCACCCGCTGTGTAGTTTTAGTCGCATGACCACAGCGTCGGTCGACGACGACCGCACACAGCTCGCCGGGTGGCGGAACGCCATCATCATCGCCTTCGCGATCGGCGGGGTGAGCCTCGCCGCCTGGGGACCGCGCCTCCCCGAGCTCCGCGTCGAACTCGGTGTGGACGTCGGCACCATCGGACTCATGCTCGGCGGCGTCACGATCGGTTCGATCGGCGGACTGCTCAGTGCCGCCCCGCTGCTCCGGCGCCTGGGTGGGCGGCGGGCGTTGACGGCGGTCGTCGTGCTCGTCCCCGCGGCGATCGCCGTCATCGGCACCGCCGCCGCGCTGCACTCCGTCCCGCTCGCCGCGGTCGGGTTCGTGGTCGCCGGGGCGGGCATCGGCTCGCTCGACGTGATGGCGAACGTCGAGGGCACCGCGATCGAGGCGCTCGCCGGCCGCACGCTGCTCCCGTTGATGCACGCCGCCTGGTCGGGAGGCGCGGCCCTCGGTGCAGGACTCGCCGCCCTGTGCGCGTGGCTGGGCATCACCCCCTCGGCACAGTTGCTGGGAGAGGCCGTCGTCATCCTCGTGGTCGGCGTGATCGCCATGCGCGGCATCCCGGACGGCACCCGGGCCGAGGAGCACGACACGTCGCTCACGCCCCGGCAGCGGCTCCGGCAGTGGGCCCGCGGGTGGGCCGACGTGCGGCTGCTGCTCATCGGCGTGGTCATGCTCGGCGTCGAACTCGGCGAGGGGTCGGCCAACAACTGGCTCGCGCTCGCCACCACCGACGGGCACGGCCAGACCGCGGCGATCGGCGCGCTGTTCTTCACCGTGTTCGCCGTCTCCGAGGCAGCCACCCGCGTCTTCGCCGGCCCCGTCGTCGACCGGCTGGGTCGTGTCCGGACGGTTCGGTGGACGACCGCGCTCGGCATCGTCGGCGCCGTCCTCTTCATCGTCGGTGGCAGCTGGTGGCTCACCCTGATCGGCGTCGTGCTGTGGGCCGTCGGCGTCTCCGTGGGCTTCCCGCTCGGCATGTCCGCCGCGGCGCAGAGCGGCCCGAACCCGGCGGCCCGCGTGAGCGTCGTCGCGTCGATCGGGTACTTCGCGAACTTCGCTGGCCCGCCCGTCATCGGCGCGATCGCCGAGCACGTGGGCGCGCTCAGCGCGCTGTGGCTGGTGGCGGTGCTGTTCGTCGCGGCGTTCGCGGCGTCCGGTTCGCTGCGTCCCGTCGCCCGACGCGACTGACGGGCGGACTGGAGGCGCGGGGCGGGCCCGCACCGTGCCTCCAGTCCGCATGGTGGTCACGCTGGATAGCGTGGGGTCCATGCTCGACGCCGACTCGCTCACCTGGGACCCGCCTGCCGGACGCATCACCGGCGTCGTCGACGGGGAGGTCGTCCGCGCGCTCGGGATCCCGTACGCCCGGGCCGCGCGCTTCCAGCGTCCCGAGCCGATGCCGCCCTTCGACGAGCCGTACCCGGCGACGACGCCGGCGCCCGTCGCGCCGCAGGTCCAGGCGACGTTCGTCGACCAGCTGCTGCCGCCGGCCGAGGGTCTCGTCGTCGACGAGCACTGCCAACGCCTGTCGATCACCGCACCGGCCGACGTGCAGCCCGGCGAACGGCTGCCCGTCATGGTCTGGATCCACGGCGGCTCGTACGTCATCGGCGGTGGGGACGTGCCGATCTACGACGCCCGTGACCTCGTCTCCGAGCAGCGCGTCGTGTTCGTCTCGGTGACGTTCCGGCTCGGGATCCTCGGGTTCCTCGGTGACGGCGAGCGCATGCCGGCGAACCTGGGGCTGCTCGACCTGGTCGAGTCGCTCCGCTGGGTCCGGACGAACATCGCGGCGTTCGGCGGCGACCCCGACCTGGTGACGGTGTTCGGCCAGTCCGCCGGCGGGGACGCGGCCGCGCACCTCATGATCAGCGAGGGCACGGCGGGGCTCTTCCGGCGGGCGATCATCCAGAGCGCACCGCTCGGGCTGTCCCGCGGGCGGTCACGGATGAACGCGGCCATGGTGCGCGCCGTCGGGAGCCTGCACCCGGACACCCCGCTCGACGACCTGCTCGAACGTCAGGCGATCGGGACCCGCGCTGCCGCACCGTACGGACTGCCGGGCGGGATGCCCTACGGCACGCAGTACGGTCACGCGCCCCTGCCCGCGGAGCGGTCCGTCGGCGAGGCGTGGTCCACGGTCGCACCCGACATCGACGTGCTGATCGGTTCGGGCACCGACGAGGCCGGCATGTACGTGCCGCTCGTCCCCGGCCTCCGGACGATCGCGCGCTCGAAGTTGGTTCGTCCGCTCCTCCGGTGGCTGCTCGTCCGGCCGCTGTCGGACGTCATCTACGGCAGGGACGTCCGCCGCTTCACCGCACGGCACCGCGCTGCCGGGGGTCGAGCAACGTCGTACCGGCTGATCCGGGGCGTCACGACGAAGCCGACCGGCGCCGTCCACATGAGCGACCTGCCGCTGCTGCTCGGCGGTCGTGCGGCGTGGGCCGGCTCCCGGTTCGTGCCGGAGCGGGACTGGCCGGAGGTCGAACGGCGCGGCAGGGCCTTCCGTGCGATCTGGGCCGAGTTCGCGCGCACGGGGCGGGTCACGGCGGCGGACGACGAGACGCTGACGTTCGACCGGGGCTGACGGGCCGGGCGCGCGGGTGGCGCCTTCCGCCTCCGTCACCCTGCGCTTCCGCGAAAGCGACAGTCTGCCGCCGGAGTTCCGCGGCGATCTGTCGCCCTGGCGCACCAGACGGCCGGGCTCCCCGGCACACTGTCGCTGTGGCGGCACGGCCACGACCCCAGAACTGGCGGCTCGCGAGCCTGCCGCGCGGCCCGGAGAATCGACGGCATGCCCGAGTCCGACGTCGACCTGCGCGCTCGGATCGTCTCGGGCGCGATCGAGGCGTACCGCGCGGCCGACTTCCACACCGTCGGTCCGGCCGACGTGGCCGAGCACGCCGGGGTCACCGAGGAGACCGTCCGGCGCGTGTTCCCGCTGTGGGAGCTCCTCGTCGTCGCCGTGATGGACCGGTGGAACAACGGCAGCCGTCGGGCGCTGTGGGTCGTCGCCGAACGCTCGGGTGCCGTCGCCTACCTGCGCGCACGACTCGAGGCCGGCCGTGACGAACCCGCCCTCGTGCGCCTCCGGACCGCGCTGCTCAGTGCGGCGTCCAGCCCGGAGCACCCTGCCGCCGGATGGTTCCGGGGGCAGTACACGCGCTCGTTCGAGGACGTCACCCTCGCACTCGTGCGCGACGTCGTCGCCGGGCGCGAACCCCGCGGGACCTCGCCGCGGCACGCGGCCGAGCAGCTGGTCGCGCTCTACGAGGGGCTCCAGCTGCAGTCGATGCTCCGTGACGACGCCGAGCCGCTCGCCGGGTTCGACCGCGCGGTGGCGCGGATGCGGGCGGGATGGGCTGCTGCGGCAGCGACCGTCTGAGGACGCGGTCCGTCGGCACGGCAGTGTGCGAGGTTCCGTACCGGGTGCGACACCGTGAGGCTGTCACGTTGCGCGGAACCCCGCACGTTGCGGGCTGACCGGCCTGGAGGCGCGGCGCGGCTCGCGCACGCTCGCTCGGCTTCCTGGCATGGTCAGGAGATGGAGTACACGGACTACGACACCCGGCTCGCCGCCTACGGCGTGGTCACGCACGAAGGTCGCGTCCTGCTCGCCATGCAGCGGTTCCCGGAGGCGGGGACGTGGGCGCTCCCCGGTGGCGGTGTCGAGCTCGACGAGAGCGTCGAGCAGGCAGTCGTCCGCGAGTTCATGGAGGAGACCGGGTACGAGGTCGCCGTCGGTGGGCTGCTCGGTGTCCGCCACCACGTCGTGCCCGCCGAGCGTCGGATGCACGCGAACGGTCGGCCGATGAAGGCCGTGCAGGTGGTCTTCCGGGTGTCGATCACGGGTGGTGCGCTCCGTGACGAGACCGACGGGTCCACCGAGCGTGCCGACTGGCTGCCGATCGCGGACCTGCCCCGGCACCGGCACGGTCTCGTGGTGCCGATCGCCCTCGGTTGGGCCGGCGCCCTCACCCGCTGACGGCGACTACTCCTCGATGACGCTCAGGACGTTGCCCGACGGGTCCGTGAACCAGGCGATGAGCGGGCCACCCTTCCGGTTCACGCCCTTCTCGTCGGTCATCCCGTCGTAGTGCAGGAACTCGACGCCCTTCGCGACGAGCTCGTCGACCGCGTCGTCGACCGAGGGCACCGGGAAGTTCAGGACCGTGAACGCCGCGGGCTCGTGGGCCGGCCCCTTCGGGTAGACGAGCACCCCGTGGCCGTCGCCGAGCTGCAGGAACAGCATGCCGTGGTCCTCGGTGACCTCGACCCCCAGGACGTCCTCGTAGAACGCCTTCGCCTCGGGCACGTCCCGCACCGAGAAGCCACTGAACGCCTTCGTCGCATCGACCATGCGGCAAGTGAACCACCGCCCGGCGCTGTCGGTGCGCTCTGCCAGGATGAACGCGTGACCCCGCCCGAGATGTCCGTCGACCAGGCCGTCGAGCGTGCCGTCGAGCTCGCGGGCCGCGACGGCCGGACGGTCCTCGGGATCGCCGGAGCGCCTGGTGCGGGCAAGTCGACGCTCGCCCGGCGGGTGGTCGTGGCCGTCGACGCGGCACTGGGAGCGAGGACCGCCGTGCAGGTCCCGATGGACGGCTTCCACCTGTCGAACGCCGCCCTCGACGCCCTCGGACGACACGACCGCAAGGGTGCGATCGACACCTTCGACGGCGAGGGCTACGTGGCGCTCGTGCGACGACTCGTGGCGGCGGACGCGGTGGACCACGCACGCGGTCCCGTCGTGTGGGCGCCGGACTTCGACCGCCGCGTCGACGAACCCGTCGCCGGCAGCATCGCCGTCCCGGCCACGACCCGACTGGTCGTGTCCGAGGGCAACTACCTGCTCGACGACAGCGACCCCTGGGCGGCGCTCGCCGAACTGTTCACCGAGACCTGGTTCTGCAGCGTCGACGACGGCGTCCGCGTCGACCGTCTGGTGGGCCGGCACATGCGGCACGGCCGCGACCACGAGGCGGCCCGCACCTGGGCGGTGGAGGTCGACGGCGTGAACGCGGCGAGGGTCGCACCCACGGTGATCCGTGCCTCCAGGACGGTACGGACGTGACCACGAGACCGACGCGGACCAACACGACGCGACCCGAACAGGAGCTGCCATGACCATCGCCATCACCGGCGCCACCGGCAAGATCGGCGGCGCCGTCGCCCGCGCACTCGCCTCGGACGGCGTCCCCTTCCGGATGATCGTCCGCGACGCCGCGCGCGCCCCGGAGCTGCCGGGGACGGAGGTCGCCGTGGCGTCGTTCGACGACGTCGACGCGAGCCGTGCCGCGCTCGAGGGGGTCGACCTGCTGCTCATGGTCTCGGCGGCGGAGGCCGAGGACCGCCTCGCCCAGCACCGTGCGTTCGTCGGCGCTGCGGCGACGGCCGGGGTCCGTCACGTCGTGTACACGTCGTTCTCGGGCGCCGCAGCGGACGCGACGTTCACCCTCGGGCGCGACCACTGGGCGACCGAGCAGGCGATCCGCGCGACCTCGATGGCGCACACGTTCCTGCGGGACTCGTTCTACCTGGACTTCGTCGAGGACCTCGTCGGCGAGGCCGGCGTGATCCGCGGCCCGGCCGGCGACGGCGCGATGGCCGCGGTCGCGCGGGCGGACGTCGCCCGCGTCGCGACCGAGGTGCTGCGCAACCCGTCGGCGCACCTGGACCGGGCCTACGAGCTGACCGGGCCGGTCGCGATCACGCTCGAACAGGCCGCGGCGACGGTCTCCGAGGTCCGCGGCCGGGCGGTCACGTACCACCCGGAGACGGTGGAGGAGGCGTACGCCTCACGGGCGCGCTGGAACCCGGAACCCTGGCAGGCGGACGCCTGGGTGAGCACCTACACGGCGATCGCCGAGGGCGCGCTCGCGCGGGTCTCCGGCGACGTCGAGCGGGTCACGGGGCGCCGTCCGCTCTCGTTGCGCGAGGTGCTGGAGGGCTGACGCCCGGCCTGGAGGCACGGGGTGCGCCCGTCCTTCAGTGAGCGTCCGACAGGTGGTCAGGACACACGCCGGGCGGCGAAGGTCCCCACGACGCCGAGGGTGAGCACCGCGACGAGCACGACGAGCAGCGGTGCCGTCCAGTTCCCGGTCGCCCCGTGCAGGGACCCGGCGACGATGGGGCCCGCGGAGCCGATCAGGTAGCCGCCGCCCTGCACGAACGCGGACATCCGACGGGCATCGGCGTCGCTCGACACGATCCGGACGATCACGATGAAGATGACCGTGATGCCGCCACCCTGGGCAGCGCCGCCGAGCACCGACCAGAGCAACCAGAGCTGCGGCGCGAACAGGAGACCGAGGGGCATCGCGAGCCAGAGGAACGCGACGAGGGAGATGATCGCGCGCGGCCGCCACTTCGATGCGAGCACCGGGACGCCGAGCGCTCCGACGACGGCGAGGATCTGGAAGACCGACGAGCTGGCGCCGGACGATGCCTTCGAGAAGCCGATCTCGTCGTGCAGGAGCGTCGGGATCCAGGCGGTGAGGGCGTAGTACGAGAACGCCTGGCCGCCGAACGCCAGGGTCAGGCCCCAGGTGATCAGGCGCCGGGCGGGACGGACCGGTTCGGCAGCCGCCTGAGCGGCACGGACGGTCCGGATCGCGCCGGTGTCGAGCACCTGGTCGATCGGCCCGGTGGCCGGGAGTGGCTCGGTGTCCGCCGCCGAGGGGCGCAACCAGGCGGCGCGGGCTCCGACGGCGTACGTCCACGCGAAGCCGGCGATGACCGCGAGCACGGCCCAGACCGCGATCGCGAGCGGCCATCCCCACGCCGCGGCGATCGGCGCGGTGCCGAGCGAGGTGACCATCGAACCGACGTTGAGCGCCGACGTGTACACACCGGTGACGAGGCCGACGCGCTCCGGGGAGGTGTCCCGGCGGATCACCACCGGGATCACCACGTTGCCGATGGTGATGCCGATGCCGATGATCGCGGTTCCGACGAGCAGCGTCGCGGCGGAGGGCATCGACCGGACCACGGTGCCGGCCAGCACGATGACGAGCGACAGGGACACCGCACGCTCGGGGTCGGCCTTGGCGATCACCCAGCTGGCGAACGGCGTCGCGAGCGCGAAGCACAGCACCGGGATCGTCGTCAACAGGCCCGCGATCGTGGCGGTGAGGCCGAGGTCGAGCCGGATGTCCCCGATCACCGGAGCCGTCGCGACGATCGGGCCGCGGAAGTTCAGCGCGATCAGGACGATCGCGGCCGGCAGCACCCAGGCGGCTCCGCGCAAGCCCGTGCGTGCGGCGGCGTTCACCGTGGGACGACCGTGCCGGGCAGCAGGATCGGGAGCAGGTCGAGCGGGGTCGCCGCCGACGCGATCGTGCCCTCGGCCTCGGCGGGGGAGCCGTAGCCCCACTCGGCGAAGACCACCGGGACGCCGTGGACCGTCGCGCCCTCGACGTCGTGCAGCCGGTCGCCGACGAGCACCGGTCGGCTCGTGTCGAACCCGCGGGCATCGAGTCGCTTGAGTGCTTCCTCGACGACGTCGGCCTTGCTCGACCGGACCTCGTCGTCGCTCGCGCCCGTGATGATGTCGATGTCACCGGTGAGGCCGTAGTGCTCGAGGATGTACGTCGCCGGCGTCTCGGGCTTGCTCGTCGCGGTGGAGATCGGCAGACCGGCCTCGTGCAGGGTGCGGAGCACGACGTCGATGCCGGGGAACATGGCGGAGTCGAGGGCCCCGTGCGAGAAGTAGTGCTCGCGGTACACGGCGAGGGTGTGCCCGGCCTGCTCCTGGTCCATGCCCATCGCGGTGGTGAAGGTGTCCATGATCGGGGGACCGACGAACGACATCAGCGTCGCGTGGTCCGGCACCGGGACGCCGACCTTCCGGAACGTGTACGTGAGGCTCTCGAGGATGCCCGGCGCGGAGTCGCTGATGGTGCCGTCGAGGTCGAAGAGGATGGCGCTGAACGGGCTGGTCATGTCCTGCCCACCCTACCGGCGCGGGCCGGGACCGACGTGGCGGGGCCGACCCGTGCCTCCGGGCCCGGATCAGGTTCCGCAGCGCTCGCTCAGAACAGGCGGGTGTGCCCGCCCTCGATGCCGCGCATCGCGTCGTAGTCGAGCACGAGGACGCGGATGCCGCGGTCCTCGGCGAGCGTGCGCGCCTGCGGTGCCACGGTCTGCGCCGCCAGCACGCCCTGGACCGGGCGGAGCAGCGGGTCGCGGTTCATCAGCTCGAGGTACCGCGTCAGCTGCTCGACCGCGTCGATGTTGGCGTTGCGCTTCATCTCGACCGCGACGCTCGCGCCGGCGTCGTCCCGCGCCAGGATGTCGACCGGTCCGATGGCGGTCATGTACTCGCGGCGGACCAGCGTGTGACCGTCTCCGAGGAGCTCGATCTGTTCGGCGAGGAGCTGCTGCAGGTGCGCCTCGACGCCGTCCTTCACGAGCCCTGGGTCGACGCCGAGGTCGTGGGTCTCGTCGGTGACGATCTCGTACAGGGAGACGATGAGCTTGTCCTGCGTCTTCTTCTGCGTGACCGTCCACACCTGCGTGATGCCGGCGCTGGACTGCTCGTCGTCCGGCTCGCTGATCTCGATCGAGCACGGCGGGCTCATCCAGTTGAGCGGCTTGTAGCTGCCGCCGTCGGAGTGCACGAGGAGGGAGCCGTCGGCCTTCAGCATGAGGAGACGGGTCGCGAGCGGCAGGTGGGCTGAGAGCCGCCCCGCGTAGTCGACGGAGCAGCGGGCGATGACGAGACGCACGCCCGGAAGCCTAACGGGCGGCGACGCCTCGTTCGCGCGCCGCACCCGATGCCAGCCCGGCCGCGATGATGAAGACGAACACGACCAGCAGGGCCCCGAGCAGGCCGATGTGCTCGCCGAGGAACCCGATGAGCGGCGGCCCGGCCAGGAACGCCACGTAGCCGATGGTGGCGACGGCGCTGACCCGTGCAGCGGCGGTCCTGGGGTCGTCGGCGGCGGCGGACATGCCCATCGGGAAGCCCAGGCTCGCGCCGAGGCCCCAGAGCACGACGCCGACGACGGCGAGCGGGACGTCGTCGATGAAGATGAGCATGCCGAGGCCGACCACCGCGACGGCGGCGCTGATCCGCAGTACGGGCACGCGACCGAACCGGTCGATCAGGGGGCTGCCGGCGACACGGCCGACGGTCATCGCGGCGAGGAAGACCGTGAGCACGGCGGACCCGGCGGCGTTGTCGAGGCCGTGGCCGTCGATCATCGCGAGCGGGAGCCAGTCGTTCGCGGAGCCCTCGGCCAACGCCATGCCGAGCACGATCACGCCGATGAAGATCGTGGAGGGCTGTGCCCAGACCTGCCAACGGGTGAGCGGCGTCGCGACCGGGCTGGTGTCGGTGCCGACCGGCTCCTCGAAGCGGTGCTCGTCCTGGAACTTCGCGACGGCGACGAGCATCGCGGCACTCGTGACGACGACCAGGACGATGAAGTGCCACGCGACCGGGACGTCGAGCCGTTCGGCCAGGGCTCCGAGGCCCGCGCCGGCGAGCGTGCCGAGGCTGAAGGCGGCGTGGAAGAGCGGCATGATCGTGCGCCCGCCGGCCTTCTCGGCAGCGGCCCCGGACACGTTCATGGACACGTCGCAGAGGCCGTTGCCGAAGCCGAACGCGATGAGGGCGATCCAGATGGCGGCGAAGCCCCACCCGAGGGTGACCGCGACCCCGGCGAACACCATGCCCGCCGTCAGGCAGACCGCGGCGATCTGGACGCCTCGACGTGCGCCGAGCTTCGCGACGATGTGTCCGGCGAAGGTCAGGCCGCCGATCGAGCCGACGGCCATGCCGAGCACGAGCAGGCCCATCTCGAACGTGCTCGCACCGAGGGAGTCGCGCACGCTGGGGATCCGGCCGAGCCACGTCGCGATGTCGAGGCCGGACAGGGTGAACACGACGAACACCGCGGTGATCCAGGCCCGGGTGGTCGGGGTCGTGCGGGTGGACGTCGTCGTCATCGGAGATCCTTGCTGGGGCGCGTGTTGCGGTCGGATCGAATCGATTCGACCGCTGGTTCCGGCTACGCTAACGGGCGATGGACGAACCGGCAACAGGACTCGGCGAGTCGCGCTCTGCCCGACGGGCGCGTCCCACGCTGGCAGCGGTCGCGCGTGCCGCCGGGGTCGCACCGTCGACGGCGTCGCTCGCGTTCAGCGGCCTCGGCCCGGTGTCGGAGGACGCCAAGGCCCGTGTGCTCGCGGCCGCCGCCGACCTCGGGTACGGCGGTCCCGACCCACGTGCGCGCTCCCTGCGCCGCGGCCGCTCCGGCGTCATCGGGGTCGTGATGGACGAGCGCCTGAGCGACGCCTTCCGTGACCCGGTGAACGTCCTGACACTCGACGGCATCGCCGAGGTCGCGGGTGCCGCCGGTGCGTCCCTGCTGCTCGTCCGGAGCCCGCTCGACGACGAACAGGGCGCCGGACCCATCGTCGACGCACCGATGGACGCCGTGGTGCTCGTCGGCTGCAACGTCCGCATCGACCCCGCGGTCGCGGTCCTCCGCCGACGCCAGATCCCCGTCGTCGCGATCGAGGCGGACGAGATCGAGGGTGCCGTGCCGATCCACCTCGACAACCGCGAGGCCTCCCGACGTGCCGCCGCCTACCTCCGCGACCTCGGGCACACCGACGTGGCGATCGTGGCGCTCCCGCTCGACGCCGCCCGGCGTCGGGGTCCCGTCGACGAGGCGCGCGAGGCCGAGGGCGTCGCGCACACGACCCTCGAACGGCTGCGCGGCGTCCACGGCGTCTACCCCGACGCCGTCGCCGTGGAGACCGCCGGCAGCTCGGTGGAGGAGGGCCGCATCGCCGGCGAGGCCCTGTTCACTCCCGGATCGACCGCGCCGACGGCCGTCGTGGCGCAGAGCGATCTGCTCGCCGTCGGGGTGATCTCGGCGGCCCTCGACGCCGGACTCCGGGTGCCGGAGGACGTCAGCGTCGTCGGGTTCGACGGCATCACGGTCGACGACAGCCTGCTGCACCGCACCCCGATCCGGCAGCTCACGACCCTGGTGCAGCCGTTCGAGCAGAAGGGTCGCGCTGCCGCGCGTGCCGCGCTGGCGATGCTCGAGGGGGACGAGCCCGTGCCGGCGGCGTTCCGGTCCGAGTTGCGGATCGGCGACACCACGGGACCGGTACCGGACCAGCCACCCTCCGGACGCGGCTCCGGGCGAGCCTGACGCGGGTACCGTGCCCGGCCGAGCCGACGGGGCGGGCCGTCCCCGCGCCTCCCGGCCCGCTTGTCGAGACGGCTGCCGCGGACCGGGTCGTCTCGAGTACGAGGACCGCTGGCTGCGATGAGCAGGACGCCATGGTCGCGCCCGGAACGGCGCTGGTCAGGCCACCGGCGCGGTGATCCCGGTCAGCCGTTCCGAGACGTCCCACAGCCGGGCCGCGAGCTCCCGGTCCCCAGCGCGTCGTGACCGACCGATGACCTGCGCCCCACCGCGCATGTGCATGAGGTGCTGCGGCCCCACGAACGTGTCGCCGGGGAGGTCCTCCGTCGCCGCGTAGAGCGTGGGGAGCGCGCCCTGGTCGGCGTCCTGTCCCAGCCGGGGGAGCAGGTGGTCCCAGATGCCGGGTCGTGCGCCGTCCGGCAGGTCGTAGATCGACGTGGTGACGAGCCCGGGGTGTGCGGCGAGGACCCGGACCGTCGAACCCGCGGTGGAGAGCCGGCGCTGGAGCTCGGCGACGAACAGCAGGTTCGCGAGCTTGGAGTCGTTGTAGGCGCGCGACGACCGGTAGGGGCGCCGTTCCCAGTTCGGGTCGTCGAGGTCGAGCCGAGCGGCACGTTCGGCTTGGGACGCGACGACGACCACCCGGTCGCGCACCCGTGGGAGCAGCAGCGTCGTCAGTGCGAAGTGCCCGAGGTGGTTGGTGCCGAAGTCGAGTTCGAAGCCGTCGGCGGTCCGGGTCAGCGAGCGCGCGGAGACGCCGGCGTTCGCGACCAGGACGTCGATCGGTCCGGTCCACTGCTCGGCGAACGACCGCACGGATCCGAGGTCGGCGAGGTCGAGCGGCCGTACCTCGACGGAGCCCGTGAGCGTGCTCGCCACCGCCCGGCCCTTGGTCGTGTCACGGACGGCGAGGACCACGTGCGCCCCGGCCCGAGCGAACGCAGCGGCCGTTGCCCGCCCGATACCGCTCGACGCGCCGGTGATGACGATGGTGCGGTCGGTCAGGTCCGGCAGGGCGGACGCATCGTAGTCGGTCATGTCGCCAAATGTAGGCGCTGTCAACATAGTTGTCAACGACCACATCGCGCTAAGGTCGGGCCGTGGACACGAGCTACCACCACGGTGACCTGCGCGAGACCCTGCTCGCCGAGGGCCGTCGGCTGCTCGTCGAACAGGGCGTCGAGGCGGTCACGCTGCGTGAACTCGCCCGCCGCGCCGGCGTGAGCCACGCCGCACCCAGCCGGCACTTCCGCGATCGCGACGCGCTGCTCGAAGCCATCGCTGCGCGGGGCTTCGAGAGCCTCACCGCCGCCCTGCGAGACGCCGACCGGCTCGACGGCCAGGAGGCACGACTCACCTCCTACGCGCACGCACACATCGCGTTCGCGCGCGACCAGGGCCCCCTCATGTCGCTCATGTTCGGGACGCACGCCACGCCGGACGGGCCGCTCGACGCGGCAGCGGCCCGGTTCTTCGCGCTCGGCGCAGAACTCCTCGGTCGGCAGGCGGACGGCGATCCGGGCGCCCTCCCCTTCCTGGTCGCCGGGATGTTCGAGGGCATCGCCGGCCTGGTCATCGCCGGTCGGCTCGCACCGGAACGGGTGGACGCCGTGGTCGCCGACGCAGTCGCGATGCTGCTGCCCCGGCTCGGGCCGCCTGGTCGGCGCAGGTGAGCATCTGCTCCGACACCGGATGGTGAATCGAAGTCGTCAGGCGACCTCGTTCACGGGCGCAGGGCCTTGCGGTACCAACGATCCGAGTAGGGGTCGTCGTTGAACGCGGTGATGCGTTCGAACCCGTTCCGTTCGTACATCGCGCAAGCCTCCGTCAGTTCGGCGCGGGTGTCCAGGCGGAGCGTCGTGACGGCTCGTGCACGGCAGGATCGCTCGACGGCGCGGAGCAGCTCCGAGCCGACGCCTCGACCGCGGTGCAGCGGCGACGTGAACACCTTGGTGAGCTCGGCCACGTCGCCCAGGAAACGCACGCCGGCGCAGCCGACCGGGTGGCCGTCTTCGAACGCCACGAACAGCGCGCCGGTGTCCCCCTGGAGGTCGTCGAAGGGTTCGTCGAGGAGCGCCTGGTCGACCTCGGCGTCCGTCGCGGGCCGCCCGTACCACCGCGAGGCCACGTCGGCCAGGTAGCCGCGGACGATCCGGGCCGCGGTGGTGGCATCGGGGGAGATCGTCTCGATGGAGCGCACGGTACGGAGCGTACGGGCGCCCGGGGTCAGTTCGACGTCGCGACGAGCGCGATGGTGAACAGGACGAACGCGACCGCAGCAGCGCTCGACCGGAGGACGTCGATCCGCTCCCACCGCCGCACGACGTCCTTCCAGTCCGCGGGAGGGTTCGCCGGGTCCCAGTCGTTCACGCCGATGTTGATCGGCACGGTCCCGAGGAACGACGCGAGGACGAACACCACCAACGCGGTCATCGCGGCGATGCGCCACCCGAGGCCGTCGCCCGCGCCGGCCGTCACGAGGACGGCGACGGACGCGAGCACTGCCGGCACCATCACGATCGGCACCACGACCTTGAGGGACCGCACCAACGCGATGCGCGTGCGCACGTGGGCGTCGTCGGGCAGCGCGGCGATCGCCGGTTGCACGCCCCAGCGGACGATGAACTCCTCGCCGGCGAGCACACCGACGAGGACGAGTTGGACCACCAGGAGGACGTTCACGACACCACCTTCGTCCGAGCCCCTCACACCGCGCTGACGCGACGCTGACGCGGACCGGCCCCGACCTCGGTGCTCACCGCGCCAACGCGTGCTCGATCCAGCCGCGTCGGTGCGCCCGCACCCCGAGCGTCACCGCCCGCACCCCGATGTACCCGAGTGCGAACACGGCCCACAGCCCCGCGAGGGTCCCACCCGCCCACCAGAGCAGCGGCAGGTACACGACGAGGTTCACCCCGCCCGCGATCGCGAGGTACCGTGCGTCCCCGGCGCCGATCAGCACGCCGTCGAGCACGAACACGTACCCGGCGATCGGCATCCCGACGGCGATGAGCACGAGCACTGCGGGCAGAGCGTCCCGCACGGCGGACGAGTCCGAGAACACCGGCGCGAGTACCCCGCTGACCGCGATGGTGAGCACGCCGAGCAGTGCGCCGCCGGCGATCCCGAGCAGGACGAGCCGCCGGGTGACCAACCGCACACGCGAGGGGTCCCGCGCGCCGAGTCCGTGCCCGACGAGCGCCTGTCCGGCGATCGCGAGCGCATCGAGCGCGAACGCCAGGGTCGAGAACACCGTCAGACCCACCTGTGTGGTCGCGAGACCGGTCGTCCCGAGTGCTGCCGCGGCGCCGACCGTCGCGAGCATCGCCACGCGCAGCGAAGCCGTCCGCAGGAACAGCCAGGCCCCGGACCGGAGCGCCCGTGCGACACCCGAGGCGCCTGGGCGGAGCGGAGCCCCCGATGCCCGCGCTGCGCGAACAGCGATCCGGACGTAGACGACCGCCATCGCCCACTGCACGATGACGGTGCCGGCCGCCGACCCCTCGACGCCCCAGCCGGCGCCGTAGATGAGGAGGGCGTTGAGCAGCCCGTTCGTGACGAATCCGACGGTCGCGACGACGAGCGGGGTCCTCGTGTCCTGCAGCCCGCGCAGCAGCCCGGTCGACGCGGTCACGACCAGGATCCCGGGGAGTCCGACGAGCGAGACCGTCAGGTACGCGGTCGCGGCCGCCGAGACGTCGGGCGACGCACCGAACAGGTCGACCAGCGGTCCGGCGAGCGGCCACCCGACGAGCGCGAGGACGACCCCCAGCCCGAGCGCCAGCCACATCCCGTCGATGCCGGCGTGCACGGCTCCACGTCGGTCCCCGCCCCCGAGCGCCCGCGCGACGGCCGGGGTCGTCGAGTACGCCAGGAACACGAGCAGTCCGGTCACGGTCTGCAGTACGGCGCCCGCGAGCCCGACGGCAGCGAGCGGCGTCGCACCGAGGTGTCCGACGAGAGCGGTGTCGGTCAGCAGGAACAACGGCTCGACGACGAGTGCGCCGAGCGCCGGTACAGCCAGGCGGACGATGTCGCGGTCGACGGCGCGCCGCTCGGTGGTCGCTGCGGGTCGCGTCGGTCCGGGCACCGACCCATTCTGGCCGTGCTGCGGACCGTGCGCGGCACGAGATGTGGGACCGACCACCCCGCTGGCCGCGGGGGCGGGGCGGAGCCGACCCGCGCCTCCAGGCCGGGATACGCTCCGAACGTGGACATCGCCGCACTGGTTCCGGGAGCGATCGGCATCGCGCTCAGCCCTCTGCCGGTGGCGTCGGTCGTGTTCCTGCTCGGGCACCGGCGCGGCTACGGCTCGGCCGTCGCGTGTGCCGCGGGTTGGATGGCGGCGGTGGCGGTCGCCCTCGTCGTCGCGGTGTCCGTGGGCGAGCAGCTCCCGGCGCCGACGGACGACGGCCCACCGGTGCAGGCGCTGGTCGCGCTCGTCGCCTCGGTGGTGCTCCTCGCGCTCGCCGCGTGGCAGTGGGTGCGCCGCCGTCTGCCGGACGGCTCGCCGGCGAGCACGCGGTGGGCAGATGCGATGGAGGCACTCGGTCCAGGGCGCGCCTTCGGACTCGGGGCGCTCTTGTTCGTCAGCCCGAAGTCGGTCGTCCTGGCGTTCGCGGCCGGCGTGACGCTCGGCGATGCGGACCCGCAGGCCGCCCTGACGGTCGTCGTCGGAGCGGTGTTCGTGCTCGCGTCCGGCGTCGTCGTGCTGCTGCCGGTCGTCCTCGCCGTCGCGCTCGGCCCGCGGGCCGAGCGGCCGCTCGAGGCCATGCGCTCGTGGATCGCGCGGTGGGGTGTGCACGCCCTCGTCGTGGTCCTGGTCGTCCTCGGGGTCGTGCAACTCGTCATCGGGCTGACCGGGCTGCGCTGAGCGCGGGCCTGGAGGCGCGACCCACCTCGACACGTCGGGTGCCGGGACGAGACGGCCGGGTCAGTCGTGGCGTGGATCCGCCGGGATGCCGCCGGTCGCCGCGTGCGCGGCGTCGGACGCCGTCGGCGTCGGCTCGTCGGTGCCGCGCGCCCGGCCGACGAGGTCCATCAGGTGGTAGACCACGATCGCCGCGACGGTGCCGAGGATGATGCCCCCGAAGCTCGCCGCACCGAATGAGAACGTGAAGTCCGCGATCCCGATGATGAGCGCGATGCCCGCGGTGAGCTGGTTCTTCGGCTTCGAGAAGTCGACCCGGTTCTCGACCCAGATCCGGATGCCGATGACGCCGATGAGGCCGTAGAGCGCGGTGGTCGCGCCGCCGAGGACCCCTGGCGGGACGGAGGAGATGACCGCGCCGATCTTCGGGGAGAGCCCGAGCAGCACGGCGACGATCGCCGCCACCCAGTACGCCGCCGTGGAGAACACCCGGGTGGCCGCCATCACGCCGATGTTCTCGCCGTAGGTGGTGGTCGCCGAACCGCCGCCGAGGCCGGCGAGCACGGTGGAGACGCCGTCCGCGAAGAGCGCCCGGCCGGTGAGCGGGGTGAGGTCGCGCCCGGTGAGCTGCCCGACGCCCTTCACGTGGCCGACGTTCTCGGCGACGAGCGCGAGGACGACCGGTACGAACGCCAGGTAGATCGCGAGCTGTGACGGGTCGAACGCGGGGGCCGTGAACTCAGGCAGCCCGATCCACGCTGCCTTGTCGACGGCGGTGAACGAGACCTCGCCGCCGATGAGGGCCGCGACGTACCCGACCACGACGCCGATCACGATGGACAGCCGTCCGATGAGGCCCTTGAACAGGACCGTCACGAGGATGATCGCGCCGAGGGTGATGAGGGCGACGACCGGCGCCTTCGTGAAGTTGTCGCGCGCAGCCGGCGCGAGGTTGAACCCGATGAGCGCCACGATCGCCCCGGACACCACGGGCGGCATGAGCCGGTCGATCCACCCGGCGCCGGCCAGGTGCACGACGGCACCGACGATGGCGAGTAGAGCGCCGACCACGATGATCCCGGAGAGCGCGAGCGGGATGCCGCCGATCTTCGTCGCGGCGGCGATCGGCGCGATGAAGGCGAACGACGAGCCGAGGTAGCTCGGCAGGCGGTTGCCGGTGATGAGCAGGAACAGGATCGTCCCGATGCCGCTGAAGAGCAGCGTCGTCGACGGCGGGAACCCGGTCAGCAGTGGGACGAGGAACGTCGCCCCGAACATCGCGACCACGTGCTGCACGCCAAGGCCGATCGTCCGGCCCCAGGTGAGGCGCTCGTCCGGCGCGACGATCGTCGTCGCGGAGACGGTCGCGCCGTCCCCGTGCAGCTTCCACGGAAGTCCCATGCGACGACCGTACCGGCAGGTCTCCACCGGTGACGGCACCACGGGTGCGCACGACTGAACACCATGTACAAGGTGTGTGAAGTACCAGCGAAGGAGTCCCATGTCGCAGCCCCGCCTCGTGTCCGTCGGCCGTCGAGCGATGGCGACCGTCGCCGTCGCAGCGGTCGCGCTCTCGCCCGTGGTCGTGGCCACCACGGCCGATGCGGCGCCCGATCGGCCGGCAGCAGCCTCGGACCGGACGCCGACGTCCGACTTCACCGTCGGCGTGCGTTCGATCGACCACGGGCTGGGGATCGTCACGCTCGCCGGGACCGGGCCGGTCGGCGGCAGCATCGGCATCGCGGGCGACGTCGTCGCGCCCGAGTGGACCGACGCCGGTTCTGACGGCACGTGGTCGACGTCGGTGCGGGTCCGGTCCGGGGAACGGGTCATCCGCGTGACCTCGCAGGTCACGGATCAGTCGATCGACGTCCCGGTGGACGTTCTCTACCTCCAGCCGCCCGGGATGCTGGCCACGGTCGACGGCATCGGTCGGAAGATCGAACTCGACGGGACCGGCTACCCGGATGCGCACTTCGTCATCAAGGACAACGGGACGACCGTCGGCGAGACCGACGCGGATCACGACGGTGCCTGGTCGTTCACCCTGCGCGGGCTCGCGTTCGGTGAGCACCACATCGAGGCCTGGCAGTACTTCGACGGCACGCACAACGGCGGGGCGGACGACGTCTACACGATCTCGGGCGCCGCGGTGGTCCAGGAGGCGACCGCCTCGCGTGAGACCGAACGGGTGTCGCTCGCGGGCCGGGCGCCCGCCGGTGCGACGCTCCGGTTCTCCGATGCCGACGGCCCGGTGCTCGACGCCGACGGGAAGCCGCTGACGGTCCGGGCCTCGGCAGACACGACCTGGTCGGCGGAACTGCCCGTCCCCGAGGCCGCGCGCTTCTACTCGGTCACCGTGACCACCTTCGACGGTGCGACCGAACTCGGCACGACGGAGGCTCGGGTCACCGTGCCGATGGCGCTCACCGGCACGGCGGAAGAGCTCGCCGACGGCTCCGTGCGGCTCGCCGGCACGGGCGAGGTCGGCGGCGTGGTCGCCCTCGAGACCGAGAGCGGCACTCCGGTCGAGAGCGCCGACGGGCAGCCGCTCGCCACCACGATCGGGCGCAGCTGGGAACTCGTCGTCCCGCGTGCGGTGCTCCCGGACGACGTCGTGGTCGCACGGCAGCGTGTCAACGGAGTCGAGCAGGGCGCTCTCCGCCTGATCCTGCCGAAGCTCCCCGTCCGACCGGCACCGAAGCCGGACCCGGGCGCCGGTCCCGGGGTGTCCACGGGCAACCACTCAGCCGCGCAGCAGGCCGCCGCGGGCCCGATCACCGTCGGGTCGGCGAAGCATCTCGCGTACACGGGTGACGACCCCACGATGCCGCTCAGCATCGCCGGCGCGTTGCTGGCGCTGGGGCTCGGTGGGCTCGCCGGCGCTCGACTCCTGCGCCGGCGTGGCGCCCATCGTGGCTGACACCGCTCTGACAGGGCTGCGGTGGCTATCGTGGACCGCATGACCGACGTCGCAAGCACCTCCGGGATCCACAACGCTTCTGGGATCAGCATCGACGAGCTGGACGCCACTGTCCGCCCGCAGGACGACCTGTACCGCCACGTGAACGGCTCGTGGGTCGACGCGACGCCGATCCCCGACGACAAGGCGCGGTACGGCTCGTTCACGGTGCTGGCCGAGGCCGCCGAGATCGCCGTGCGGGACATCATCGAGCGGTCGCAGCAGGCGGCACCGGGGACCGAGGAGCGCAAGGTCGGCGACCTCTTCACGTCCTTCACCGACGAGGACCGGTTGGAGGCCCTCGGCACCGCGCCCATCGAGCCGCTCCTCGCCGAGATCGCAGCGATCGACTCGACCGAGGACGTGATCCGGATCGTCGGGCGCTTCGAACGGCTCGGTCTGCCGAGCTTCCTGCAGCTCTTCGTCGACAACGACCCGGGCGACCCGGAGTCGTACGTCGTGTTCCTCGAGCAGTCCGGCCTCGGGCTGCCCGACGAGTCCTACTACCGCGAAGAGCGTTTCGCCGACATCCGCACGAAGTACCGCGAGTTCGTGGCGGCGATGTTCCCCCTCGCGGGCTTCGAGGACGCCGGCGACCGCACCGAGCACGTCATAGCGCTCGAGACCGCGCTGGCGTCGAAGCACTGGGACAACGTCACCACGCGTGACAGCCAGAAGACGTACAACAAGCTGCCGTGGGCCGAGGTCGCGGCGCTCGCCGAGGGCATCGACCTGCAGCTGTGGTGGGAGGCCATCGACGCCCCCGCCGGTGCCTTCTCGACCGTCGTCGTCCGCGAGCCCTCGTTCGTGACGGGCGTGGCGGAGCTGCTCCGCACCGAGCCGCTGGACGTCTGGAAGGACTGGCTCCGCTGGCAGGTGATCCGCGCCTCCGCGGCGTACCTGACGAGTGCGTTCTCGGCGACCAACTTCTCCTTCTACGGCACGGCGCTGACCGGTGCGCCGAAGCAGCGCGAGCGCTGGAAGCGCGGTGTCTCCCTCGTCGAGGGCGCGATGGGCGAGGCCGTCGGGCGCATCTACGTGCAGGAGCACTTCGACGAGACGTCGAAGGCGACGATGGACGTCCTCGTCGCGAACCTCGTCGAGGCGTACCGCCAGAGCATCACGGCGCTCGAGTGGATGACCGACGAGACCCGTGCGCGGGCGCTCGACAAGCTCGACAAGTTCACGCCGAAGATCGGCTACCCGGTGCAGTGGCGCGACTACTCGGCGCTCCCGGTGTCGGCCGACGACCTCATCGGCAACGTTCGGGCGGTCGCGAGCTTCCAGGTCGACCGTGAGCTCGGGAAGATCGGCAAGCCGATCGACCGCGACGAGTGGTTCATGACGCCGCAGACGATCAACGCGTACTACAACCCCGGCTTCAACGAGATCGTCTTCCCCGCGGCGATCCTGCAGTTCCCGTTCTTCGACGCCGGACGTGACGCCGCCGCGAACTACGGTGCGATCGGGGCCGTCATCGGTCACGAGATCGGCCACGGCTTCGATGACCAGGGCTCGCAGTACGACGGTGACGGCCGACTGCAGGACTGGTGGACCGAGGCCGACCGCACCGCGTTCGAGGAGCGCACGAAGGCCCTCATCGCGCAGTACGACGCGCTCGTCCCGACCGAGGTCCCGGACGGTCACGTCAACGGGGCCCTGACGATCGGCGAGAACATCGGTGACCTCGGCGGTCTGTCCATCGCGTGGAAGGCGTACCTGCTGTCCCTCGACGGCCAGGAGCCGCCGGTGGTGGACGGTCTGACCGGCGCCGAGCGGTTCTTCCTCAGCTGGGCCCAGGCCTGGCGGATGGCGATCCGTCCGGAGGAGGCAGCTCGGCTCCTGAGCATCGACCCGCACTCGCCGAACGAGTTCCGCTGCAACCAGGTCGTCCGCAACATCGACGTCTGGTACGACAGCTTCGGCGTGACCGAGCGGGACGCGATGTACCTCGACCCGGCCGAGCGCGTCTCGATCTGGTGATGGCCGAGCCGGACGCGGCTCCGTCGTCGGAGCCGGGAGCGGCTCGACGGTCGCGTCGACGACAGGACGTCGGCGGTGCCGACGGCCGTGCGCGCGGTCGGCACCGCGGCGGCGCCGACGAGCGCTTCGCGGCCACCCTGGAGGCACTGGGCGCGATCGCGCGCGACGGTGCGTCGGTCAGCGCGTCGGTCATCGACACCTCGACCGGGAAGTCCCTGCTGGCGGTGGACGACACGCTCGTCCAGCCGGTGGCGAGCCTCGGTCGTGTGCTGTTGCTCGTCGAGGTCGCGGCGCGGCTCGAGGACGGTGGGCTGCACGGCGACCGGCTGCAGCGGATGGCGCGCGACACCGCCACCGGTGCCGGACTGTGGCAGTTCCTGCAGGAGCCGACGATGCAGGTGCCCGACCTCGCGACCCTGGTCGGGGCGAACGCCGACGCGTGGGCGATGAACGCGCTGCTGTCGACGGTCGGGATCGACGCCGTCCGCGAGCGTGCGGAGTCGCTCGGGATCGAGCGCACGGCCCTCATCGACCGGGTGCGGGACCGCCGCGGGCCGGACGACGCCCCGGACGCGTCGGTCGCGCCGACGGGGGAGCTCGCCTGGCTGATGCGGGGGCTGGCCCTCGGCGAGGTCGTCGACGAAGCGGTGTCGAACCGGGTGCTCGGGTGGCTGTCGCTCGCGAGCGACCTCAGTCTCGTCGCCGGCTCGTTCGGGCTCGACCCGCTCGCGCACCGGGCGCTCGACCACGGGCTCCAGGTGGTGTCCGTGACGGGATCGAGCACGGGTGTCCGGGCCGAGGCCGGGATCCTCCGCGGACCCGGATCGTCCGTGAGCTACGCCGTGACCGTCACGTTCGACGACGCCTCGCTGCAGCGGCGGCTCGCGGTGGTCGAGGCGATGCGGACCCTGGGCACCGAGGTGCTCGAGGTCGTGCACGAGCCAGCCGTGCGCTGAGCGCGACTGCCCCGTCGCGGTCAGCGCTGGAGTCGCGTACCGATGAGGGAGCCGACCCAGGTGTCGAAGCGCGACCGGAGCAGTCGACCGTCGATCTCCGGCCGCCCGATGCCGGCGTAGTTCGGCGCCCAGGTCTCCAGGTAGGCGTCCGCCCGCGCTGCGGCGATGACGTCCCAGGCGCGTACGTCGCGCACACGCTGACCCGTCGCGCCCTCGTAGACGGCGAGGAACCGGTCGGCCGCCGCGGTCGACCCGAGGAGGACGAGGTCCTGCCGGCACCAGGCGATGTCCACGCCGCGCGGAGCGGACATCGCGCCCGACCAGTCGACGATCCCGGTCAGCCGCTCGCCCTCCCACAGGGCGTTGCCGCTCCAGAAGTCGCCGTGCGTGAGGACCCGGTCGAGGTCGACCTCGCGCCAGGCCTCGTGCGCGCTCGTGGCGAGGCGTCCGGCACGGCGCGTGGGCTGTCGGGACTCGTCGGGCAGGTCGACCGGGTCGAGTCGGTGGATCTCCGCCAGCGCGCGGCCCATCTGCTCGCCGATCACCACGGGGTCGAGACCTGGCGCCGGTGGGCCACCGGGTACCGCGTCGGTCACGATCACCGGGTGACCCTGGGCCTCGCCGTGCGCCAGGAGCCGTGGGGCGAGCGTGCCGAGGGGGCCGAGCCGTCGCAGGACCTCGCGTTCCCGCCGGACCGCGTCGTCGCCGCGGGGGAACATCCGGACCACCACCCGGGCGTCGCCGTCGACGGCCATGAGGGTGCGGGCGTGCTGGCCGCCGGTCAGTTCGCGGTCGAGGGTCAGCGGCCGGCCGAGCAGGTCCGCCGCCGCGGCGACGATGGCCGGTGAGGTGAGCTGGTCCACGGCGACGAGCGTACTGTCGCGGCCTTCGACGAAGGAATGACGGTGTACCCGGTGGCCGAGCCGGACGGTGTGTCCAGAGTCCTCACCGGAGCAGGACGAACGACCGCAGCGGGTGCGGTTCCACGTCGTGCACCTCGACGAGCCCGCGCGACTCGTAGAACGCCCGCTGACCCGGCTCGGCATCGGTGAGGAGCACGGTCTGGCGGACGTGGGCGTACCGCTCGAGGACGGCATCGAGCAGTTCTCCGCCGACCCCCGCTCCCTGGTGTGACGGCAGTACGAGGACGTCCTGCACGTACGCGATCGTCACGCCGTCGGACAGCGTCCGGACGAGACCTACCAGAGCGCCGGTGTGATCACGGGCCGCCAGCACGAGGTGCGAGCCGGCGACCGCGGCGACGAGTGCATCCGGGTCCCGCGTGTACGCCGTCCACCCGACGCCGTCGTACAGGCCGAGGAGCTCGTCCCGTCCCGGGAGTCCTGCCGTGATCGTCACCATGCGGTCATGGTCGCAGACGTCAGTCGGCAGCCTGCCCCTCCGGGACGAGCGCCTGCACGTTCAGCACGGTGACGGCGGTGGACCGGCACGCGGTGTACTCGGTCGCGGCGACGAACAGGGACTGCTTCGACCCGGGCGGGTAGACGCGGAGGCCGTCGGGCGAGATCGGGTCGCACTGCCCGGACGGGTAGTTCTCGGCGTTGGTGATCTTGAGCGGCGCCACCGCCTTCTGCCCCGCCGTGAGCGTCACCGTCGGGTGTGCGGAGGCACGGTCCTCGGACGCGGCGTTCCCGAGCTGGGTGCCGTTCGTCTCGCCGACGAACGAGACGCCGGGCCACCCCTGCAGTGTGCAGGTCGCGGTACCGGTGTTCTGCAGGACGAGATGGACGTAGGTGCTGCCTGCAGCACCACCGCTGCCGGCCTCGATGCTGCCCGTCAGTGCGGACGCAGCGCACACCCCGGTTCCGCCGGTCGCACCACCGGCGGGCGTCGAGGCGGCTGCCGCCGAGGTCGACGCGGGGGACGACGGAGCGGACGACGACGGTGCCGCCGTGACGGTCTTCGTGGCCGTCGCGGACGGCGTCGCGGTGCCACCCGACGAACACCCGGCGAGGACGCCGACCGCGACGAGGCCGACGGCGAGGAGGAGCGGAGGACGAACGCGACGTTGCATGTCCCAACGCAATCACCGTGCCGGGGTACACGTCTCGGGTGGCGTCCAGCCGTCACGAGCACACTCCGGAGCACGCGCGCCAGCGCACGAGCAACCCAGCGCACGAGCAACGGAGGTCGACATGGCAGGCAAGCACGAACAGGCACGGGGCGACGAGGGCCGTTCGGACGGCGTCGAGCCGCGCGCGGGGTCCTTCACGGACAGCGAGATCCCCGGCGAGACCCCGGTCGCGTCGAACGAGCCGGCCGGCGAGTTCGTCTCGAGTGACATCCCCGGCGAGACCCGTCCCGAGGGCGGCGACGGCGAGGGCGAGTACGTGGAGTCGGACATCCCCGGCGAGGCCGAGCCCACTCCGGACGGCGAGGTCGGCCACTACACCGACGCCGAGACCGGCTCCAGCCCTTCCTGATGCAGGGCGGTCCGCCGACTAGTCGACGAGCCCCGCCGCGACCAGTCGGCGGAGCGTCTCGACGCCCGCCGGCGGGCACCGGTCCGCATCCGCGGAGGTGACCCACTCGACCTCGTCCACCTCCGCCGAGGCGACGGGTGTGGCGGAGTCGAGCGTGCCTCCAGGCCGGACGAGGAACAGTGCCATGGCGACCATCGTCCCCGGAGCCTGCCCGTGCGCGGGCTCCGTGACGGTGCCGAAGGCATCGACGTCGTCGGCGGTGAGCCGCAGGCCGGTCTCCTCGAACGCCTCGCGGACGACGGCCTCGACGTCGGTCTCGTGCGGCTCGGCCTTGCCGCCCGGCAGGTAGAGCACGTCGCGCGCTCGCGCGCGCACCATGAGCACGCGTCGGTCACGCACCAGCAGCAGCGCACTGACGCGCAGGGTCACCGGGTCGGACGGGAGGCTCAGCTCGCGTCCGCCTCGTCGGCTCGGGCCGCGACGGAGCGCTCGGGCGCGGTGCGCTCCGCGAGGGGCACGACGGGCGTCGGCAGTTCCGCCTCGGGCTCGGGGCGGACGCCGAACAGGGTGTCGAGCGCGCCGACGAACTCCTCGCCGCGTCCGGCGCGGCCGAGTTCACGTGCGCGGACGGACGGGCGGTGGAGCAGGACGCCCACGAGGTGTCGGAGGGCCCGCTCGGTCTGCTCGGCCGACGCTTCGTCACCGTCGGCACGGCGCGTGGCGCGGTCGATCTCGTCGTCGAGGATGTCGAACACGTGCTTGCGGAAGGCCACGAGCGCCGGGGTGGTCGACTGCTCGAGCGCCTGCGCCCGGAAGCGTGAGACGGCGTCGTCGACCATCGCTCGGGCCTCGGACTCGGCGTTCAGCTCGGCGACCGGGGCGTGGATGCTGATCGTCTCGAGGTCGAGCATCTCGACACCGTCGACGTCGGCCGCGTCAGGGTGGACGTTGCGGGGGAGCCCGAGGTCGATGACGATGCGGCGGACACCGTCGTCGAGGTCGGACGCCTGGACGACCGGGAGCTCGCTCGAGGTGCAGGTGATGACGACGTCGCTCGTGGCGATGGCCTGGCGGAGGTCGTGGGCGGCCACGAGCTCGTGCTTCGCGGCGAACCAGGGGGCCCGGCCGGAGGGGGAGAAGACCTGGATGGTCGTGGCCCCGCGGTCGCGCAGCGCGGCGATGGTGGTCGCGGCGTAGCTGCCGGTGCCGACGAGGAGCACCCGGGTGTGGGCCCAGTCGGTGATGCGGGACGACGCGAGCTCGAGGCCGAGGCGCACGAGCGAGCGGCCGGCGGCACCGATCCGGGTGCGGGTCTTCACGCCGCGGGAGGTGTGCGCGGCCTCCTGGAAGAGGCGCTCCAGGTCCGAGGTGGTGGTGCCGTTGGAGCGGGCGTCCTCGAGCGATCGACGGACCTGCCCGGAGATCTCGGTCTCGCCGACCACGACGGACTCGAGGCCGCTCGACACGGCGAAGAGGTGCTGGACGACGTCCTTGCCGCCGAGCACGTTGACGGAGTGCAGGACCTCGGTGGGGTCCAGGTCACTGGCGGTGGCGACGGCTTCGACGGTGGCCGAGACGGCGGAGTCGCGGTCGTCGCCCGCGATGTCGAGGTAGGCCTCGAAGCGGTTGCACGTGGCGAGGACGACGGCCCCGTCCAGCACGTCGGAGTCCGTCACGAGACGGCTCGCGGCGGTCGGTGCGCCGATGCTCAGTCGCTCCAGGAGATCGAAGCTGGCGTTGCGGTGCGACGCCGTGAGACAGATGAGCACGTCTTCCATGGTAACCCGCGTTCCGCCCGGTTCCCGTTCCCATCGTGCGTGCACGGGATACGTTCCGTTCGCCGATGGGAGAATCGTGCGGTGACCGATGCACCGACCACCTCCCTCCCCGCCTCGCACCCGCTCGTCTCCGGGCGCACGTCGGGCTCGCCGCTCGTCCGCGCGCTCCGCGGTGACCGGCCGGAGACCCTGCCGGTGTGGTTCATGCGCCAGGCGGGGCGATCGCTGCCCGAGTACCGCGAACTCCGGGTCGGCACGGCCATGCTCGACGCCTGCCTCGACCCGGCGATGGCGTCGGAGATCACGCTGCAGCCGGTGCGCCGGCACGGCGTCGACGCGGGCATCTTCTTCAGCGACATCGTCGTGCCGATCAAGCTCGCGGGCGTCGACGTCGAGATCGTCCCCGGACGTGGCCCGGTCCTCGGCTCCCCGATCCGGTCGGCGGCGGACGTCGAGGCGCTCGAGCAGCTCGACCCGACGGCCCTTGCCCCGATCTCCGAGGCCGTCGCACGCACCGTCGAGCAGCTCGGGGACACCCCGCTGATCGGGTTCGCCGGCGCCCCCTTCACGCTCGCCGCCTACCTCGTGGAGGGCGGCCCGTCGAAGGACCACATCCGCGCCCGCACGCTCATGCACTCCGACCCGGATACCTGGTCGCGCCTGCTCGCCTGGGCCGCCGACGTGTCGGGGGCGTTCCTCCGGGCCCAGGTGCTCGCCGGGGCCTCGGCCGCGCAGCTCTTCGACTCGTGGGTGGGCTCGTTGTCCCGAGCGGACTACGTGCAGTCCGTCGCACCGCACTCCGCGGCGGCCCTCGCCCACGTGGCCGACCTCGGCGTCCCCCGCATCCACTTCGGTGTCGGCAGCGGCGAGGTCCTGCGCGACATGACCACGCTCGGCACGGACACCGTGGGCGTCGACGCGGTCGGGGTCGACTGGCGCCTGCCGCTCGACGAGGCCGTCCGCCGCGTCGGCACGGGCGTCACCGTGCAGGGCAACATCGACCCGGCGATGCTCTCCGCCCCGTGGGAGGTGCTCGAGGCCCACGTGCGCGACGTCGTCCGTCGCGGTGGTGCGGCTCGTGCCCACGTCGTGAACCTCGGGCACGGAGTGCCCCCGGAGACCGACCCGGCCGTGCTCACCCGGATCGTGGCGCTCGTCCACGAGCTCGGCGACGGGACGGACGGAGCCGCCGCGTGACCGACGTCGTCGTGGTCGGCGGCGGGGTCGCCGGTCTCGTCGCCGCCCGTGACCTCGCGAAGGGCGGCGCACACGTGGTCCTCGTCGAGGCGTCCGGCGTGCTCGGCGGGATGGTCCGTCGGCACACCGTGGCCGGGCTCGACGTCGACATGGCCGCGGACTCGTTCGCGACCCGGAACGACGCCGTCGGACGACTGGCGATCGAGCTCGGTCTCGGCAACGAGATCACGACGCCCGACCCCCGCGGCGCCTGGCTGATGACACGCGACGGTCGCACCTTCCCGATCCCCGCCACCGGCCTGCTCGGGATCCCGGGCAGCCCGATGGCGGCGGACGTGCTCGCGGTCGTGGGGCAGAAGGCCGCGTTCCGGGCGCAGATGGACTCCCTGCTGCCGTCGCTCGTCGGCTCGAAGGCGACGTCGCTCGGCGAGCTGGTCCGGAAGCGCATGGGCGAGCGGGTGCTCGACGACCTGGTCGTGCCGATCGTCGCGGGCGTGCACTCCACGCACCCGGACCACCTCGACCCGGACCGCGTCGCACCAGGGCTGCGTGCCGCGCTGCTCCGGGACGGCTCCCTCGCCCGCGCCGTCCTCGCACTCCGGGCCCGGGCGACCGCGGGGTCGGCGGTGCAGGGGATCCGCGGCGGCATCGTCCGGCTCGTGGACGAGCTCGTCGCCGACATGGACACCTACGGCGTCGAGGTCCGGCTGCACACCCGGGCCACGGCGATCGAGGAGCACGCGGTCGAGCTCGTCTCCGCTGACGGGCCGACCGAACGCCTGCCGGCCGATCACGTCCTCGCCTCGACCCCCGACCCCGCCCGGACCGCCCCGGCCACGCGGACGGGCATCGAGCTCGTCACGCTCGTGGTCGACCAGCCCGAGCTGGACGCGGCTCCGCGGGGCACCGGGATGCTCGTGCACCCCGATGCCGCCGAGGTCGCCGCCAAGGCGATCACGCACGCGACGGTGAAGTGGCCGTGGCTCGCCGAGGCGGCCGCGGGCCGACACGTCCTGCGACTCAGCTACGCGACCGACGCGACCGACGGGGCGGACGTCGCCACGAGCCTCCCGGTCGACCCCGCCGACGCCACCGGGACCCGCGCCACCCGCGATGCGACCGCCCTGCTCGGCGTGCCGGTCGCACCGAGTGCGGTCGTCGGCGCCGCCCGCGTCCGCTGGCACGGGCCGGACACGACCGCAGCCGGTCTGGCGGAGGGGGTCGTCGCGATCGGGGAGGCCTCGACCGGCCGGGGCCTCGCCGGGATCGTGGCGTCATCGCGCACCGCCGCTGAGCACATCCTGGATTCCTGAGCGGACCCCACCCTGGTGGAGGGCTACTGTTGCAGGAACGCCGGACGTATTCCGTTCGGCGCATGACCACCGCACACTGACCCAACGGAGGAATCGCAGATGCGAGGCAAGCTCCTGTTCGTCGCCGGCGCCGCACTCGGGTACGTCCTGGGATCGCGAGCCGGACGGGCGCGGTACGAGCAGATCAAGACCGTCAGCGGCAAGATCTGGAACAGCAACGGCGTCCAGAAGGGCGTCCACGTCGCCGAGGACTTCATCGCCGACAAGACCCCGGACGTCGCCGAGTTCGTCGGTGAGCAGACGAAGAAGGTCGTCCGCAAGGTCGGCCAGAAGAAGGACAACGCCACCTCATGACGGACACGCGCGACCGCAAGCCGCGTTCGCTGTTCGGCCTGGTCGGCGACGTCCCCAAGCTCGTCAAGGAGCTGGTCAAGGGCGAGCTGAACCTGCTCAAGGCCGAGATGCTGACCAAGGCGAAGATCTTCGGTCTCGCCGCCGGTCTGCTCGTGGGCGCGCTCGTCATCGTCCTGTACGCGATCGGCGTCCTGCTGACCGCTGCCGTGATGGGCCTGGCGACCGTGATGCCCGCGTGGCTCGCGGCGCTGGTGATCGCCGTCGCGATGCTGCTCGTCGCCGCGATCCTCGGACTCCTCGGCTGGCGGCGCCTGAAGACCGGGCTGCCGATCACGCCGAAGCGCACGATCGACAGCGTGAAGAACGACGTCAACGCGGTGAAGGGCCTGGGCAAGAAGCCGACCCCGCCGACCCAGTACGGCACCCGCAAGCCGGACGTCGGTGGCCGCTTCTAGCGGCTCGTACCCGCACCACCCCCTCGGAGGAACCACGTGACCGATCAGCACGACGACCTGGCCGACCGCGTCGCAGCGACGCGCGCCCAGCTCTTCGACACCCTCGACGCGATCGAGGACAAGCTCAACGTGCCGAAGCAGATCGGGATCGCGGCCTCGAAGGTCAAGCGTGGGATCGACGAGAAGTCGGTGCCGTACCTGGCCGGGCTCGCAGCGGGCGTGGCGGTGGTCGGGGGTATCGTCGTAGCGGTGCTCCGACGGCGGTAGACCGCCCGAGCGCGGTCCACGGGATGCGGGGCGGCCAACACCCTGGCAACCGATAGGACAATGGATTCCATGAGCTCCACCGCGCCCTCGTCCGCGCACGACGCCCACGAGACCGCCCCCGACGGCATCGACCCCAACCTGCTCACGGCGTACGCCCTCTGGGCCGTGTTCCGTCGGCCCCTCGGCCCGATCCACACCGTCGGAGACGACGCGGTGGCCGAGCTCGACGCCGTCGTCACGGCCGCCGCCGAGCGAGGCGTGACGATCCGCGGCTTCTACGACGTGTCCGGCTTCCGCGCCGACGCCGACGTGATGATCTGGCTGCACGGCGACGACGCGCAGGCGATCCAGTCCGTCCTGCGCGAGATCCGCCGGACCGGCCTGTTCCAGGACGCCGAGCCGGTGTGGCACGCCATGGCCATGCACCGCGAGGCCGAGTTCAACAAGCGGCACACCCCTGCGTTCCTGCGCGGCAAGGACCCCGAGGCGTGGATCACGGTGTACCCGTTCGTCCGCTCCTACGAGTGGTACCTCCTGCCCGAAGAAGAGCGCTCGAAGATGCTCCGCGACCACGGCATCGCCGGCGCGAAGTACCGCCGGGTGCTCACGAACACGATCGCCACGTTCGCGCTGAGCGACTACGAGTGGATCCTGCCGCTCGAGAGCCCGGACCTGGTGGACCTCGTCGACCTGATGCGCGACCTGCGCTACACCGAGGCGCGCCTGCACGTGCGCGAGGAGGTCCCCTTCTTCACCGGTCGTCGGGTGACGACCGCCGAACTGCCGGAGGTGCTGTCATGACCGACACGAGCCACATCACGAACGGTCAGCCCGTGCTCGCCGCGACGCCGGCAGCGGCCGACGGTCCCGAGCACGTCGAGGTCCCGGTCGCGTACGACGCGATCCTGCTCGCCGGCTTCGGCGGTCCCGAGGGCCAGGACGACGTCATCCCGTTCCTCCGCAACGTCACGCGTGGTCGCGGCATCCCGGACGAGCGACTGGAAGAGGTCGCGCACCACTACCGGCACTTCGGCGGTGTCAGCCCCATCAACGCGCAGAACCGCGCGCTCAAGGCGGCTCTCGAAGGTGAACTCGCGAGCCGCGGCATCGACATGCCGGTGCTCTGGGGCAACCGCAACTGGGAGCCCTACCTGGAGCAGGCGTTCACCGAGGCCGCCGACAACGGCTACACCAAGCTCATCGCGATCGCCACGAGCGCCTACTCGTCGTTCTCGAGCTGCCGCCAGTACCGCGAGGACTACGCCCGCGTGCTCACCGAGACCGGTCTGATCGACACCATCCAGATCGACAAGGTCCGGCAGTTCTTCGACCACCCCGGCTTCGTCCGCCCGTTCGTCGACGGTGTCCGCGACGGCATGGCGAAGGCCATCGCCGAGAACGACGGCCTCGACGTCGCGACCGAACTGCACGTGCTGTTCTCGACGCACTCGATCCCGTCGACCGACGCGGCGAAGTCCGGCCCCGACTACGGCGGCTTCGACGAGCACGGGGCGTACGAGGCCCAGCACCTCGCCGTGGCGCAGGTCGTCCTCGACCAGGCGTGGGCCGAGCTGCTCGAACGCCCCGAGCACGCGTCCCTCCGCGGCACGAGCACGCCGCCGTGGAAGCTCGTCTACCAGTCGCGCTCGGGCCCGCCGTCGCAGCCGTGGCTCGAGCCGGACATCAACGACTACATGAACGAGACGCTCAAGGGCGGCCCGACGCGTGCGGTCCTCATCGTCCCGCTCGGCTTCGTGAGCGACCACATGGAGGTCATGTGGGACCTCGACGAAGAGGCCACCGAGACCGCTGGCGAGCTCGGCTTCTGGTCGGTCCGGACGCAGACCCCAGGCGTCGACCCGGCCTACGTCGCCGGCCTGGTGGACCTCGTCCTCGAGCGCGTCAACGGCACGCCGACGAGCGAGCGGCCGCACGAGACGGACCTCGGCCCCTGGTACGACGTCTGCCGTCCGGGCTGCTGCGAGAACGTGCGCGCCGGGTTCAAGCCCGCCGCCGCGGGGCTCGCCCCGTGACGGACGAAGCAAGCGTGACGGACGGAGCAGCCGGCGGCCCGGCGCCGATCCGCCTCGGCACCCGCGCCAGCCGCCTCGCCGTCGCGCAGTCCCAGGACATCGCCGACCGCCTGGCGAAGGCATCGGGTCGCCCGGTTGAACTCGTCACCGTGACGAGCGAGGGCGACACGAACCGTGCCTCGCTCGCGAGCCTCGGCGGCACCGGCGTCTTCGCCAGTGCCCTCCGCGAAGCCCTCGTCGCGAACGAGGTCGACGTGCTCGTGCACTCGCTGAAGGACCTGCCGACCGCGCCGTACCCCGGCCTGCGGATCGGCGCGGTGCCGAAGCGCGCGGACGCCCGCGACGTCCTGGTCGCCCGGAACGCCGCGACGCTCGACACCCTGCCCGAGGGCGCGAAGGTCGGCACCGGATCGCCCCGCCGCGTCGCGCAGCTCAAGGCGAAGCGCCCCGACCTCGACGTCGTGGACATCCGCGGGAACATCGACACCCGTCTCGGCCGCGTCGAGGACGACCTCGACGCCGTGGTGCTCGCCGCAGCCGGCCTCGGTCGGATCGACCGGCTGAACGAGGCGACCGAGCTCCTGGATCTCGGCTTCTGGCCGAGTGCTCCCGGCCAGGGCGCACTCGCGGTCGAGGTCCGAGCGGACGAGGCCGACCGGAACCTGCTCGCCGCGCTGGGCAAGATCGAGCACGCCCCGACCCGTCTGACGGTGTCGGCCGAACGCGAGGTCCTCGCGAAGCTCGAGGCCGGCTGCTCCGCACCGATCGGCGCGACGGCGATCGTCGACGCCGAACTCCTGCTCGTCTCGGCGACGGTCTACCGTCCCGACGGCTCCGAGTACCGCACCGCGTCGCACGCATCGGTGCTCGAGGGATCCGCGCAGGACCGCCAGGCCGAGGCACTCGAGGTCGGCGCCCGCGTCGCCGCCGAACTGCTCGAGAGCGGCGCGGCCGAGCTGGCCGACATCGCCTCCGCCGCCGAGTAGGCACGTCACGGACACGCGGTCGCCCGTCGTCGTCATCCCGCGGGGTGGCGACTGGGGCGACCGCGTGGCCGCTGCCGCACACGACCGGGGGCTCGACCCGCGGATCGTCCCGCTCATCGGGACGGAGGCACCGAAAGACCCCGCCCCGCTCGCCGCTGCGGTCCGCCGTCTGGTCGCCTCCGGAGCGGCCGGGAGGCACGACGCACCATCCGCGGTCGGCGACCGTCCACGCGTGGCCGGCCCCGACTGGCTCGTGGTGACCAGTGCGACGGCGGTGCGCGTGATCGCGGGACTGGTGACGCGCCTCCCGTCCGACCTGCTGGTGGCGGCGGTCGGCGAGCCGACCGCACGAGCCGCGCGTGCCGCCGGCTGGGTCGTCGACCTGGTGCCGCCGGACGCCTCGGCGGCGGCGCTCGTCGAGGCGCTGCCGGACACGGCTCGATCCGTCCTGTTCCCGCGGTCCGACCTGGCCGCACCGACGCTGGTGGACGGCCTGCGCGCCCGCGGGATCGACGTGGACGACGTGGTGGCGTACCGTACCGTGGGGACCGGCGACGAGCCGATCACCCTCGACACGGTGCCCGCCGCGGTGCTCGTGACGAGCGGCAGCGTCGCCCGCGAGATCGCCCGCCGGATGACCCCGCTCGACCCCGGCACCCTCGTGGCCTGCATCGGGCCCGGGACCGCCGCCGACGCCCGCGCGGCCGGACTGCCGGTCCACGTGATCGGACGCACCCGGTCCGCCGAAGCCCTCCTCGACGCCGTCGCCGAGACCCTGCACCACTCCGCCCCCGAACAGGAAGGCACCTAAGTGACCGGCCGCTTCCCCCAGGTCCGCCCCCGTCGACTCCGCGCCACCCCCGCGATGCGACGCCTCGTCGCCGAGACCCGGCTCCACCCCGCCGAGCTCGTGCTGCCGATGTTCATCCGGGAAGGGGCGCGCGACGCGATCGACATCTCGAGCATGCCCGGGGTGCAGCAGCACTCGCTCGACTCGTTCCGGCGTGCGCTGGTCGAGGCCGCGTCCGTCGGCATCGGGGGCGTGAACCTCTTCGGCGTGCCCGAACGCAAGGACGCCGTCGGCTCCGGCGCGACCGACCCGGACGGCATCCTCAACGTGGCGATCCGGATCGCGAAGGAAGAGGTCGGCGACGCGCTCGTCGTGCAGTCCGACCTGTGCCTCGACGAGTTCACGGACCACGGGCACTGCGGTGTCCTGGCGGCGGACGGGTCGGTCGACAACGACGCGACCCTGCTGCGCTACCGCGACATGGCCGTCGCACAGGCCGAAGCGGGTGCCGAGCTCGTCTGCATGAGTGGGATGATGGACGGCCAGATCGCCGCCGCACGTGACGCGCTCGACGTCGCGGGCCACTCCGGGACGGCCCTGCTCGCCTACGCGGCGAAGTACGCGTCCGCGTTCTACGGCCCCTTCCGCGAGGCCGTCGACTCCTCGCTCGTGGGCGACCGTCGGACGTACCAGATCGACGCCGCGAACGGCCGGCAGGGGCTGCGCGAGGTCGAGCAGGACATCGAGGAGGGCGCCGACATCGTCATGGTGAAGCCCGCGATGAGCTACCTCGACGTGCTCGCCGAGACCGCTGCGACCTCGCCCGTGCCGGTGTGGGCGTACCAGATCTCCGGCGAGTACGCGATGATCACGGCAGCCGCGCAGAACGGCTGGATCGACCGGGACGCCGCCGCCATGGAGGCCCTCGTCGGCATCAAGCGTGCAGGTGCGGACGCGATCCTCACCTACTTCGCGGTCGAGATCGCCCGCACGCTCACCCGTTCGTCCGCCGAGGAGGCCGCACGATGACCACCAACGACCAGCTGTTCGGCCGCGCGAAGAACAGCATCCCCGGCGGCGTGAACTCCCCAGTGCGCGCGTACGGTTCCGTCGGCGGGACCCCCCGCTTCCTGACGAGCGCGAAGGGCGCCTACGTCACCGACGCGGAAGGCCGTGAGTACGTCGACCTCGTCGCGTCCTGGGGTCCGGCGATCCTCGGGCACGCGCACCCCGCGACGGTCGAGGCCGTGCAGCAGGTGGCGGCCCGTGGGCTGAGCTTCGGGGCGTCGACCCCGGGTGAGACCGAGCTCGCCGAACTCGTGAAGCAGCGGGTGTCCGTGGACGGCGACGGGCCGATCGAGAAGCTCCGGATGGTGTCGACCGGCACCGAGGCGACGATGACGGCGATCCGGCTCGCCCGCGGGTACACCGGCCGTGACCTCCTCGTGAAGTTCGCCGGGCACTACCACGGGCACTCGGACTCCCTGCTCGCCGAGGCCGGTTCGGGCGTCGCCACCCTGGCGCTCCCCGGCAGCGCGGGCATCACCGCCGAGACCGCCGCGCAGACCCTGGTGCTGCCGTACAACGACCTCGACGCCGTGCGCCGTGCGTTCGACGAGCACTCCGAGCGCATCGCCGGCGTCATCGTCGAGGCCGCCGCCGCGAACATGGGCGTGCTCGCACCGGAGCGCGGGTTCAACCGGGCGCTGGCGCAGATCGTCCAGTCGCACGGCGCACTCCTCATCGTCGACGAGGTCCTGACGGGCTTCCGTGTCGGCTCTGCCGGCTGGTGGGGGCTCGAGGCGTCCAAGGTCGTCCCGGACGGTGCCGGCTGGAAGCCCGACATCATCACGTTCGGCAAGGTCATCGGCGGCGGCATGCCGCTCGCCGCACTCGGTGGTCGCCGGGAGGTCATGGACTACCTGGCACCGCTCGGCCCCGTGTACCAGGCGGGCACCCTGTCCGGGAACCCGCTCGCCGTCGCTGCCGGCATCGCCACGCTCCGGGCCGCGACCCCGGACGTGTACGCGCACCTGGACCGCACGGCGTCGACCATCGCGACCGCCACCAGCGAGGCACTCTCCGCCGAGGGCGTCGCACACACCGTGCAGCACGCCGGGAACCTGTTCTCCTTCGCCTTCAGCGAGACCGCCCCCCGGAACTACGACGACGTCCGCGCGCAGGACGCGTTCCGGTACGCGCCGTTCTTCCACGCGATGCTCGACGCCGGGGTCACCCTGCCGCCGAGCGTGTTCGAGGCGTGGTTCGTCACCGCCGCCCACGACGACCGGGCCGTCGGCCGGGTGCTGGACGCGCTGCCGGCCGCGGCGAAGGCGGCGGCGAGCGCGACGCCGTAGAGCCGACCGTCCCCGCGACGGGAGGCGCGTGCCCGACCCGGGCCGTGCCTCCCGTCCGCTGGTTGGATGGCGACATGCAACTCGCTGAAGCGCTCATCGAACGCGCGGACCTGCAGAAGCGCATCGAGCAGCTCCGATCGCGGATCGCCGCCAACGCCCGCTACCAGGAGGGCGAGGAGCCCGACGAGGACGCCGCTGCCCTGCTGGCCGAGGCCGAGCAGGCCGTCGACGCACTCGAGGTGCTGCTCGCGCGCATCAACGCGACCAACGCGTCGACCGTGCTGGCCTCCGGGGACACCGTCACGGCGCTCCTCGCACGCCGGGACGCCCTGCGGCTGCGGCACTCGCTCGTGACCGGAGCCGCCGACGCGACCGCGGGCGGTGGTGGTGGCTACCGACAACTCCGCAGCGAGCTCCGGACGTTCGCCGCCCTGCCGACCGCCGAGCTGCGGAGTCGTGCGGACACCCTGGCGAAGGAACTCCGCGAGCTCGACGCGACCATCCAGCGCAGCAACTGGGAGGTGGCGCTCCTGGAGCCGACCGACTGAACGAACGGGGCGGTGCGTCGGTAGGCGGACCGGGGCGGGTACGGACCCGACGGACCGGCGGGCAATCCGGTCCTCATGTGGCGCAGTGGGCAGCGCCGTGGCGCGAGCCGGCACAACGCAGCCCAGCACCGCGCACCGGCGACGGTGCACGCAGCACCACGCACAACCGCGTACCGACCGGACCACCGAGGGTGGGACAGGGGACACCACCGCCCCGTCAGCAGGTCGCGCTGTCGCCGTCCGCTCCCTGGAGGCGCGGGTCGGCTACGACGCGCGGCGTGCGGCCCAGCGGCCCTCGGCGCGCAGGATCGCGAGGGGGAAGTCGAACGCGTGGGAGACCGCGGACGACGTGATGACCTCGTCGGAGGTGCCCTGCGCGACCGACGCGCCGTCCCGCAGGAGCATCGCGTGCGAGGTCGAGGCCGGCAGGTCCTCCAGGTGGTGGGTCACCATCACGCTGCCGAGCTCGGGGTGCCGGTGCCGCAGCGCGTCGACGGTCTCGAGCAGGTGCTCCCGGGCGGCGACGTCCAACCCGGTGGCGGGTTCGTCGAGCAGGAGCAGCTGCGGCTCGGACATCAGCGCGCGGGCGATCAGGGCCCGGCCGCGCTCACCCTGGGAGAGCACGGGCCAGCGGGCATCGAGCCGGTCGGTCAGCCCGACGTCGGCGATGTGCCGCTCGGCCGTGGCCACCTGGGCGTCCGTCGGCGTCCACCGCATCATGAGGTCGGTCGTCCCGGTGAGCCCGGTCAGCACCGTCTCGAGCACCGTCAGCGGCGAGAGCATGCGGTGCCTCGGGTCGACGTGCCCGATGTGCTCGCGGAGCTCCCGGACGTCCACCCGCCCGAGTCGGCGGCCCAGCACCTCGACGGTGCCCGCCGTCGGGTGGCTGTTCGCACCGAGGACCGCGAGCAGCGTCGACTTGCCGGCACCGTTCGGCCCGAGGAGTGCCCAGTGCTCGCCGCGCCGGACGGTCAGGTCGATGTCGTGCAGGAGGTCTCGGCCGGACCGGGTCACGCGGACGCCGGTGGCGTGGATGAGGACGTCGGTCACGATCCCATCGTGCCCGACGCCGCTCATGCGCGAGCGGCGCGGAGCGTCTTCAGGTGGTCGTCGACGGCACGGGCGAGTGAGCGCATGACCGCGGCCCCGGCCTCGCCGTCACGACCTCGTGCCGCAGCGGCGAGGGGGTCGACGGCGTGCTTGACGTCCCAGAAGATGAACTCGTCGGCGGTCAGCGCGAGGAACTTCACGCGCGGCACGAGCGACGTGGTGAACGTCGCGAGCAGCTCGTTGTCGGCTACGCGGACCAGGAGTTCGAGGAAGTCGGAGATGTCGTCGTTCGTTGCGCGGTCCTCGTTCTCCGCGTGGACCCGGAGGTTCTCGAGGACGTCCACGAGCTGCGCGAGATCGGTTTCGTCGAGCTTCGGGAACGACCACCGCACCGCGAGCTCGGCGATGCCGAGGAAGACCTGGAGCGCTTCGTCGTACTGCTTGGCGTTCGGCGTCGCGATCCGGGTGTACCGGTTCGCCTCCATCTCGACCAGGCCGTAGTCGACGAGCTTGGCGATCGCCTCGCGGATCGGGGTGCGACTGACTCCGAGCCACTGCACGAGCTCGTCGTCGTTGAGACGCTCGCCGGCCTGGAGTGTGCCGTCCTGGATCGCGGCGAGCATCTTCTCGAGCACGACGTCTCGCAGGAGCTTCCTCGGCGAGTTCTCGACGGTCGACTTGGGTACCGGCATGCCGGACTCCTCACAGGGTCAGGTGTTCTGTACTCCAATCCTAACGTGTCAATATGCAAACGTTGTGAAATCTTAGCATGATGGAATGTCATGCATCAACCCTGACGATGGTCCGCCCGTGCACCTGTCCCGCGACGACCTCCGGACCCACCCGCAGGGCCTCGTCGAGCGACACGGTCCGCACCACCCCCGCCAGCACCGCCGGGTCGAGATCGGTCGCGAGTCGGTCCCACGCCTGCTGCCGGAGCGGCAGCGGTGCGTCGACCGAGTTGATGCCGAGCAGGGACACCGCTCGCAAGATGAACGGCATCACCGTCATCGGCAGCGCGGCGTCCTGCGCGAGTCCGCACGCCGTGACCGCTCCGCCCCACCGTGTCGCAGCGATGACGTTCGCGAGTGTGGCGCCACCGACGCTGTCCACCGCGCCCGCCCAGGCCGCACGCTGCAGGGGCTTGCCGGGTTCGGACAGCGTGGCCCGGTCGACGACGCCCGTCGCACCCAGGGCACGGAGCGAGTCCTCGTTGGCGAGCCGTCCGGTCGACGCGGTGACGTCGTACCCGCGGGCGGCGAGCAACGCGATCGCGACGGTACCGACACCGCCGGACGCGCCGGTCACGAGCACCGGACCGTCCCCGGGGGCGACGAACCGTTCGAGTGCGAGCACGCTGAGCATCGCGGTGAACCCCGCCGTGCCGATCGCGGCGGCGACGGAGTCGTCGAGGCCGTCGGGCAGCACCACCAGCGACCCGGACGGCACCACGGCGTGCTCCGCCCAGCCGCCGTGCCGGGTCTCGCCCAGCCCGGCGCCGTTCAGCACGACACGGTCGCCGATCGCGACGTCGTGCACACCCGGGCCGAGGGCCGACACCCGACCGACGACGTCGATGCCGGGAACGAGGGGATCGACCCGCGCCACACCGGGGTTCCGGGCGAGCGCCAGGCCGTCCTTGTAGTTGACGCTCGAGTACGTCACGTCGACGAGGGCCTCGCCCTCGGCCGGGTCGGCGAGGTCGACCTCGGTGACGGTGGGCGGGGCGGAACTGGAGACGAGGACTGCGCGGGTCACGAGACGGACGCTACCCCGCGCCTCCCGGCCCTGCTTACCCGGCAGTGCTCATCCGAACATGATGGCGGCTTCGTCGTACCGGGCCTGCGGCACGGTCTTCAGCTCGCCGAGTGCCTCGTCGAACGAGACGTGCACGATGTCCGTGCCCCTCAGCGCGACCATCCGGCCCCACCGCTCCTCGACGACCGCGTCGATGGCCGCCAGGCCGAGGCGCGTCGACAGCACGCGGTCGTACGCCGTCGGCGTCCCACCGCGCTGGATGTGGCCCAGGGTGGTGGCGCGGGTCTCGATGCCCGTCATCTCCTCGATGAGGGGCGCGAGGCGTTCACCGATACCGCCGAGCCGCGGCCGCCCGAAGGCGTCGAGCCCACGCTCGGTGTGCGCGTTGTCCTCGTGGTCGGGGACGAAGCCCTCGGCGACGACGACCAGGGGAGCCCGGCCGCGGTCGTAGGCGGCACGCACCCACTGCGCGATCTGCTCCATGCTCGTCTTCTGCTCCGGGATCAGGATCGCGTGCGCACCCGAGGCCATCCCCGAGTGCAGGGCGATCCAGCCGACGTGGCGGCCCATGACCTCGGCCACCATGCAGCGCGAGTGCGACTCACCCGTCGTGCGGAGGCGGTCCATGGCCTCGGTCGCGATGGCGACGGCGGTGTCGAAGCCGAACGTGTAGTCGGTCGCGCCGAGGTCGTTGTCGACGGTCTTCGGGACGCCGACGATCTTCAGGCCGGCGTCGGTCAGGCGCTTCGCTGCGGCCAGGGTGCCCTCGCCGCCGATCGCGACGATGGCGTCGATACCGTGCCGCTCCAGCGTCTTCTCGATGTTCTCCACGCCGCCGTTCGGGCCCTCGAAGGGGTTCGTCCGGCTCGTGCCGAGGATCGTGCCGCCCTGCTTCGCGATGCCCTGGATGTCCTTGCGACCGAGCGGGACGATGTCGCCGTCGACCACACCGCGCCAACCGTCGCGGAACCCCACGAAGTCGTGTCCGTAGATCGCGATGCCCTTCAGCACGATCGCGCGGATGACCGCGTTCAGGCCGGGGCAGTCGCCTCCGGAGGTGAGGATGCCGATGCGCATGGGAACTCCGTCGTCGGGTGGTGGGGGACTGCCCCCATCATGACTGACGGTGGTTCCGCATTACCATCCCCGTGTGTCCCTGCATGCTGCCGCCGCGTCGTCGTCCGTCGCCGCGTCGGGCGACGCGGCTCGCGTGGACACGCTCTACCGGCCTGGAGGCGCGGTGGACGTCCGCGCGACCCTCCGGCCCCTGCAGCGCGGCTCCGGTGACCCCGCCTTCCGCGTGGTCGGCGCCGACACGTGGCTCGCCCTCCGCACGCCGACCGGGCCGGCCTCGGTGCTCGTGCGCCGTGCGGGGTCGTCCACGATCGCGGTGTCCGCGTGGGGAGACGGTGCCGCCTGGGCCGTCACCCACGCACCCGACCTGCTCGGCCGCGGCGACGACTGGTCGTCGTTGGACGTCTCGGGGCACCCGTTCCTCGCCGACGCGCTGCACCGGCAACCCGGGCTCCGACTGCTCCGCACCAACACCGTCGTCGCGATGCTCGTGCCGGCGATCATGGAGCAGAAGGTGACCTCGCGCCAGGCCTGGCGCGCCTGGCGGTACCTGCTCCGGCGGTACGGCACGCCCGCCCCCGGACCGGCCCCGGCGGACATGTTCGTCCCGCCGGACGCTGCGACCTGGTCCAGGATCCCGAGCTGGGAGTGGCACCGGGCCGGCATCGAACCCGGGCGGTCGGCCACCGTGATGCGGGCGATGCGGGTCGCGCCCGCACTCGAGCGGACGCTGACGCTGGGCCGCGGCGGCACCGTCGTGTCCGAGCGCCTGCAGTCGGTGCCGGGCATCGGGAAGTGGACGGCTGCCGAGACGGCGCAGCGTGCGCACGGCGACCCGGACTCCCCGAGCGTGGGGGACTTCCACGTGCCGGCGCTCGTCGGGTGGGCACTCACCGGCGGGCCGGTCGACGACGACGGGATGCTCGAGCTCCTCGAACCCTGGCGCGGGCACCGGGAGCGGGTCGTGCGGTTGATCGGGGGCTCGGGCTTCCGGAAACCGGCGTTCGGGCCGCGGATGACGATCCAGGACCACCGGTTCCACTAGCGCGTCGCGTCGCGTCGCGTCGCGGCGCTGCCCGCTCGATCGCGCCCCGTTCCGGACGTCGCACCCCGATGTGCCGGGGTGCGACGTCCGCACCGGGGCGCGACGTGCCATCCCCGGTACTGGGTCAGGGGTGGCGGGTGCCCTCGCCGGCGATCACGGCGCGGTAGCCCTCGCGGAACGACGGGAAGCGTGGGGCCCATCCCGTCGAGCGGAGCAGGGCGTTCGACAGGCGCTTGTCCCCGGCGCTCTGCCGTCCGGGGGCCTCGGCGGCTTCGTCGCGGGGAGGCTCCGGAGCGCCGAGTTCGGCGGCGAGGAACGCGTACACGTCGTCGAGCCGCGCGGGTTCGTCGTCGGTGACGAGGTACGTCGCCGCGGGGTCGTCCAGAGTCGCGAGGTGCACCAGTGCGGCGGCGGCGTCGTCGCGGTGGATCCGGTTCGTGTGCGGTGAGACCCCCGGCGCCAGGCTCGCAGAACCGGAGCGGACCTGGTCGATCAGGCGCTCGCGGCCCGGACCGTACACCCCGGACAGGCGCACGAGCAGGGCACCGGGAGCGCGTTCGCGGAGCAGCGACTCGGCCTCGAGCAGCACACCAGCGGTCGGGGTGGCGGCGACCGCCGGGGTCGTTTCGGTGACGGTGCTGCCGTCGTCCACGTCGTACACGGCGGTGGAGGACACCACGATCACCCGCGGGGCGGACCCCGACGCATCGATGCCGTCCAGGACGTTCCGCAGCCCGTCGACGTAGGTCGCGCGGTACTCGTCGACGTCACGGCTCCCCGCCGCCAGGGCCACGACGACGACGTCCGTGCCGGGGTCGATCGGTGCGACCTCGTGCCGGAGGTCCACCGACCGGCCGACGAGCGGCAGGGGGACGAGTTCACCCCGACGCCGGAGCCCGACCACACGGTGCCCCTCCGCGGCGAAGCGCAGGCCGGTCTCGATCCCGAGGTCGCCGCAGCCGGCGATGACGATGTCCACCGTCCCATCATGGGCCAGCAGCGCCTCAGCGGTGCTCGGTGCCGTCGGGGTTCACCGCGTACCAGACCCCACCAACACCCTGCCCGGTGACGTCCCCGGCCTTCGTGTCCGCCGCGTACGTGTAGATCGGCCGCCCGTCGACGGTGACCTGGAGCTTCCCGTCGACACCCGTGATCGTGCCGACCGTGCCGGTGACACCGGACACCGAGGGGGTGGTGGCGCCGGACTCGATCGCCGGCCAGGCCGAGGCGCACCCGCCGGTGCAGGTGCTCTTGCCCGAGCCCTTGACGTCCTGCTCGTAAAAGTACGCCGTCATCCCCTTGCCGTCGACGACCGTGCCGAGCGAGGTCGAGGCGGTCGCGATGCCGTCGTCGGCGCCGTGGCCACCGCTGTCTCCGCCGCTGTCGTCGGACCCGTACAGGCCCCCGGACGACGACGAAGAAGACGACGGTGACGACGAAGCAGACGAGTCGGAAGCAGCAGACGACGCCGACGACGACGACGAACCTGCCGACGCCGTCGACTGCGACGCGCACCCGGCGAGGGCCAACGCGCCGAACGCGACGCCGACGACCAGCAGGACCGAACGGGTGGAACGTGTGGAACGCATGGGTGGCCCCTGTCCTGCGGACCCGGGCCGGGCCTCCCGGCTGGAACGGATCCGCTCGTGAGGTGACACGGCACGACGGGCCGGATCGTTCGATCCCGACCCGGATCGAACGATCCGGCGACCTGCCTCGTTGACCGGGTGTGAAGAGACGAACGAAGGTCCTGCTCGGCATCGCCGCCGGTGTGGTCGTCGTCGGCGCCGCGGGCGTCATCGGCGGTCCGATCGTCTACGCGAACCTCGTGAACAACGCCGCGGACGCAGCGCCGTCCCTGGCGCCGACCGGGGGTGCCACCCTGAGCGCGACCGAGGCAGACGGCACGTGGACCTCGACGTCCGCAGGTTTCGCGGGGTACCGGGTGCACGAGGTGCTCCGGGGCCAGGATGTGACCGTGACCGGACGCACCAAGGACGTCGATGCCCGGGCCACCGTGGCGGACGGGGCCCTCACGGCGGCCACGGTGACGGTGCAGGTCGCGTCGATCAGCACGCCCGAGTCCGCCCGCGACGACTACTTCCGCGGGACCGCGATGCAGACGGACCGCTTCCCGACGGCGACGTTCCGGGTGACCACGCCCGTCGACGTGCGTGCGGCGCTCGCCGGGACGGACCCCGACGTCGCCCTGCGCGGCGAGCTCACGCTGCACGGCGTCACCAAGGCCGTGACGGCGGACGCGCAGCTCGGTGTCGACCGGGACGGTCACGTGCAGGTCGCGGGCTCGGTGCCGATCACGTTCGCGGACTACGGCGTGCAGGCGCCGGACCTCGGTTTCGTGCGGGTCGACGACGACGGTGCGGTCGAGTTCTCGGTCGAGCTGGCGCGGTGACGGTGGACGCCCGGCCCGCCGACGAGCTCCTGACGGCACTGCACGCCGAGCACGGGGACGCGCTCCGGCGGTACGTGCTGCACCTCACGACGGACCGGGCGCTCGCCGAGGACGTCGTCCAGGAGACCCTCGTGCGCGCCTGGCAGCGGCCCGCGGTGCTCGAGCGCGACGCGGATGCCGCCCGTGCGTGGTTGTTCACGGTCGCGCGGAACCTCGTCGTCGACGATGCGCGGTCCGCCCGGCGCCGCCGCGAGGTCGGCTCCGACCTGCCCGTCGACGAGGTCCAGCCAGACCGGACGGACGCCGTCCTCGACGGGATCGTCGTCGCGGACGCGCTCGCCGGCCTCTCGCCGGAACACCGACGGGTCGTGGTCGACGCGTACTGGCTCGGCCACACCGTGCCCGAGATCGCCAGACGCCACGGGATCCCGGAGGGCACCGCGAAGTCGCGGCTGCACTACGGCCTCCGCGCGCTCCGGCTCGCACTGCAGGAACGAGGGGTGACCCGATGACCGACGACCGCTACCGGGACTGGGACGCCGCGTACGTGCTCGGCTCGCTGCCGACCGACGAGCGGCTCGAGTACGAGCGGCACCTGGAGACGTGCGCCGCGTGCCGCGCCGCCGTCGCGGAGCTGGCCGGGATGCCGGGGCTCCTGGGGCGGCTGCCGGCCGGGGACGCGGTGGCGATCGCAGAACCGGACGGGAGGCCCGACCCGGCCCCGCAGCACTCGCTCGCCGTGGTCGCGCACCGCGTCCGCACCCGTCGGCGCCGTCGTCGGGTGCTGGTCGCGTCCACAGCGGGGCTTGCCGTCGTCGCGGCGGTGCTCGGCGGGGTCGTGTTCGGGACGGGAGCCGGATCGCCGGGGTCGCCCTCGGCGCCGCCGCTGTCGTCGTCCGTGCCGCAGGCGGGGGAGCGCTACGCGATGTCGTCGGGCTCCGGGCTGACGGTGGACCTCGATGTGACGGGCAAGGCGTGGGGCACCCGGTTCGACTGGGGGTGCGAGTACGGCGGCCGCGACTGGGGCACGGGCAGCGCGGTCAGGTACGACCTCGTGGTGGTGCGGGAGGACGGCACCGACGAGACCGTCGCGTCGTGGAGCGCGACGGGCGAGCGTGCGACGGGGCTCGCGGCGGCGACGGACGTGCCGCTCGGATCGATCGCGTCGGTCGAGGTCCGACTGCACGGTGCGGCGCGGTCGTTGGCGTCCGTCGAACTCTGATCGAACGATTTCCCGAACTCGACCAAACCGGTCGGCCGAGGGTGCCGAATCACCTGCAACAACCGGGGAACACCCGGAGCGCTCACCAGCCGCACATCGCTGGTTCTCCACCCTCGCACGGGGTGTGTTCGGCGCGCTTTCAGGGAATTCGCGCCGAGCGCGATCACAGCAAAGGAATGAACACCATGCGCAAGAGCCTCAAGACCTCGATCACCCTCGCGACCACCGGTGCGCTCGTGCTCGGTGGTGCCGCGTTCGGCATCTCCTCCGCCCAGGCGTCGACGCCGACGGTGCACACCGTCTCCTCCAGCTCGTCGAAGATCCCGGCTCCGGTCGCTTCGGTGCCGGAGGTCCTCGGTGGCAGCACGGCCGTCGCGCTCGACTCGGGCTTCACCGACGCGCTGACCGCGCTGAAGCTGACCCCGGGTGTGTCCGGCAACGCCAAGCTCGCTGACGGTTCGGTGTCGTTCCCGATCACCGCCGGTTCGGTGACGTACTGGTCGCCGGACGGCAACTACCGTCCGTACGTGCA
>NZ_JBEPKX010000006.1:0-152626 GCF_040544915.1 Curtobacterium sp. 1544
CGCGGGCGCCGGGGGTCACTCCCCTCCCCCGCAGGCGCCTTCCCGGCTCCGGGGGGGGGCGCGCCCCGGCCCCCCCCCCCCCCCCCGGGCGGGGGGGGGGGGGCCCCGCGGCCCCCGCGCCTCCCGTCCTGCTCGTCAGCCGCTACTTCGACGACGTGAGCGAGTCCACGTAGTCCTGGTGCTCGGACGCCCACTTCGCGGTGATCGCCGGGTACTCGCTCGTCTTCGCGCCGCTGTTCACGAGCGCGTTCTCCAGCGAGTAGAGCGTGTCGGAGTCCATCGAGAAGTCGGACATCCACTTCGACGCCGTCGGGAAGTCGTCCTTGATGGACTTCTTCGCGATGGTGTGGATCTCCTCGTTCTTGCCGAGCGCGCCCTTCGGGTCCTTCAGGTCCTTGATCGGGAACGCGTCGTACGCCCAGTGCGGACGCCACAGCGTCACGACGACGTCCTGCTTCTTCGCGATCGAGGCCTTGAGGTCCGCGAGCATCGCCGGCGTGGAACTCGTCACGAAGTCCATGCCGTCGAGGCCGTACTGCGGGATGACCTGCTCGGACACGACCTTCGTCTCACCGGCGGCGGGCTCGATGCCGATGATCTTGTTGCCGAAGTCCGACGCGTGCGCCTTGAGCTCGTCGATCGAGTCGATGTCCGAGTACTCCGGCACGGCGAGCTCGAGCGACGCCTGCTCGTTCCACGCACCGAGGTCCGTGAGGTCCTTGCCGTACGTGTCCATGTACTCCTTGTGCGTGTTCGGCAGCCAGGTGTCGAACACGACGTCGTAGTCGCCGGACGCCAGGCCCGTGTACGCGGGTGCGACGTCGGAGTTCGTGAGCTGGACGTCGTAGCCCTTCTGCTCGAGCACGTGCTTCCAGAGGTAGCTGGCGGCGGTGTCCTCGTCCCAGCCGTTGAAGACGACGACGTGCATCGACTTCTGGTCGCCGTTGTCGAGCGTGCCGGTCGCGCCGTAGTAGCCGGGCGGCATGCAGGCGGAGAGGCCGAGGGCGGTGGCGGCGGCGAGCGCGGCCGCCGCGAGGGTGCGCTTGGTCCGCTTGCACGGGGTGTGGTTGCGCGGGGTCTGGTTGCGCTTCATGGTCTGGTCATTCCTCACGCGTCGACGGTCTGGCGGTCGGTGGCCGCTTCGGTGGTGGCGGCGGTCTGGGCGGTCGCCGCGTTCGGCGTCGCGGTCACCGTCGGCTTCCGCTTCCGTCCGAACAGCCTGGAGGCGCGCCCCGCGTCGCCGCCGAGCGCTGCGGTCAGGCGGTCCAGCAGGATCGCGAGGACCACGACGGACAGTCCGGCCTCGGCACCCAGGCCGACGTCGATGCGGTTCAGCGACGCGACGATCTGCTCGCCGAGCCCACCGGCGCCGACCATGCCGGCGATGACGACCATCGAGAGGGACAGCATGATGACCTGGTTGACGCCCGCCATGATGCTGGCCTTCGCGAGCGGCAGCTGGATCTGGCGGAGGATGCGCCACGGGCTGGAGCCGAACGCGGCGCCGGCCTCGACGACCTCGCTCGGGACCCCGCGGATGCCGAGCTCGGTGAGACGCACACCCGGAGCCATCGCGAACACGATCGTCGCGACGATGCCGGGCACGACGCCGACGCGGAAGAGCAGCAGCGCCGGGATCAGGTAGACGAACGCCGGGGTGGTCTGCATGAAGTCGAGCACCGGGCGGATGATGCGGCTCGCGGTGTCGGAGCGGGCGGCCCAGATGCCGAGCGGCACGCTGAACACGACGGCGAGGCCCGCGGCGACGATCACGAGCGCCAGGGTGTCCATCGCGTTCGTCCACTGACCGACGCTCACGATGAAGAGCAGGCCGATGGCGGCACCGATGGCGAGTTTCCAGCCCTTCGCGACGAACGCCAGGACCACGAGGACCGCGACGACCACCCAGAACGGCGGAGTGGAGAGGAAGTACTCCATCCACGCGTCCATCCACGTGAACACGTAGCGGACGACGTCGAAGAAGCCGGAGAGGTAGGTCGTGATCCAGTCGACGATCGCGGCGACCCAGGTGCCGAGGGGCAGGTGGAAGTCGCCGAAGGAGTTGGTACCGGGGGTGATCATGCGTGGTCTCCTTCGCTGACGACGGGGTGTTCGCCGGTCGCGGCGAGGGTCGAGTCCATGTCGGAGTCGCTGATGCGGGTCACCGGCTCGAGCACCGGGATCGGCATCGTCGCGGTCGGCACGTTGCCGAGCGCTGCGAGCAGCGTGACGCGCGGGACCACGCCGAGCAGGCGCCCCTCGTCGTCCACGACCGCGATCGGCAGCGGCGACTCGACGGCGAGCTCGAACAGGTCGGTGAGCGCGGTGTCCGGGGCGACCCGGGCGTACTCGGTGTTCACGATGGCGTCGAGGTTCGTGTCGCCGGCCTTGACCTGCCGCATGACGTGCCGGTCACGGACCCAGCCCTCGAGCTTCCGGCCGCGGCCGGTCACGAAGACCGCCGCGGTCTGCAGGTCGCGCATGGTGCGCAGCGCGCCTCGGGGTCCGACGGTGAGCGGGACGGCCGCACGTGCGGGCTCCATCACGCTCGCGGCGGTCAGCACGCGAGCACGGTCGACGTCCTGCACGAACTGGGCGACGTAGTCGTTCGCGGGGTCGGTGAGGATGTCCTCCGGCGACCCGATCTGGACGATCCGGCCGTCGCGCATCACGGCGATCCGGTCACCGAGGAACATCGCCTCGTTCAGGTCGTGCGTGATGAAGACGATGGTCTTGCCGAGGCGCTGCTGCAGGTCGACGAGCTGCTCCTGCATCTCACGGCGGATGAGCGGGTCGAGGGCGCTGAACGCCTCGTCCATGAGCAGGACGTCGGTCTCGGCAGCGAGGGCGCGGGCGATGCCGACGCGCTGCTGCATGCCGCCGGACAGCTCGTCGGGCTTGGCGTCCGCCCAGACGTCGAGGCCGACCAGGCCGATGACCTCGCGGGCCTTGGCGAGCCGGGTGGTCTTGTCGACGCCGTTCACCTCGAGGCCGTACGCGACGTTCTCGAGCACCGTGCGGTGCGGCAGCAGTGCGAAGTGCTGGAAGACCATCGACACGCTCGTGCGACGGATCTCGCGGATCTCCTTCGGCGTGGCCTTCGTGACGGTGCGGCCACCGATCTCCACCGTGCCGGCGGTCGGCTCGAGCAGACCGTTCAGCATCCGGATGAGGGTCGACTTGCCGGATCCGGAGAGCCCCATGACGACGAAGATCTCGCCGGGACGCACGTCGAACGACGCGTCGATGACGGCTGCGGAACCGAGGTCGCGGACCTCGTCACGCGTCGCGCCGGCGGCCAGACGGCGGACCGCCTCGCCGGGACGTCGGCCGAACACCTTGTAGGCGCCGCGCACGCTCAGCGCGGGATCGGCGGTGGGGTCGTCCGGCGTGCTGGCACGCCGGTCCTGGGGTGGTGCGATGGTCAACGGTGCTCCTCGCGGGACCGCGGCGCACGGGCGCACGGCGGTCTCGGTGTGGTTGCGGACGGGTCGCCCGGCACCCTGTTCGGCGGCACCGCATCGAGCCCGCGCAACAGGCGCAGGGCGAGCGATCACGCACGCGGGGGTCGTACTCGGGACGACCCCGGTCCGGCCGACCGTACGGCCAGCGCTCTGCTGCTGCGCTGGACGCGTCCTGATCGTCGGTGTCCCCTGAGGGGACGTTCAAGGCTATCGACGGTTGTCCCCCATCGCGAATCCGGGTCCGCCGGAATCCCGGCACCGCTGTACCCCGACCACGGCGTGTCGCCCACTGGCATGGGGATCGCGATCGTAACCACCCCGTTACAGTTCAGGCCTCTCGCATGTTTGTGTGCCGCCCCGGTTCCACGCACCTGTAGCGTGTCGCGCATGACAGCGCAGAACGACACCGGGGTGGACCGCGCGCCCGCGAACGACTTCTCGCACGAGCAGGAGGGCTACCAGCACGGTCTGAAGCCCCGGCAACTGCAGATGATCGCCATCGGCGGCGCGATCGGCACCGGCCTCTTCCTCGGCGCCGGCGGCCGACTGCACACCGCGGGGCCGGCCCTCGCGGTCGTCTACCTGATCGCGGGCATCTTCGCCTTCTTCATCCTGCGCGCCCTCGGCGAGCTCGTGCTGCACCGCCCGTCCTCCGGGTCGTTCATCTCCTACGCCCGTGAGTTCTACGGCGAGAAGTTCGCGTACGCCGCGGGCTGGATGTACTTCCTGAACTGGGCGATGACCTCGATCGTGGACACCACCGCCGTCGCGGTCTACCTGAAGTACTGGTCGGCGTTCACCGCTGCTCCACAGTGGCTCCTCGCACTCATCGCCCTCGTGGTCGTCCTCGCCGCCAACATGGTCGCGGTCAAGGTGTTCGGTGAACTCGAGTTCTGGTTCGCCCTCATCAAGGTCGCCGCCCTCGTCGCGTTCCTCGTGATCGCGCTCATCTGGCTGATCTGGGCCTTCCCGGTCGAGGCGGGCGGCGAGACCGTCCGCACCGGCTTCAGCCTCTGGGCCGACAACGGCGGACTGCTGCCGAACGGGCTGCTCCCCGCGGTCCTCGTGGTGCAGGGCGTCGTGTTCGCCTACGCCGCCATCGAGCTCGTCGGCACCGCGTCCGGTGAGACGCAGGACACCGAGAAGGTCATCCCCCGCGCCATCAACTCCGTCATCCTCCGCATCGCGGTGTTCTACGTCGGCTCGGTCGTCCTGCTGTCGATCCTCCTGCCGTACACCGCCTACAAGGAGGGCGAGAGCCCCTTCGTCACGTTCTTCTCGTCGATCGGCAACCCGCAGGTCGGGGCGATCGTCGGGTCGATCATGAACTTCGTCGTGCTCACCGCGGCACTGTCGTCCCTCAACGCCGGCCTGTACTCGACCGGCCGTGCGCTGCACTCGATGGGCATGAACGGCTCGGCGCCGAAGTGGACCACGAAGATGTCGAAGGGCGGTGTGCCGTACGCCGGCATCCTGCTGACCGCGGCGTTCACCGTCGCGGGCGTCGTGCTCAACTACTTCATCCCGAGCCAGGCGTTCGAGATCGCGCTGAACATCGCCAGCCTCGGCATCATCACGGCGTGGGGCACGATCATCCTCTGCCAGATGAAGCTCCGCTCCTGGGCGAAGCAGGGGCTCGCGAAGGAGCCGTCGTTCAAGCTGCCCGGCGCCCCGGTGACCTCGTGGCTGACGCTCGCGTTCCTCGTGTCGGTGCTCGTCCTGATGGCGATCGACTACCCCGTCGGCACCTACACGATCGCTTCCCTGGTCATCGTGATCCCGCTGCTCATCGTCGGCTGGTTCCTGCAGCGCGACCGGATCCTCCGCATCGCCTCCCTGCGCGAGGGCGTGACCGGTCCGTTCCCCGTGACCGGCCGTGACCCCGCCAACCAGGTGCGCCGCCGGGACGAGGACGGTCACTGACCTTCTCGCTCCTGTCCGGATAGCGACGACGCGGCTCGGCGCCGCACGCACGGGTCCGGCACCCCTCGGTACGATCGGCGGGTGCCGGACCCTTCTGCATCCCCCGCGACCTCGTCGCCCGTGCTCGACCTCCAGCTGACGTGGCGCGGCACGTTCGGCCGCGTCCGGGTGTTCGACGACCACGTGTCGGCGGAGACGAGCTTCGAGCGCGACGGCCTCACCCAGGTGCCGATGGACGCCGTGGACGGGTGGCGCATCGAGCCGTGCGACTTCGACGCGGTGTGCGTCGAGTTCGTCACGGCCGACGACACCTACCGCGTCCTGCTCGACACGTCGGACGAGAAGGTCGCCGGGCTCGCACTCCGCCGGGTGCTCGGGGCACCGCTGCCGTCAGAGTCCTGACCCGGACCGTTCTCCCCAGCCGCTCACGGCCAGGTGCGCTCCGTCTGCCCGTCGGCGACCCGCTGCGACCACACCGCGTCGAGTGCGGTCGTCTGCGCCTCGGTGAGCACGATGCTCCCGACCGCGACGTTCTCGGCGAGGTGGTCGGCGTTCGACGTGCCGGGGATCAGCAGGACGTCCGGTGCGTGCCCGAGCAACCAGGCGAGCCCGAGCTGCGCGGGCGTGATGCCGAGCTCAGCGGCGATGCGGAGCACTTCGGGCTCGTCGGCGACCTTCGGCAGCCCGGGGAACGCACCGCCGAGCGGGAAGTACGGTACCCACGCGATGCCGTTCCGCACGCACACGTCGAGGAGCGCCTCGTGCTCACGGGCCACGAGCGAGTAGGCGTTCTGCACGCACACGATCCCTGCCGCGAGCCCGCGGCCGAGGACCTCGCCGGACACCGCGCTCAGCCCGATGCCGCCGATGAGCCCCTCGTCCCGCATGGCGGTCATCTCCGCGAGCTGGGCGTCGAGGTCCACGAGCTGGTCCCCCTGCGCGATGAGACCGGGGCCGATGTCGGCTCGACGGAGGTTCACCACGTCGATGCGGTCCCGTCCGAGGCTCCGCAGGTTCGCGTGCACCTGCGCACGGAGCTGCTCCGGGCGCTGCTCCAGCGCGAGCGGCACCGGGGCGTCCACGCGCACCGCACCGACCTTGCTCACGACGACGACCTCGTCCGAGGCACCGAACGCCCGGCGGATCACGTCGTTCGCCACCCCGTCTCCGTAGAAGTCGGCGGTGTCGACGTGGTCGACCCCGAGGTCCCGCGCGCGGTGCAGCAGCGCCGCCCCGGCATCACGGTCGTCGGCGAAGCGCTCGAGGGCCATCGCGCCGTACCCGATCCGCGCGACGGTCCGTCCGCCGAGGTCGTACGCGCCACCCGGGCGCCGTGTCTCGTTCTCCTGCATGGGGGTCTCCGGTAGTCTCATCCGAAGCGGAGGAACCTCCGCTTCACCGATCATAACCGGAGGAACCTCCGCTTTGTCCAGCGAACCGACGTCCCCCGTCCGACGGCCGCGCGCCGACGCCGCCCGCAACCGGGAGCGACTCGTCGAGGCCGCGCGGGCAGCCTTCACCACCCACGGGGAGGACACCTCGCTCGAGGGCATCGCCCGGGCAGCCGGGGTCGGCATCGGCACGCTCTACCGGGCGTTCCCCACGCGCGAGGACCTCATCGCGGCCGTGTACCGCGCCGAGCTCGACGCAGCCCTCGACACCGTCGACGACTCGCTCCGCACAGCGACCACCGGTGCCGGCGCACTGCGATCGTTCAGCGGTCGGTACGCCGAGTTCGTCGCCACGAAGCGCGGCCTCGCCGAGACCGTCCGGGTGGGTGCGCTCCGTGGCGCAGCCGAGGCCGCGGGCACCCGCGACCGGGTGAACGCGGCCGTGCAGCGCTTCCTCGACGCCGGAGCCGCGGACGGCTCGCTCCGCGAGGACCTGCTCGCGGACGACGTCACCGCGGCATTGATCGGGATCCTGCTGTCGACGCGGGACGCCACGGACACCGGGCAGACCGGTCGTCTGCTGGACATCCTGCTCGCTGGACTCAGTCGGAGTCCGGCGCGAACTGCGTGACGCGGAACGTCGCACCCTGCGGGTCCCGGAGTTCCGCTGCCTTCGTCCAGAAACCCTCCCACGCGCCGAGCACCGAGCCGCCGAGCCGCTCGGCCAGCGCGGCCGCGTCGTCTCGGTCGGCGACGCTGAACGAGACGTGCCAGTCGTCCGGGCCGGAGTCCGTCCGGGCCAGGGCGCCGATCACGTCGGCGAAGCCCTCCGGAGCGCCGGCCTGGCGTTCGCGGATGTCCGGGTCCGAGGTCGCGGCGAGGTGGTCGCCGTACCCGGGCAGCCGGACCATCGCGCTCGGGCCTTCCTCGATGCCCGAGACCCGCCACCCGAACAGCTGCTCGTAGAACGAGAACGCCTGCTCGGGCTCCGTCGAGCGCAGGTCGCTGAACACCCAGCCACCGGGGGCGTTGATGTGCTGTGCGCCGAGCCGTGCCCGGGCCTGCCAGAGGCCGAACGCGGCACCGCGGGGATCGACGCAGTCGACGCTGCGGCCGGCCACTCCCCCGGGCCCGGCGTCCTCGGGCGCAGCGGCCGAGCCGCCGAGCTCGACGACCCGGGCGGCCGCGACATCGGCGTCGTCGACCGCGATGTACGTCGTCCAGGTCGCCGGGTCCTCGCTCGAGGCGATCGCACCGACCTCGTGCCCGTCGAGGCTCACGATCCGGTACGACCCCGGGGCACCGGGCGGCAGCCGCTCCTCGAAGTCCCAGCCGAACAGGCCGCCGTAGAACGCCTGCGCGGCGTCCGGGTCGGGCTGTCGGGCGTCGATCCAGCTCGGGACGCCCTGGGGGTAGGTGCGCGGGGTCTGGTCGGTCATCGTCGCTCCCTGGTCAGCCGACGCTCGGCCGGACGCCCCCGGTCTACCGCGCACCACCGACGCGCGCACGCGCGGCGGCGGCGGGCACCTGCGCGGCGGCGGCACCCGGGCGAGCCGTCAGTCGTCGGTGTCGACCCGGTCCGTGACGACGTCGCCCGAACCGGCGTCGATCCGGACGCTGTGCTTCGTGCCGGACGGGTCGCGGACGTCGCCCTCCCAGACCACCTTCCCGAGGTGGTCGTCGAGCCCGAGCTCGGTGATGGTCCCGGCGTGCAGGTCCTCGAGCTTGCCCGCAGCGTCGGTGACGTCGAGGTCGGCCGCCGCGACGAACCGGTCGTTCTCGGCGCGGTCATCGGCGTCGGAGGTCTCGGCCCGCGGCGACCCGGACACCGAGGTGCCCTCGGCGTTCGTGTGGACCTCGTGCTCGTTGCCGTCGTCCGTGACGACCAGGACCTCGTACGCCGAGCCGTTCTGCTCCTGTTCGACGGAGATCACGACACCGGACCCGACGGCCTTCCGGGCGGTCTCGACCGCCGCACGCAGGGCGTCGTTCGATGCAGCCGCGGTGGTGGCGGTCCCACCGGAGGAGTTCGACGACGACGCTGCGGACGACGGCGCGCCCGAGGAACCGGACTGCGCGGTCGAGCACCCGGCGAGGGCGAGGGCGGCCACGAGCGGCAGGGCGGTGAACCCGGCGATGCGACGGGCGGAGCGGACGGAGGCGGTACGGGGAGTGTTCATGCGACCAGCGTGCCGAGCGGGTGCTGAAGCAGACCTGAAGCGACCTGTTCAGCCACCGAGTGCGATGCGGACGACGAAGCGCGCACCACCGAGCGGGGAGTCCGTCACCGTGACGTCGCCACCGTGCGCCCGGACCGCGTCCCGCACGATCGCGAGCCCGAGACCCGCGCCGCCGGCGTCCCGGCTGCGGGCCTCGTCGAGCCGGACGAACCGCTCGAACACCCGGTCGCGCTCCTCCGTCGGGACCCCGACGCCGTCGTCGTCCACCGTGAGGACCGCCCGCCCGCCGTCCTCGGCGAGCGCCACGGCCACCCGTGCGGACGCGTGCCGGAGGGCGTTGTCGACGAGGTTGCGGACCACCCCGGCGAGCACGCGCTCGTTCCCGAGGACCCGGGCAGGTGCGATCCCGGAGCCGTCGACGTGCACGTGTCCCGCGGACCGCGCCCGGGCGACCGCGTCGAACGCCAGGTCGTCGAGGTCGACCGGACGCCGCTGCCCGATCCCGCCCTCGTCGAGCCGGGAGAGCTCGAGCAGCGCCGTGACGAGGTCCTGCAGCCGGAGCGCCTCGGACCGGACGACCTCGGACAGCTCGGTGACGTCCGCGCGCTCGGGGTGCGCCGCGGCGACCTCGGCGTGCTGCCGGATCGTGGCGATCGGCGACCGCAGCTCGTGGGAGGCGTCGGAGACGAACCGCCGCTGCCCTTCGGCGGAGCGGTCGAGCCGGTCGAGCATGGCATTCATCGTGTCCGCGAGCCGGGCGATCTCGTCGCCGGTGTCCGGCACGGCGACCCGGGCGTCGGGACGCGCCGCCCGGACCGTCTCGACCTCGTTCCGCATCCGTTCGACCGGCCGGAGCGAGCGACCGGTCACGACCCAGGTCACGGACCCCATGAGGACCACGAGCACGGGGACCCCGACCGCGAGCAGCGCCACGGCGGCACCGACGGCCGCGTCGGTCTGCTCGAGCGAGACGCCGTAGACGAGGGTCGCCTCCCCGCCACCCGGCAGGTCGACGTCGTCGGCGACGAGCAGCCACCGCTCGCCGTCGTGCGACCACCGGGACTCCTCGGCGGTGGGCAGCGCGGGCGGGTCGGCGTCGTCGCCGTGCGCGAGGACCGCGCCGCCGTCACCGACGACCTGGACGAGGACGTCCTCGTAGCCGCTGACCACACCGGCACCGTCGGCCTCGACCCGGGCGGACGCCTGCTCGAGGCCGGCATCCGCCGCGGTCCGCACGCCGTCGAGGAGCACGAGCCGCAGGACCACCACGAACGCCGCGGCACCGACCAGCAGGGCGGCGAGCACCACCACGACCGCGCCGAGGGTCGTGCGGGCGCGGACGGAGCGGAAGCGCCGCGACCGCCGGGGAGCGTCAGCCACCGTCGGCCGCCAACCGGTACCCGGCACCGCGCACCGTCTCGAGGGACGTCCGCCCGAACGGTCGGTCGACCTTGCGCCGGAGGTGTCCGACGTACACCTCCACGATGTTCGGGTCGCCGTCGAAGTCGACGTCCCAGACGTTCTCGATCACGGCGCGCTTCGAGCAGACCTCGCCGGCCCGTCGGGCGAGGAACTCGAGCACCGCGAACTCCCGGCTGGTCAGGTCGACGGGGACGCCGCCACGGGACACCGTCCGGGCCGCCGGGTCGACGACGAGGTCACCGACCGTGAGGACCGCAGGCCGCTCCCGGGCGCCGCGACGGACCAGGGCCCGCAGGCGCGCGACGAGCACCGGGTGCGAGAAGGGCTTGGTGACGTAGTCGTCCGCGCCCGCGTCGAGTGCCTCGACCTGGTCCCACTCGCCGTCCTTGGCCGTCAGCATGAGGACCGGCGTCCAGTCCCCGTCTGACCGGAGCTGCGCGCACACCGCCCACCCGCTGAGACCGGGCATCATGAGGTCGAGCACGATCGCGTCGTACGTGAACTCGCGGGCGTGCCAGAGTCCGTCGACGCCGTCGTGGGCGACGTCGACCGCCCACCCCTCGGCTTCGAGGCCTCGGCGGACGCCGTCGGCGAGCCGCACCTCGTCGTCGACCACCAGCACGCGCATCCCACGATCCTGCCGTGCCCCGCTGAAGCGGCGCTGAAGCGCCCTGGACGCGACCAGGGGACGGACTGGAGGCACGGTGCGGGCCCGCCCCGCGCCTCCAGTCCGTCATCCAGTCGCGTCGAGTGCCCCCACCAACGCGGTCGCGCTGCGCACGAGGAACGCGGTGAGCGCGTCTGCGGACGCGTCGTCGTCCGTCGGGACCTCGTCGAGCATCTCCTCGACGAAGGCGACCCACGATCGCAGGGCGCTGCGCAGCAGTGGACGGTCCTCGTACCCGAGTTCGGTGAACACCACGATGACCCGGCGGGCGTTCTCGTCGCGGGCCTCGTCGATGAGCGCACGCACGTCGGCATCCCCGGCGGAGGCGCCGCGGACGAGGGCGTGGAACGTCCCCCGGTGCTCGGCCACGAACGCGACGAAGCGGCGGAGGGTGTCCTCGAGCCGGGCGAGCGGTTCCAGCTCGTCGCGCGGCTCGGTGGCGTGCAGCATCGCGTCGCGGGCGGTGCGGACGATGGCCTCGTGCAGGCCCTGCTTCGTGCCGAAGTAGTGGAACAGCAGGCCACGGGAGACCCCGGCCTCGGTGGCGAGCCGGTCGATCGTGATGTCCTCGAGCGGTTCGTCCACCAGGGTCGCGACGCCGAGGGCGACGAGCTGTGCGCGGCGTTCCTCGGAGCTGAGGCGGGAGCGCTGGCGGTCGTCGGGCACGCCTGGAGCCTAGCGAGCGGGAATGTCCGTCCCCCGAACGGGTGACGATGTTGTTGACCTACAGTCAACAACGGGTCTAGCGTGGCCTGCGGTCGCGACGGAGCGACCGTCACGAGGAGGAACGATGTTGTTCACCAGACTCACCCGCTCGCACGGCGGCCGTGTCGCTCTCGTCGCCGTCCCGGTCGGGATCGCCACCGCCATCGCCCTCGGCGGTGTCGCCCAGGGAGCGGTCCCCGTGTCGTTCTCGGTCTCCGGCCAGCAGTTCCAGATCAGTGCCGACAAGCTCGACGGCCAGCAGTTCTCGCAGTACGCCGGCGTCGCGAAGGACACCGCGGGCAACGACCGCCAGGTCGCGATCGCCAACATCGGGTCGGCGACGCTCGCGAACCTCTGCCAGTCCGTCACGACCGACACCCCGATGGGCAAGGTCGGCGTGATGATCACCGCCGGTGGAGGGAAGACCCCGGCGTCCGCGAAGGACCTGCAGATCGGGATGACCGACCTCAAGGGCGACGCCGAGTTCCACGACATCCGGATCGGCGTCGACGCGTCGACCGTGAAGGGCGATCAGCACGGCAGCGCCGGCGACTTCGCTCAGGACGCCGACGCGCTCACCATCGACGGAGTGCAGCAGACCGCGTGGTCGACGACCGCCGGGACGTTCACGCTGACGGGCATGCACCTGCAGCTCACGGACGGCTCGAAGAGCTGCTTCTGATGAGCGCCCACGCCGTCGCACCCACCTCCCCCTGGGCGCGCTTCCGGGTCTGGGCCCGTTCGCGGCCGTTCGTCGGAGGCCTGCTCGTCGGGCTCGGCGGGATCGAGCTGTTCTGCTCCGGCCAGCTCGACCTCGGCAACATCCGGATCCAGTTCGGCATCGAGGGCCTGCAGGCGACCGTGATCCCGATCGCCCTCGTGGTGCTCGGCGTCCTGGCGGTGTGCTCCCCCGCGCAGCGGATCTTCTACGGGATCGTCACGCTCGCGCTGGCGGTGTACTCGCTCATCGGCGTGAACCTCGGCGGCTTCGTGCTCGGCATGCTGCTGTCCGCGGTCGGCGGCGTGCTCGTCGTCGCCTGGATGCCGCGGGGCCCGTCCGAGCCTGCCGACCCGGTGCACGACGAGGGTGCCGCGTGAGTCGTCGACTGCGTGCGTCGCTCGGGATCGGCACGGTGGTGGTCGTCGCCGCCGCACTGTCGGTGACGGGTGGGACGAGTGCTTCGGCCGCGGGGTTCTGCATCCCGCTGCTCATGGACTGCTCGGCGCCCTCGCCGGCGCCGTCGCCCTCGACGTCCGCCGCACCGTCGTCTTCGTCCTCTCCGACCCCGTCCGACCCGTCCGGGTCGGATGCCACAGCCCCGTCGGCGCCGGGCTCCGGGACGGGTTCGGGTCCTGGCCCGGCATCCGGCGGCGACGGTGCCACCCGTGATCCTGCTCCCTCAGCGACCGCCACGCCGGACGCGTCGTGGGGCGCAGCGGTCCCGGACGACACGACGGTGTTCACGCAGCCGTCCGCGCAGCTGAGCAGTTCCTCGATCGAGATCGGCGGACTGTCCGGACTCGCGCTCGTGCAGGTGCCCCTCGCCGACGGTTCGCAGATCACCGTCATCCGGCTCAGTGCCGACCGGGTCGCGATGGACGACTTCACGCTCGACGTCCGCGGCGAGTCGAACGGGACCTCGGCGGTGACGACGGACGCCCGGATGGAGCTCCGTGGGCACGTGGAGGTGTACCTGAACTCGGTCACCGCGGAACTGCCGGGAGGGAAGCACCTCACGCTCGGTGCCGACACCCCACCGCCGGGAGGCGAGCTCCCGACGACGTGGGCCCGGGTCGACCTCGGGCTCGTCGGCGCCATCGCGGACGGCATCACCCACACCGGCTCCGACCTGCGGGTGCGCCCGGGCGCGTAGGGGCGGTGCCGTTCCGGGCGCACCAGGTCGTTCCGGGCGTACTTGGCTGTTCCGGGCGTACCCGGCCGTTTCTTTCGACCAGGTACGCCCGACCCCGCTTCCCACCGCAGGCGATACGGGAAGGAACCGACGGACGGGAGGCACATTGCGGCGCCGCACCGCGCCTCCAGGCCCACACACGGTCGGGACGAGCGCGCCGCACCGGACGCACCCGGCTGTTCCGGGCGTACCGGGTCGTTCCGGGCATACCGGGTCGTTTCTTTCGACCAGGTACGCCCGATCTCGCTTCCCACCCCAGGCGATATGGGAAGGAACGACGCGCAGCAGGGGCGCGCTCAGACGAGCAGGAGGATCCCTGCGACGACAGCAGCCGCTGCGATCACCAGCGCGATGAGCAGCAGCACGAAGTGCACCGTGTAGAAGGTCGTCGGCTTGCCGGCTGCGTCGCGCGCCCGGGAGTCCTTCGCGACCCGCTGGAAGAAGCGCGGCCAGGTGACGACGTTGAAGACGGCACCGATGAACAGGACGACAGCTGCGAAGACGGTCACCCGACGATCCTAGACAACGCACGTCGGGGCCGGTGGTGCTCGGCCGCCCCCAACGCGGCCGAGACCCACCCCGGCGGCCACAGAATCTGTAGCAACTGCTACAAACCCTACACGGCCAGGGCGACGGCGTCGAGCCATCCAGTGGGATTCGTGTCCCGTTCTCCGCCGTGCGTGGCTCCGGCGACCACGTGGAGCCGTGCAGTGCCCGGCCACGAGGCCACGAGCGCACGGCTGGAGTCGAGCGGGACGGTGCGGTCGGCGTCGCCGTGCACGACGAGCAACGACGGGGCGGGACCGGCGACCTCCGGCAGTCCGAGACGGACCGGCCTGTCCTGACCGGCCAGCCGCGCGAGTCCGGGGACCCGCAGCGTCCACCGCATCACCGCGGCCGCTGCCCGCCCGATCAGGCCGCCGCCGGCGCCGTGCGCGACCGTGGCGTCCCAGTCCGACAGCGGTCCGGTGAGCACGACGCTCCGCACGCGGACCGGGAGCGGCCCAGCGAGCAGCCGGAGCCAGAGCGACGCGCCGAACGACCAGCCGAGCAGTACGACCTCGGTGGCACCACGTGCGGCCGCGAACCGGAGCCACGCGAGCGCCTCGTCCTCCTCGCGCAGGCCGAAGCCGTGTCGGCGCGCCGGGTGCCGGGCCGAGTGCGACGCGAACAGCACGGTGTCCCCGCGGGCGATGAAGGCGTCGGCGACGTCCTGGTGCCGCAGGGGGTGCGAGCCGAGACCCGGCAGGAACACCGCCCAGGTCGTCCCGTCGCCGCCCGGGCGGATCCAGCCGGGAAGTCCGCCGACGGACACCGGCTCGAGCCCCGGCGCCGGGACGACGTCCGGCGTCTCGTACAGCGCGGCGGCGCGGCGAGCGATCACGGCACCGGCGATCGGGACGAGCACACCGACGACCCCGGCCACAACCCCGACGGTGCGCGCAGCGACGGGCGCGAGACGGCTACGCGACATCGAGCGCTGCCTCGGCGTCCGCCAGCGCTCGACGCTCGGCGTCGCTCAGCGTCTGCCGGGCACGACGAGCACCGTCGTTGATCTCGACGATCAGGCGGCTCAGGCGCGTGGCGGGGTCGCCGGAGTCCGGGTAGGCGTTGTCGATCCCGATGCGCTCGTGCAGGGGGGCGAGGCGGCGGAGGGCGACCTCGACCCGGCGGGACCGTCGGCGCCGCGAGACCTGGTGGCCGATCACGAGGAAGAGCATCCCCGACGAGACGCAGATCACGGCGCCCGGGGTCGTCACGTCGTACGGCAGCGCCAGCCCGTGGGTCACGTCGAGGTCGCCCACCACGTGCGCGACGTCCATCACCACGACGACGACCATCCGCACGACGCCGAGCACACCGCCGAGCACGAGTACCCACAGGCCGACGAGGTCGGTGGTGGTGCGGGCCTCGCGCAGGTGCAGCACGCAGATCAGCCCGGTCGCACCGAGCGCCACCCCGAGGTAGACCGTCTGCGCGATCGAGTAGACGGTCGCTGCCGGGTGCTGCCCGGCATCGAGCATGAACGTCGTCGTGGTCGCCGGCTTGTCGAGGACCACGAAGGCGACGACCACCACGACCACCACGACCGCACACGTGACGACGATCGCGTTCCGGAGCCACGGCCGCGCAGCGCCGACCGCCTTCGCCACGCCCCAGAGCAGCGTGCTCGTCCCCGCCACCATGAGGCAGTCACTCACCACGGTCACGACGTTGAACCCGCCGAACAGCGGATCGAGCCAGAGGTAGAGCGGGTCGACGTTCGTGACGATCGTCGCCGCGAACAGCAGGAACGTGACGGCCAGGGTCCGGTCCTGCCCGCGCTGGAGCACGAACAGCGTCACCGTGCCAGCGATGAGGAGCAGCGCCTGGACGAGGGAGACGATCACCCGAACACCCCGCGGAACGCACTCGGACGACCGCGGTGCCCGCGGATGAGCCCGGCGAGCCGGTCGGCGAAGACCTCGGCCTCGTGCTCGTACTCGTTCGAGAACAGCCCGCGGGCGAGGGCCCGCTCGACCTTGTACTCCGGCAGGTCCGGGATGACGTCGCGGATGTACGCCGCCTGGGGTGCGTGGTTCTGGTGACGGTGCAGGATGTGCCCGAGTTCGTGGCCGATGACGAAGGACCGGAAGGTCTGCGACGCCGTGGGCGAGATCATCACGAGGTGCCGGCGTTCGAGGGTGGCCACGAAGCCGCACACCGGCTCGGCCGCGAGGAACGCCTCTTCACGCACGACGATCGGCTTGCCGACGACCTCGGCCGCTGCCGACACCGCCTGGTCGACGTCCGACCAGCCCTCGGCCGCACCGCGCGCCCAGAACGCCTCGACGAAGTCGTCCGCCCCGACGTGCTCCGTCATGCGACGCTCCCCCGCTCGGACTCCTCCTCGAGGACCTCCGCGATGCGGCGGAGGGCGTCGGGCGAGAGTTCGCCGGGGAAGGTGCGGGCCGCGAACCCGCTCACGCGTGCCGACCGGAGCGACCGGACGAGTGCGAGCTGGGCACCGATGCGCTCGGGGACGTCACTGTCCTCGAGCAGGAAGCGCTCGTCGACCTCGAAGAACCCGGCCAGCAGGCGGAGCAACCCGGTGTCACGGTTGCGTCGTCCGTCGCCGGAGAGCATGTACGTCCACTTCGCCCGGGACAGCGAACCGCCCTGCGCCGCCACGTACTCCTCGATCGCGGAGAACGGCACGGGCGAGCCGCGCTGCGCCTCCTCGAAGTCGAGCAGGAGGTTGAGCCGGCGCGCCAGTTCGGCAGCGTCGAGGACGCCACCCTTCGGAGCTGCTGTCGCCATGTCGATCGGACTCCTCCCCAGCCGCACGTCGTGCAGGACATGGTAGCGCGGGCTGCCGGGTGCCCGCCGCTACCCTCGGGACCGTGAGTCCACGCTTCCCGTCCACGATCGCCGAGCCGGTCGAGCACGAGATCGTCATCACGAAGTCGCGGTTCATCACCACGGTCGCACCGGTCACGGGCGTCGAGGACGCCGACCGGGTCATCGCCGAGGTCCGCCGACGCCGGTGGGACGCACGGCACAACTGCACCGCCATGGTCACCGGCGTGCTCGGGGACCAGGCCCGGTCGAGCGACGACGGCGAACCCTCCGGCACCGCGGGTGTCCCGATGCTCGAAGTCCTGCGCCGGCGCGACCTGACCGACGTCGTCGTGGTCGTCACCCGGTACTTCGGCGGCGTGAAGCTCGGCGCCGGTGGACTCGTCCGCGCGTACTCGACGTCGGCGTCGGGGGCGCTCGACCGGGCGACCCTCGTGCACCGGCGAGCACTGACCCGCGTGACGGTGGACGTCCCGCACGCCGACGCCGGTCGCATCGACAACGTGCTGCGCGACTGGGTCCGGCACCACGACGCGACACTCGGCGACGCCGCCTACGGAGTGGCGGCCACCTTCGAGCTCTGGGTGCCGGGCGAGGCGATCGAGCCGCTGCGCGCGGACCTCGCCGCGACCTCGGCGGGCACGCTCGACCCGGTGGTCGGTGAGGAGCGCGTCGTCGACGTCCCAGCGACCTGACCCGGACGAAGTCGCCGCTCGATCGCACTCCGGGCGTGTCTCGCTGATGGTGCCCCGGAGCCGGGAACGACGAAGGCCCCGACTCGATGAGTCGGGGCCTTGCTGGTGCACCCCCTCGGACTTGAACCGAGAACCCACTGATTAAGAGTCAGTTGCTCTGCCAATTGAGCTAGAGGTGCATGTTGCGCTTCCGTGCTGCAACGGGAAACAACAATAGCATGGGTTTCGCGTGCTCCTGACCACTCGGGGCACCGGACTCGACAGGAGCACCATGACCGACCGTCTCGCCGCCGGCGACACCGCCCCCGACTTCACCCTCCCGGACCAGGACGGCACCGAGCACTCGCTCGCCGACCTCCGTGGCAAGAAGGTCATCGTGTACTTCTACCCGGCGGCGTCCACCCCGGGCTGCACCACCGAGGCGTGCGACTTCCGGGACAACATGTCGTCACTGCAGGCGGCCGGCTACGAGGTGCTCGGCGTCTCGAAGGACGACCTGCCGAAGCTCAAGGAGTTCCAGCACGAGCAGGCGCTCACGTTCCCGCTGCTGAGCGACCCGGACCTCGCCGTGCACAAGGCGTACGCAGCCTGGGGCGAGAAGAACAACTACGGGAAGATCGTCACCGGCACGATCCGGTCGACGATCGTCGTGGACGAGGACGGCACCGTCCAGCTCCCCCTCTACAACGTGAAGGCAACGGGGCACGTGGCGAGCCTGCGGAAGAAGCTCGGTCTGGTCTGAGAACCCGACCAGACGACGGACTGGAGGCGGGGGGGCCCCGGGGCCCCCCCCCCCCCGCCCGGGGGGGGGGGGCCCCCACCCCCCCCCCCCCGGCCGGGGGGGGGGGGGGGGCCCCCCGCCCCCCCCGCCTCCAGTCCGTTGGTCGGTACCGCCTATTCCACCGGACGGGCGAGCGCGTCCGTCACCGGACGCGACAGCACCAGCGTGATGCCCAGCAGCGCCGGGATGAGCAGGAGCCACCCGACGGCCGGCACGCGGAAGACACCCTGGAACGCGCCGATCGCCAGGGCCCCCTGCAGCACCTGCCAGACGATGATCCCGGAGCGCACCCACGGCCGGCGGTTCCGGAGGCCGACGAACAGCGCACCGAGCCAGAGCGCCGCGATGGCGGCGAGGATCGTCAGCGCGATGCCGGACGCGAGGCTCGAGGCGGGCGCGACGATCAGTTCGACGACGAGGACGATCGTCACGACGACGAGGGCGGCGAACTCCACACCGACCACCACGAGGAGCGCCACGAGGGCCGGCGACCTCCGCTCGGCGGGGGCGGACTCGTTCGGGGTGGTCTCGGGCACAGCATTCCTCCAGCGTCGGAACCCTTGATTTGGCCCTACCAGTATGGAACGATATTCGAGGTCGTTTGGACGGCACGATGTGGTGTGCGTCTCCCGTGGTTCGACGCTCCTCCCCCGAGCGTTCTGCGGGCGTCAGACTCGCTTCCAGCGGACTCCTCCCCCACGGGTGTCCCCTCGTGCCTCGCGCATGCTCAGCGTTCCGATCCCCGAACCGCGGCCCCGGCCTGCCGTTCGAGCATCGATTTCAAGGAGCACCACACATGGACTGGCGTGACCAGGCAGCCTGCCTCACCGCGGACCCCGAGCTCTTCTTCCCCGTCGGGAACACCGGACCGGCCGTCGACCAGATCGAGAAGGCCAAGTCGGTCTGCGCTCGCTGCACGGTCACCGAGATGTGCCTGCAGTACGCACTCGAGAACAACCAGGACTCCGGTGTCTGGGGTGGCCTCAGCGAGGACGAGCGCCGCGCGCTGAAGCGTCGCGCCGCCCGCGCTCGTCGCGCTTCCTGACGCTGCGCAACCTGCGCAACCTGCGCGCCCTGCGCGCCCTCCGCGCCTGACGCCCGCCGCCCCTCGGGGCCGGCGGGCGTCGTCGTGTCCGCAGTGCGCGGCGCGGGGGCGGTGCGGTGCGGTGCGCGCTGCGTGGGTGCTGCCCACACGTCGTGGGCCGAGGATCGCGCCCGGCACCGGACACCGCGCCCCGGTGCAACGGGGCGCGGTGTCCGGTACGGGGCGCGTCGCGAGACCTCCGGCCTGGAGGCACGGCGCAGCTCCGCCGGGCGGGCGCGGCTCCGTCGGGGCTCACTCCACGATCGCGCGGCGGCTCTGCGCGCGCTCGCGCCGCCCGTACGGCTCTGCGCGCGTTCGCGCCGCCCGTACGTGCTCTGCGCGCGTTCGCGCCCCCGTACGGACATTGCGCCCCGTCAGAACGGGGCGCAGTGTTCGCGACGGGGCGCGACGGGAGCGGTGCACTCCGTCGGGCGCCGAAAGCGGCCTGAGCCGCGCCGACGCCGCGCCGACGCCGCGCCGACGCCGCGCCGAAAGCGGCCTACGCCGCGCCGGCCGCGCCTACGCGGCGCCGGCCGCGGTCAGCCAGCGGAACGGGATGGTGATCGTCACCTCGGTGCCGCTGCCGGTCAGGGTGTGCCAGTCGATCGTGCCGCCGAGCTCGCCCTGGATCAGGGTGCGGACGATCTGCGTGCCGAGCCCCGAGCCGACCTTGCCCTCCGGCAGCCCCACGCCGTTGTCGCGGACCTGGATGTCGAGGTGGTCGTCGGAGCGCTCGGCCACGATCTCGACCTCGCCGTCCCGGCCGTCCAGCCCGTGCTCGACCGCGTTCGTGACCAGTTCGGTGAGGCCGAGCGCGAGCGGCGTGGCGGCCTCGGACGGCAGCACCCCGAACTCGCCGGTCTTCTTCGGGTGCACGGTGGTGTTGTGCGAGGCGGCGACCTCGGTGACGAGCTTGAGCACGGAGTCGAACACGTCGTCGAAGTCCACCGTTTGGCTCAGGCCGCTCGACAGGGTGTCGTGCACGACCGCGATCGCCGCGACCCGGCGCATCGCGTTCTGCAGCGAGGTCCGGGCCTCGTCGGAGTGCGTGCGGCGGGCCTGGATGCGCAGGAGGGACGCCACTGTCTGCAGGTTGTTCTTCACCCGGTGGTGGATCTCGCGGATAGTCGCGTCCTTGGTGATGAGCTCGCGCTCCTGGTGCCGCAGCTCGGTGACGTCGCGGCAGAGCACGATCGCGCCGATGCGGTCGCCGTGGTCGCGGAGCGGGATCGAGCGCAGGGACACGGTCACGCCCTTGGACTCGATGTCGGCACGCCACGGGGCACGCCCGGTGACGACGAGCGGCAGGGACTCGTCGACGTCGAGCTGCGCCCCGATGAGTTCGGTGGTGACCTCGGCGAGGGACTTCCGCTCGAGCTCGCCCTCGAACCCCATGCGGTTGAAGGCGCTGAGCCCGTTGGGGCTCGCGAACGTGACGATGCCGTTCGTGTCCAGGCGGAGCAGGCCGTCGCTCGCTCGAGGGGCTCCGCGACGGGGTCCGGCCGGTGCGCCGATGTCCGGGAAGTCGCCGGTCGCGATCATGCCGAACAGGTCGTTCGCACTCGCGGTGAAGTTGAGTTCCTGGCGACTCGGGGTGCGCATCTCGTCCTGGTTCGAGTGCCGCGTGACGACCGCGATCGGGCGCTCGGTGGTCTCGGCGGAGTTCGCACTCAGGCGCCGCAGCACCGGGATGGCGCGCACACGCGTCGGGGTGTCCTCGTACCAGTCCGGCTCGGCGGAGTCGACGACCTTCGCGCCGGCGAAGCACTCGGTGACCTGCTCGCGCCACTCCTCGCGGATCTCCTGCCCGACGATGTCGCGGTAGAAGAGCGTCGCCGCGGAGCTCGGCCGGGCGTGGGCGACGGCCACGAACGAGCCGTCCTCGGCAGTGGGCACCCAGAGGACCATGTCGGCGAACGACAGATCGGCGAGCAGCTGCCAGTCCCCGACGAGCAGGTGGAGCCACTCCACGTCGGCTTCGGAGGAACGGCCTTGTGCGAGGACGAGGTCACTGAGGGTCGACACCCCGTCAGTCTAGGTGCGCTGCACTGTGGAGAACTCCTCGCTCTCCACAGCCCCGAACACTGTTGCATTTCTCATGTTGTACGCACCATACGCTCAGCCCCGACGAAAGGGGCAGGGGTGGCGGAGCAAGCACGCCGGATCGACGACGAGGACCGGACGGTGGAGACCACGCACCTCGCCGTGGTCCCGCCCCCGACGGACGTCGAGGACACGGCGAGGGCACTGGGGCTGTGCGTGGCCGAGATCCTCACCGGGGCGCGCGAGGTCGACAGCATCGCGCGCTGGATCACGGACGAGGTGCACCGGCACCTGCAACAGCGCGCGACCGTCGCCGCACGGTCGCGGCAGCTGGGCGGCCGGTCACGCGCCCGGGCGCTGCTCCGCGTCGGCAGCGTGATCGTGTGCCGTCCGGCCGACGGCGTCGCCGAGGCGACCGTCGTCGTGCACACGCGCAGCCACGCGCGTGCGGTGGCGATGCGGCTCGAAGAGCGGCAGGGCCGCTGGCGGGCGACCGCGGTCGGGGTCCTGTGACGAGACTGCGGACGGACGGGAGGCGCGGTGCCAGATGGCACCGCGCCTCCCGTCACGTCAGTGGTGACGTCAGTTCTTCTTGGCGGCCTGTCGACGCTCGGCGCGGTTGCTCGCCGCGGCCTGGCCGGAGGCCGTCGCCGCGTTGCCGAACGCGGAACCCTGCTCGGGCCCGGCAGCGGCTTCCGCCTCGGCCTGGGCCTTCTGCGCACGTGCGGTCGCGGCCTGCTCGAGGCGGCCACGCTCGTCGCGCACCTCGACCTCACCGTCGATCGACGGCGCCGAGTACTCGAGCCCGGAGACCTCGTCTTCGTCGAGACCCTTGGCCTCGATCACGGCGTTCTCGCCGTCGGACTGGACCTGCACCTCGAGGTTGAAGAGGTAGCCCACGGACTCTTCGCGGATCTGCCCCATCATGCTCTGGAACAGTGCGTAGCCCTCGCGCTGGTACTCGACCAGCGGGTCGCGCTGCGCCATCGCACGGAGGCCGATGCCGTCCTTGAGGTAGTCCATCTCGTACAGGTGGTCGCGCCAGCGGCGGTCGATCACCGAGAGGACGACGCGGCGCTCGAGCTCGCGCATGGCTTCGTCACCGAGGAGCTCCTCGCGCTTCTCGTACGCGAGCTTCGCGTCGGAGAGGATCTCGCGACCGAGGAACTCGCGCGAGGCCTTGCCCTTCGAGCCGGCCTCGGTGATGACCTCGTCGATGGAGATCGAGATCGGGAACAGCGTGCCGAGCTCCGTCCACATGGCATCGAGGTCCCAGTCGTCCGGGGAGCCCTCACCGGTGTGGGTGTCGATCACGTCGTCGACGACGCTCTTCAGGAACGTCTGCGCGCGGTCGTGGATGTCGTCGCCCTCGAGGATGTGGCGGCGGTCGCTGTAGATCGCCTCGCGCTGGCGGTTCAGGACGTCGTCGTACTTCAGGACGTTCTTGCGGATCTCGGCGTTGCGGCCCTCGACCTGCGCCTGGGCCGAACGGATGGCACGGCCGACGAGCTTGTTCTCGATCGCCAGGTCGTCCGGCACGTTCGAGCGGCCCATCAGGCTCTCGGCAGCACCGGAGTTGAACAGGCGCATGAGGTCGTCGGTCAGCGACAGGTAGAAGCGGCTCTCGCCCGGGTCACCCTGACGGCCGGAACGACCACGCAGCTGGTTGTCGATGCGGCGGGACTCGTGGCGCTCGGTGCCGAGGACGTACAGGCCGCCGGCCTCACGGACCTTGTCGCCCTCTTCCTTGATCTCGGCCTTGACGCGGGCGAACACGTCGTCCCACTCGGCCTCGTACTCCTCCGGGGTCTCCGTCGGGGAGAGGCCCTTCGCGTGCATCTCCTGCACGGCGAGGAACTCCGAGTTGCCGCCGAGCATGATGTCGGTACCGCGGCCGGCCATGTTCGTGGCGACGGTCACGGCGCCGAGACGACCCGCCTGGGCGACGATCGCGGCCTCACGAGCGTGGTTCTTGGCGTTCAGGACCTCGTGCTTGACGCCCTTCTTCGCGAGGAGCTTCGAGAGGTACTCGGACTTCTCGACGCTCGTCGTGCCGACCAGGACCGGCTGGCCCTTCTCGTGGCGCTCCGCGATGTCCTCGGCGACCTGCTCGAACTTGGACTTCTCGTTCTTGTAGACGAGGTCCGTCTGGTCGATGCGCTGCATCGGCTTGTTCGTCGGGATCGGGACCACGCCGAGCTTGTAGGTCGACATGAACTCGGCCGCCTCGGTCTCGGCGGTACCCGTCATGCCGGAGAGCTTCTGGTACAGGCGGAAGTAGTTCTGCAGCGTGACCGTGGCGAGGGTCTGGTTCTCGGCCTTGACCTCGACACCCTCCTTCGCCTCGATCGCCTGGTGGATGCCCTCGTTGTAGCGGCGGCCCATCAGGATGCGGCCGGTGTGCTCGTCGACGATGAGCACCTCGCCGTTCATCACGACGTAGTCCTTGTCGCGCTTGAAGAGGGCGACGGCCTTGATGGAGTTGTTCAGGAACGAGATCAGCGGGGTGTTCGCCGACTCGTACAGGTTGTCGATGCCGAGGTAGTCCTCAACCTTCTCGATGCCGGGCTCGAGCACGCCGACGGTGCGCTTCTTCTCGTCGACCTCGTAGTCCTCACCCGGGGTGAGGCGGGTGGCGATCGACGCGAACTCGGTGAACCAGCGGTTCGCCTCGCCCGAGGACGGGCCGGAGATGATGAGCGGCGTGCGGGCCTCGTCGATGAGGATCGAGTCGACCTCGTCCACGATGGCGAAGAAGTGGCCGCGCTGCACCATGTCGGAGGACTGCCACGCCATGTTGTCGCGCAGGTAGTCGAAGCCGAACTCGTTGTTCGTGCCGTACGTGATGTCGGCGGCGTACTGCTCGCGACGCTCGGCCGGGGACTGGTTCGCGATGATGCAACCGGTCGACATGCCGAGGGCGCGGAAGACGCGGCCCATGATCTCGGACTGGTACGACGCGAGGAAGTCGTTGACGGTGATGACGTGCACGCCGCGCGACGGGATGGCGTTGAGGTACGCGGCCGTCGTCGCGACGAGGGTCTTGCCCTCACCGGTCTTCATCTCGGCGATGTTGCCGAGGTGGAGCGCCGCGCCACCCATGAGCTGCACGTCGAAGTGCCGCATGCCGAGGGTGCGCTTCGCGGCCTCGCGCACGGCGGCGAAGGCCTCGGGCAGCAGGTCGTCGAGGGTCTCACCGTTCGCGTAGCGCTCGCGGAGCTCCTTGGTCTCGTCCTGGAGCTCCTCGTCGGACAGACTCGCGAAGTCGTCCTCGAGGTCGTTGATCGCCGAGGCGTACGCCTTCAGCCGACGGAGGGTGCGTCCTTCACCGATGCGGAGGACCTTCTCCAGCACGTTTGCCACGTGAGCTCCTTACGAGATCGTCCGCGCGACCTGCGCGATGCGAACAGCCAGTCATGCTAGCAACCCGCTCGGGCGGGCTGCTGGGAGCGGCACGGGTGTGCGCGGCCCGCGAACGGACCGCGCACACCTCGATCGTGTCGGCGTCGGGCGGCCGTCAGGCGATCGCGACCGCCGGTTCCGCCTCGGACGCCGGGGCACCCGCGGTCTGGTCGTCGATGCCGATCACGCCGTAGTCCCAGCCCTTCCGCCGGTAGACCACGCTCGGTCGACGAGTCTCCGCGTCGACGAACAGGTAGAAGTCGTGTCCGACGAGCTCCATGTAGTACAGCGCGTCGTCGACCGTCATGGGCGAGGCCTCGAAGACCTTCTGGCGGATCACCACCGGGCAGTACGCCTCAGTCTCCTCCTCGTCGCCCGTCTCGTCGACCACGGGCACGGCGCCGGTCGCGACGTCCTCGATGAGCTTGCCCGTCGCCGGGACCACCCCCATCCGTTCGAACCCGGTGCCCGAGGCCTCGGACACGGAGGTCGGACGGTGCCGTCCACGGTGCACCTTGCGACGGTCGCGTGCTCGGCGGAGGCGTTCCATGATGCGCGCGAACGCCAGGTCGAACGCCGCGTACTTGTCCGACGCGGCGGACTCCGCCCGCACGAGGGGGCCGGGGCCGATCAGCGTGAGCTCGACGCGGTCCTCGCCCTGGGAACCGCCCGACTTCTCGTGGTGGCGGCTGATGCGCACCTCGAACGCGAGGGCGCGGTCGGCGAGCACGTCGATCTTCTCGGACTTCTGTTCGACGTAGGTGCGGAATCGGTCGGTGACCCCGATGTTCCGGCCCGTGATCGTCACGTCCATGTGGCGGCTCCCATCCAGACTCAGCGCGTCGCCTCCATCCGGCGATCCTGAACGCCTTGACGCGAGGCTAGACCCGCGAGCGCTCCGCCGTCACCCGATGCCGGTGAGTCGTACCGGACACCCACCGGACACACAGTGGCCACCGAGGGTTCACCCGTCGACGCTCGCGACCGCGATGCACCGGACCACCCGTCCACCCGCGGCGTGGACCGCCCGGACGGCCTCGGCCATCGTCACGCCCGTCGTGACGACGTCGTCCACGACCACCACGTCGCGGCCCGCGACCCCGACGGCACGGAGCGTGCCCACGGTCGCCGCGACCCGCTCGACGGCGGACCGTTCCTTCTGTCCGGAGCCGGACTCGCGCTCGGCACCGCGATCCGGGGACGGCACCCGCCGCAGGCTCCGCGGACGCCGGACTCCTCCGCGGGCGAGCAGCAGGACGACGGGGTCGAAGCCACGTCGGCGGGCACCACGGCGCGACGGCGGCACCCGGAGCAGCACGACGCCCGGCGGGGCCTCGGCGAGCGCCGCACGCACCATCGCACCGAACCGGCTGCCGAGTGGTCGAGCCAGGTCGACCCGTCCGCGGAGTTTCAGTTCGAGGAGGAGCGTGCGGACGAGGCACTCGTACTCGAAGGCGGCGTCGAGCCGGACCCCGGCGACGAGGCGCACGCGACGGCCCTGGGTGTCGAGGACGGCGCGGCAGGCACGACACAGTGCACGGTCCGGCGTGCCGCAGCCGACGCAGGCGACCGGCAGGAAGAGCCCGAGCACGGCGAGGGCCGCGTCCTGCCACGCGTGCTCCCGGTCGTCACCCATGCCACGATCCTGGAGCCGACCGTGCGTCCGCGTGGGCGGACCCGGCGGACTGTGGACGCGCCTCCAGGTCGATGCCCCTGTTGAGGAGGACCTACGCGACCTCAGCGCTGGATGCCGAGCACGTCGGCCGTGACGCCCGTCGTGCCCCAGCCGCCACCGGTGGACTGCAGGACCGACCCGTCCGACATCCGCAGCAGCATCGACCCACCGCTGCCCCCGGCGATCGCCGTCGCCCGGCCGTCCGGCTTCGGCAGCGTGTTCGACTGCCCGCCGATGGTCGTGCGGACCACGTCGGGCCCCGTCGTGGTCTGGCCGACCGATGCGACGTCGGAGTCGCTGACCCAGGCTGCGCCCACTGCGGTGCCGGTGGCGGCCTGCACGCGGACCGGGGACCCGAGCGTCGTCGGCGTGCGGTCGGACCCGCGCACGATCGCCATGACGTACAGGCTCGGGCCGTCGCTCGTCTCGATGAGCGCGAGCGCCCGCGTGGAGTCGCGCGACACCTGGAACGAGACGATTTCCCCCTTCGGCAGGGTCGTGCTCACCGCGTGCGGATCGCCGCCCAGGCCGTACGCGGTGACCTTGCGGGTGTCCTTCGACGACGCCACCCAGACGAAGCCGACGTCGTCGATCGAGGGCGCGACGAGGTCGTCCGTCGCGTCGATGCGCAGGTGGTTCCGACCCCGCACCACCGTCACGCCGTCGTCGTTGCCGATCGCAGCCGCGGTGCCGGACGCCGACAGGGCGAGCGAGGACGGGTCGAGTCCCGCGATCTCGTCGCCCATGCCGTTGCCGAGCTCCGCGACCTTCCCGCTGCCCGTCGCGGCGTAGCCGACGGCGCCGTCGTGGTCGACGAGCGGACGCGAGTCGACGTCGGGGTTCTGCACGGCCTCGGAGCCGCTGGTGTCCGGGACGGAGAACGTCGCGCCCTCGACGGTGATCGAGACGGACGAGACCGTCGCGACCGAGGCGAGCGACTTGCTGAGCTGTTCGCGCATCCGGGCTCGGTCCTGGCTGCTGGCCCGCAACGCGTCGCTGGAGAGGTCGACGAGGGCGGTGCCGCTGTCGATCGTCACGGCGTTCAGCGAGAGCTGCGTGCCCTCCGGGAACGAGGAGACGACGGACCCCTTCAGCCAGTCAGCCGGGCCGGCGAGCAGGGCACTGGCGATGCGGGTGCTCGTCGAGGAGCGGGCGAGGAACCAGCGCTCGTCGGGCACCAGGAACTTGTACGTCGGGTCGAAGAAGTACAGCGCGTGCTGCTGGAACACCGAGTCGAAGCTCACCGGGGACAGGATGATGCCGTCCGGCGCGTAGGCGATGCGCCACTCGCCGTCCTCGCGCGTGAACTGGAACGTCAGCGTCGACGAGGTCGGTCGGACGGCCTGGGTGTACTCGCCGTTCGCGTCGACGGTCGCGCTGGCGGTCAGGGTGTAGGTCAGTTCGCGCTCGCCGACGCGCTCGACCGCGGGGTTCCCCTGCCGGACCGTGACGCCACGGCGCGGGTTCCACTTCTCCGCGAAGCCCGACGACAGGAACTGCCGGGCGATGGCGTAGTCGTCCTGCGCGCCGGTGCCTGCTGCGATGAACCCGCGGAGGATCGCGGTCTGGTCGGCACCCGCCACGGGCTTGTCCGGGCGGTAGTCGACCCCGGAGAGCGACTCGTCCTTGATCGTCTGACCGGCGCGGACCGGGCCGTCGGTGGGGATCGCGGCGCAGGCGGACACGGTGATGATCGTCACCGCGGCGAGCGCCGCGGCGAGGAGGTGTCGGAGGCGGGTGCGCATCAGTCGTCCTCTCGCACGGCTCGGGGGCCCTCGTACGTCTCGTCGAGGTCCGGGAGCGGGATCGCCGACGTGGTGACGCCGACGCGCTCGTTGCGGGGCAGGGTCAGGACGAACGTCGATCCCTCGCCGGGCTTCGACCACACGTCGATGCGGCCGCCGTGCAGGTTCGCGTCGCCGAGCGAGATCGCGAGCCCCAGGCCGGTGCCGCCGATGGTGCGCTTCCGACTCGGGTCGGCGCGCCAGAACCGGTCGAAGACGCGGACGGCGTCCTCCGGCGGCATGCCGATGCCCTGGTCGCGCACGGCGATCGCCACGGTGCGGGCGTCGCTGTCGACGACGACCTGCACGGGCTTCGCGTCGCCGTGCTCGATCGCGTTGCCGACGAGGTTCCGGAGGATGCGGCGGACGCGCTTGGCGTCGAGCTGCATCGTCGTGTGGCCGCCGGGGGTCGCGAGCTGGAGGTCGATGCCGGCGCGTTCGGCGAGGGGACGGAACTCGTCGACGATGTCCGCGGCCAGCGAGGCGGGGATCACCGGCTCCGGGTCGAGCTGGACCGCCTGCGCATCGAAGCGGGAGATCTCCAGCAGGTCGGCGAGCAGCAGCTCGAACCGTTCGATCTGCGTGTGCATGAGCTCGGCGGACCGACCGACCGACGGTTCGAACGCGTGCCGGGAGTCGTAGAGCATGTCCCCGGCGAGCCGGATCGTGGTGAGCGGGGTGCGGAGTTCGTGCGACACGTCCGACACGAACCGCTGCTGGACCCGGGAGAGCTCGGCGAGCTGGGTGATCTGGCGGCTGACGGCGTCGGCCATCCCGTTGAAGCTCCGCGCGAGCGTGGCGATGTCGTCGTTGCCGCGGACCGGGATGCGTTCGTCGAGTCGGCCGGCCGCGATCTTCCGGCTCGTCTCGGCGGCACCGCGGATCGGGACCACGACCAACCGGACGACGAGCGACGTGACGAGGGCGATGAGGACCATGAGCGCCACACCGCCGATGGACAGCGTCTGCGACACGAAGTCGAGGGTCTGCTGCGCGTCCGAGAGGTCGTACACCAGGTACAGCTCGTACTGGCCGGCGCTCGGGATCTGCAGGGTCGACCCGACGGCGAGCCCGGGCTGCCGACGGCCGTCGTCCTCGAGCCGGACGGGCTGCAGGCTGAGCTTGCCGGTGTTCTTGCCCACCTCCTTGCGGAGGACGTCGGTGATCACGGCGTCCGGGAAGCCCTGGCTCGCGACGTTCTGCACCGTCTGCGGGCCGGGCTGGTCCGGGCTGCGCTCGATGGCGATGCTCGTGCCACCGGGGCTCGTCGTGTTCGACAGGATCGCCTGCTGCGCCTCGCTCTGCAGGGTCTCGAGCTCGGACTGGTTGTTGTCCTCGCCCGCGGTGGCCGCGTCGAAGATGCCCTGCGCGACGATCGTCGCGCGTGCGGACTCGGCCTCGATCTGGTCACGGCGCTGCGCGTACACGTTGTTCGAGATGCTGATCATCACGGCGGTGCCGATGATCGCGATCGCGAGACCGGTCGTCATCACCGTGATGGCGACCGACCGGAACATCAGGGAGCGTCGCCACAGGTAGGCGACACCACGCCAGCCGCGCCGCACCCAGCGCCGGAGCCGTCGCCCGATGCGCCCGGGCGTGCTCCGTGCGCCGGCGGGCGACGGTCCGGCAGGCACGGTGCTCAGGCCCCTCCGGCCCGGTACCCGACGCCGCGCACCGTGGTGACGATCTTCGGGTTGTCGGGGTCGTGCTCGATCTTCGCGCGGAGGCGCTGGACGTGCACGTTCACCAGGCGGGTGTCCGCCTTGTAGTGGTACCCCCAGACCTGCTCGAGCAGCATCTCGCGGGTGAACACCTGGTTCGGCTTCTCGGAGAGTGCACGGAGCAGGTCGAACTCGAGGGGCGTCAGCGCGATCACGGACTCGCCCCGGCGGACCTCGTGCCCGGCGACGTCGACGGTGAGGTCGCCCACGTGCAGCACGGTCGCGTCCGACGCGGAGGGACGGAGCCTGGTACGGATGCGGGCGACGAGCTCCTTCGGGTTGAAGGGCTTGACCACGTAGTCGTCCGCGCCGTTCTCGAGCCCCGCGACGACGTCGGCGGTGTCGCCCTTCGCGGTCAGCATGATGATCGGCGTCCCGCTCTCGGCGCGGATGCGCTTGCAGACCTCGATGCCGTCGATGCCCGGGAGCATGACGTCGAGGAGCACCAGGTCGGGCTTCGTGCCGTGGAAGGCGTCGATGGCGTCGTTGCCGTCGGCGCTGAACTCCGGCTCGTAGCCCTCCGAGCGGAGGACGATGCCGATCATCTCGGCGAGGGCCTGGTCGTCGTCGACGACGAGGATGCGCGGTGTCATGTGATGTGGACTCCGTGTGGCGTGCGGCGGTGCTGCGTGCGGCGGTGCCGGGTCGGCACTCGCGTCCTCACGATAGCCGAGGCCCCGTCGGGTGGCGTTTTCCGACAGGATGGTGTCGTCCGCGCGTCCGCTGCGCGGCCGAGGACCACGAGGGGGCGGCGATGTCCGATTGGCAGACACCGGGGACGTCCGGCGCGCAGCCGGGTCCGGGGACGCCCGGCACGCGACCGGGTGCGGACCGGCCTGGAGGCGCGGCGCACCAGCCCGGACCGCAGCCGTCCGCCCCGTGGCCGGTCCCCGGACCCCCGCCACCTCCGCCCGTCGGCTCACGGCCCGTCATCCCCCTCAGGCCGCTCGGCCTCGGCGACGTCCTGGCCGGCGCCTTCACCGTGTTCCGCCGGAACGCGCGGGTCCTGCTCCTCTGGAGCGTGCTGCTGAGCGGCGTGCTCGGCCTGCTCGCGACACTCGTGAGCACCTTCGGACAGCGGGCGCTGCAGTCGCGGATGCTGTCGGCCGTCGACGGCGGGAGCAGCTCGGACTCGATCATCGCCGGGTCCGTGACGCTCTTGATCGTGCTCTCCGTCGGGCTGCCGTTCCTGGCGTACCTCGGCCGGGCGTTCCTCGTCGCCCCCGTCGCCGCGGACACCGGACAGCGGATCCTCGGTCGGCGCGCCACCTTCCGCGGGCTCTGGGCGCTGCTCGCCGGTCGGCGCCGGTCGGTCGTCGCGTGGATCCTCCTGCAGCTCGCGGCCGGTGTCGTCATCGGCATCGTGTTCGTGCTCGTCTTCGTCGGCTTCGTCGCCGCACTGACGGCGGGCGACTCGAACGTGTGGGGCTTCGTGCTCGGGTTCCTCGGGATGTTCGCCGGCTTCGGGGTCGTCCTCGCCTGGCTCGGCACGAAGTTCGCGTTCACCGTCCCGACGATCGCGTTGGAGGGCCGGTCGGTGTTCTCCGCGGCGGCCCAGTCCTGGCGCCTCACCCGCGGCGCGTTCTGGCGGACCTTCGGCATCGTGCTGCTGGTGCAGGCGATGTTCGGCTTCGCGGTGTCGATCGCGTCGTTTCCGCTCTCCATCGGGTCCGTCCTGCTCAGCGGGACCTTCGACCCCCTCGGGCAGACCGACGCGTCGTCCGGTGTCGGCGTTGGCGGGATCGTCGCCGTGGTGGTCGGCAGCCTGCTCGCGATCGCGGTGCAGTGCATCGCGGACGTCCTGAACGCGTCGGTGCTGACACTGCTGACCGTCGACCGGCGCATCCGGACCGAAGCGCTCGACCAGCGGATCGCGTCGCACCTGGAGACCGGCACGCCGCCGGACCCGTACGCGCCGGCGCCGCAGGTGTCCCGGCCGCCGTGGCCGGCGCAGCCCGGTCAGCCGTGGCCCGGACAGCCGTGGCAGGGCGGGCAGCAGCCGTGGCCCGGGCAGCAGCCGTGGCCGGGACAGCCGGGGCAGCAGCCCTGGGCCGGTCCGCCGGTCCCGTCGCAGCAGCCGTGGTCGGGGCAGCCGACACCGCCGCCGGAGTGGGGCGGCGCACCGGGACGCTACCCGCCGGACGGTCGCGCATGACGATCGACCCCGACGAGGCCCGCCGACTGCTGGAACGCGAACTCGACCGGTCCGAGTACGACGGCGCCCACGTGACGTGGTGGGATCGAGCGTCCCAGTCGTTCCTCGAGTGGCTCGGCTCGCTCCGCGCCGACGGCCTCGGCTCGCCCGTCGTCGCGCACACCCTGCTCTGGGTGGCCGTCGTCGTGCTCGTCGCCGTGGTCGTGCTGGTCGTCGTGGCGCGTGGGCTCCCCCGGCGTCGTGCTCGGCTCGCCGGGCCGGGGGTCGGCGGGGTCTTCGACGACGACGACCTCCGATCGGCGGCCGAGATCGCCGACGCCGCCCGCGCTGCGCTCCGGAGCGGCGACTTCGAGGGTGCGGTGCTCGACGGCTACCGTGCCCTCGCGCGCGGCCTCGGCGAGCGCGACCTCGTGCCGGACGTCCCCGGGGCGACCGCCCGCGCGATCGCCGGGCGGGCCGCCGTCGTGTTCCCCGGTGAGACGACGCGGCTCGACCACGCGGCTCGGGTGTTCGACGAGGTCCGGTACCTCGGCGCCGTCGCCACCGAGGCCGACGCCCGTGAGGTCCTCGACACCGAGCACGCGGTCCGGACGGCTCGGCCCGCCACCGCGACGGTTCCGGCGGTCCCGGCATGACGACGACTGCACCACCGCTCGCGGGTCGGGCACCCCGAGAGGGCCGCGGGCTGCGGATCGGCTTCTGGGTCGCGATCGTCCTCGTCGGTCTGCTCCTCGCCGCGCTCACCGCCGTGGTGCAGCGGAGCGGTGGCCCCGAGCGGGACCCGCTCGACCCGGCGTCGGCGACGGCGAGCGGGTCGAAGGCGCTCGTCCGCGTGCTCGAACAGCGCGGCACCGACGTCCGGGTCGTCGACACCGCCGACCGCATCGACGCCGACGGCGGCACGGTCTTCGTCGACGACTCGCAGGGCGCGCTCGACCCGGCCGTCGCACGGCGACTCGGTCGCGAGGCAGCGCACGTCGTCCTCGTCTCGACGACCCCGGCGGTCCTCGACGCGTTCGGCCTCGACGTCGAGCCCGTCGCGCAGGTCGACGGCGACGACACCGCCGCGACCGGCACGTGCGCGATCCCCGCGGCAGCGGACGCCCGTCGGGTGACGACCACCGGGTTCGCCTTCCAGGTGCCGGACGGCGCACGCGCCCCGTCGGGCACCGACCTGTGCGCACCGACCGGCTCCGGCGACGACCGCGGGTACGGACTCGTCCGCACCGACACCCCAGCGGGCGACGTCACCCTCGTCGGCACCACCTCGGTGTTCCGCAACGACACCATCACCACGGCGGGCAACGCCGCGCTCGCCCTCGGACTCCTCGGCGACGGCGACGCGCTCACCTGGTACACGACGACGCCGGGCGCACCGGACGCGGCACCGACCCTCGGCACGCTCGCACCATCGTGGGTGCCGAGTGCCCTCGCCCTGCTCGGCCTCGTGGCCGTCGCGGCGGGGATCTGGCGCGGCCGTCGGCTCGGACCGCTCGTGGTCGAGCGGATGCCGGTGGTCGTCCGGGCCGCCGAGACCACCGAGGGCCGGGCACGCCTGTCCGCGCGGACCCGTGACCGCACGCACGCCCTGGACACCCTCCGCATCGCCGCCGTCCGACGGACCGCCCGTCGGCTCGGACTCCCCCGCTCGGCACACGTCGACGAGGTCGTCCGGGCCGCCGCCCACGCGACCGGACGATCCGACACCGACGTCGGTGCCGTGCTCGTCGGCGGGGCGACCCCGGACGACCGCGCGCTCGTCGCCGGTGCCGCGGCGCTCGACGACCTCGAGCGCGCCGTCCACGCCGCGACCACCGGCGACCAGCAGACCGACCACGACCGACGAGGAGCACGACCGTGACCGATCCGTCCCCCACCCAAACCCCGCAGACGCACCCGGCGGCGGATCCGCTCCGCGACGCGTTCGGTCGACTCCGCGCCGAGGTCGGCAAGGCCGTCGTGGGACAGGAGGGCGCCGTCTCGGGGATGATCGTCGGCATCCTGGCGCAGGGCCACGTGCTGCTCGAGGGCGTCCCCGGCGTCGCGAAGACCCTGCTCGTGCGGAGCCTCGCGGCGGCGATGTCGCTCGACACCAAGCGGATCCAGTTCACGCCGGACCTCATGCCCGGCGACGTCACCGGTTCGCTCGTCTACGACGCGTCCACGGGCACGTTCCCGTTCCGGGAGGGCCCGGTGTTCACGAACGTGCTCCTCGCCGACGAGGTGAACCGCACACCCCCGAAGACCCAGTCCGCCCTGCTCGAGGCCATGGAGGAGCGACAGGTCAGCGTCGACGGGGACGCACGGGCGCTGCCCGACCCGTTCTTCGTCGCCGCGACCATGAACCCGATCGAGTTCGAGGGCACCTACACGCTCCCCGAGGCGCAGCTCGACCGGTTCCTCATGAAGCTCACCCTCGACGTGCCCCCGCGGGACGTCGAGTGGCAGGTGCTCCGTCGGCACGCGGACGGCTTCGTGCCCCGCGACGTCCGGTCGGCGGGCATCGTGCCGGTGGTCGGCGTCGCCGAGGTCCTCGCCGCGCAGCGTGCGGTCCGGGCCGTGGGAGCACGCGACGACGTCCTGGCCTACGTCGTCGACCTCGCCCGTGCGACCCGGCAGGCGCCGTCGGTCCGGGTCGGCGTGAGCCCCCGCGGCGCGACCGCACTGCTCGCCGCGGCCAAGGCCTGGGCGTGGCTCACCGGGTACGACGCGATCACCCCGGACCACGTGCAGGCCATGCTGCTGCCGGTCTGGCGGCACCGACTCCGGGTCGCCGCGGACGCCGAGCTCGAGGGCGTCGGTGCCGACGGCGTCCTGCAGCAGGTGCTCGAGCAGGTCCGGGTGCCGATCTAGTGGCGATCTCCGGCCGGTTCGTCGCGCTCCTCGCCGTCGCGATCGTCCCGACCGTGCTGCTCGGCACGGGATGGGCGGGCCTGGCGTGGGCGGGTGTGGTCGTCGTCGCGGCCGCGGTCGACGTCCTGCTCGCCGCGGACCTCGCACGCGTGCGGGTCGAACGGCGGATGCCCCGGCTGGCCCGGCGCGACACCACGGCGGACGGCACGCTCGTGCTCGCCAACGACGGCTCCCGACGGCTGCGGGGTGTCGTCCGGGACATGTGGGAGCCGTCGGCCGGCCACGCACCACGGCGCCTCCGGATGGACGTGCCGTCCGGGGAGCGACGGACCGCGCGCATGCGGTTCGCCCCGTTCCGACGCGGCCGCCGGACCTCCGCCGGTGTCGCCGTCCGCGCGTTCGGGCCGTTCGGACTCGCCGCGCGCCAACGGGTGCTGCACGCTCCGGCCGAACTCGTCGTGACGCCGCCGTTCCGCTCACGACGGCACCTGCCCTCGCGACTCGCACGGCTCCGGGAGCTCGACGGCGAGACCACCCTGCAGCTCCGCGGCCACGGCACCGAGTTCGACTCGCTGCGGGACTACGTGCGGGGCGACGACGTCCGGTCGATCGACTGGCGTGCCACGGCTCGTCGGCAGGACCTCGTCGTGCGGACCTGGCGTCCGGAGCGCGACCGACGGGTGATCGTGGTCGTCGACGCAGGACGTGCCGGAGCCGGTCGGGTCGACGACGAACCCCGCCTGGACACCTTCATCGAGTCGGCCCTGCTGCTCGGCGCCCTGGCCGCGGCCGCCGGTGACCGGGTCGACCTCGCCGTGCTCGACGACGCCGTCCGCGGCCGCGTGCACGGTGCCACCAGGACCGACGTCGTCCAGCGGTTCGGCGAGACGCTCGCGCTCGCGGAGCCCGGTCTCGCCGCCACCGACTGGTCCGCCGTCCCCGGGCTCGTCGACTCGGTCACGACCTCGCGGGCCTTCGTCGTGCTCGTCTCCAGCCTCGACTCCGTCGGTGCCTCGGCCGACCTGCTCGCCGTGCTGCCGCGGCTCGCGCGGCGGCACGCCGTCGTCGTCACGAGCGTGACGGACCCGACCGTGGAGCGGATGGCGCGCGGGGCCCTGGAGCCGACCGACGGCGGACCGGGCCGGCGGGGCGGACGCGCGCCGTTCCTCCCGGACCGTGCCGAACGCGACGTCTACCGGCGGGCCGCTGCGGAACGGACCCTGCTCGATGCCGACGGCGTCGCCGACGTCGCCCGCCGTGCGGGTGTCGAGGTGGTGCGGGCCACGCCCGAGCAGGTGCCGCCGCTGGTCGCGGACGCGTACATCCGGGCGAAGGCGAGCGGGCGGCTCTAGCCGGCGACGAGTGCGGACGTGCCGCGCTCGAACTCCTCGAGGTCGCCGCGCTCCCCCGCGCGGTGCGCCCGACCGCCGAGCACCCACTGGTACCAGAGGACCGCGGCGAGGGCGATCGTGCCGATGCCGATCTTGACGGGCCACGGCCAGTCCTGCCGGGTCACCGTGCCCTCGACGATGCCGGAGAGCAGCAGCGTCAGGGCGAGCCCCACGGCGATCGTGATGAGGGCGCGACCGTCCTCCGCCAGGGCCTGTGCACGGGTGCGCGCACCGGGGGCCACCCACGACCAGAAGATCATCAGGCCCGCAGCCGCGGCGAGGAACACCGAGTACAGCTCGAGCTGCCCGTGCGGGGCGATGTAGAGGAAGAAGTCCCCGAGACGCCCCTGCGAGTGCATGATCGCCGCCGAGACGCCGAGGCCGATCGCGTTCTGCCCGATGGAGAACGGCACGAAGAGGCCGGTGATGCCGAACGCGACCATGGTCGCCGCGATGTAGGCGTTGTTCGTCCAGACCTGCGCCGTGAACGCACCGAGGCCGTGGTCGGAGTAGTAGTCCTGGAAGTCCTGTGTCGCGTACTGGCGGAGCGCCTCCGGCGTGCCGAACGTCGCCGTCGCGCCCGGGGTGGTGCCGATCCAGACGGCCACGACGGCGGCGATCGCGGCGGTGGCGATCGCGACCCAGATCGTCACCCAGCGGATGCGGTACAGCGCCGCGGGGAGCTGCACGACGAAGAACGAGGTGACCGCGGTGAGCGGGTCGACCGGGGTGCCCGTGAACCGGAGGCGAGCACGGAACAGGGTCAGCGACAGTCGGTCGCCGACGGCCGTGCGCGGCGCCGCTCCGCGGATGCGGGCGAGGTCGGTCGCCCCCTGCTGGTAGGCCGACACGAGCCGGTCGACGTCGGCGCCGGACGCGTGTCGTGCACGGGCGAGGCGGTCGAGTTCCTGCCAGCGCTCACGGTGCACCTCGGTGTAGGCGTCCAAGTCCACAGCGTCTCCCCCGCTCCGTCGGTGCGCGGTCGGGCGTGCCGCGACCGTCTCCGACAGAATGATCCCATGCCGAAGACCCGTGCGCCGCGTGACCTCGCCGACGGCCGGTTCGTCCGTGCCCTCGACGACACCGCCGAGGAGCTCGTGGTCGGCGAGGCCGTCGCCCTCGACGTGCAGCCGGCCGGCATCGTCCTCCGGCTCGCGGCGGCACTGCTCGACGCCGTGTGCGTCCTCGCGCTGTACGTCATGCTCATGATCGGGCTGTCGCGTGTCTGGCCCAGCGGGATCGACGACGCCTGGGCTGCCGCACTCGACATCGGGGTCCTGGTCGGGGTCCTCGTCCTGGTCCCCGCCGCGGTCGAGACGGTGACGCGGGGCAAGAGCGTCGGCCGCTACGCCACCGGTACCCGGGTCGTCCGGCTCGACGGTGGGGCGATCGGCCTCCGACACGCGTTCGCCCGGGCCCTCGTCGGGCTGTTCGAGCTGTGGATGACGGTCGGGTCCGTGGCGTTGCTCGTCGCGCTGTTCGGCTCGCGGCCGCGGCGGCTCGGGGACCTGCTCGCCGGGACCTTCGTGCAGCACGAGCGGGCGACGAAGCACCGCGACCCGCAGGTCCTCATGCCGGCCGAGCTCGTGTCGTGGGCGTCCGTCGCTGACGTCTCGGCGCTGCCGCAGCGGCTCGAGAACCGCCTCGGAGCCTTCTTCCGCGGAGCGGCCGACCTCCGGCCCGAACTCCGGGAGTCGACCGCACGGATGCTGGCCGAGGCCGTGGCGGAGTACGCGCACCCGGTGCCTGCTGTGCACCCGGAGGCCTTCCTCGCGGGGGTCGTCGTGCTGCGGCGGGAGCGGGACCTGCGGGCGCTGCGGTCGCGCGCGGCGATGCTCGACGACGCCGCGGTGCGGGCGTCCGCGCCGCCGCCCGGCTTCCCGCGCTGAGGCGGCGCGCGGCCGCACCGGCGCCGGCGCGGCGGCGCGGCGCGGGCGCCCGTTCGGCGCGGCCGTCCGGCTGCCGGTCAGACTCCGCGCCCCGTTGCGGACGTCGCGCCCCGTTGTGTCGGGGCGCGATGTTCGCAACGGGGCGCGATCGTCCGATTACCGCGGACGCGCGCCGCGTCAGTAGCGGTAGTGCTCCGGCTTGTACGGGCCCTCGACCGGGACGCCGATGTACGCTGCCTGCTCCGGACGGAGTTCGGTGAGCGCGACCCCGAGGGCGTCGAGGTGCAGGCGCGCCACCTTCTCGTCGAGGTGCTTCGGCAGGACGTACACGCCGGTCGGGTACTCCGCGCGCCGGGTGTGCAGCTCGATCTGCGCGAGCACCTGGTTCGTGAACGAGTTGCTCATCACGAACGACGGGTGCCCGGTCGCGTTGCCGAGGTTCATGAGCCGGCCCTCGCTCAGCACGAGGATCGAGCGGCCGGTCGGCAGGCGCCACTCGTGCACCTGCGGCTTGATCTCGACCTTCTCGACACCCGGCAGGGACTCGAGGCCCGCCATGTCGATCTCGTTGTCGAAGTGTCCCACGTTCGCGACGATCGCGAGGTGCTTCAGTCCGAGCATCTCGTCCACGCCGACGACGCCGAGGTTGCCCGTGCAGGTGATGACCATGTCGACCTCGCCGACGACGTCCGCCAAGCGAGCGACCTGGTAGCCGTCCATCGCCGCCTGGAGTGCGCAGATCGGGTCGACCTCGGACACGATCACCCGTGCGCCCTGGCCGCGCAGCGCCTCGGCCGCACCCTTGCCGACGTCGCCGTAGCCGACGACGAACGCCACCTTGCCGCCCATCAGGACGTCGGTCGCACGGTTCAGGCCGTCGGGCAGCGAGTGGCGGATGCCGTACTTGTTGTCGAACTTCGACTTCGTGACGGAGTCGTTGACGTTGATCGCCGGGAACTTCAGCTCACCGGAGCGGGACAGCTCGTACAGGCGGTGCACGCCCGTGGTCGTCTCCTCCGTGACGCCCTCGATGTCGGCCGCGATGCGGGTCCAGCGGTCGCTCGACTCCTGCAGCGAGGCGGCGACGGTGTCCAGGACGATCTTCCACTCGGCGCTCGCGTCGGCACCGGCCTCGGGGACTCGGCCCGCTGCCTCGGCGTCGGCTCCGGTGTGCACGAGCATCGTCGCGTCACCGCCGTCGTCGAGGATCAGGTTCGGACCGATCCACTCGGCGCCGACCGCCCCGGCCTCGGCCGACCAGTCGAAGATGCGGTTGGTGCACCACCAGTACTCCTCGAGCGTCTCGCCCTTCCACGCGAAGACCGGCACACCGGCCGGGGACTCGGGGGTGCCCGTCGGCCCGACCGCGATCGCCGCGGCGGCTTCGTCCTGCGTGGAGAAGATGTTGCAGCTCGCCCAGCGGACCTGCGCGCCGAGTGCGACGAGGGTCTCGATGAGCACGGCGGTCTGCACGGTCATGTGGAGGGAGCCCGCGATGCGCGCGCCGGCGAGCGGCTGCGACGCGCCGAACTCCTCGCGCAGGGACATCAGGCCCGGCATCTCGTTCTCGGCGAGGCGGATCTGGTGACGGCCCGCCTCGGCGAGCGAGAGGTCGGCGACGCGGAACGGTGCTGCGGTACGAGCTTCGGTGGGCATGTCCATCAGTCTTCCATGCCGGGAGGCGCGGGTCGTCAGGCGACGTCGGTCAGGTGATCCGTGCCTCCAGTCCGCCCCCTGTGGAGGACTGAGCAGGCCGTGCTCAGTCGGCGTCGCGGCGGAGCGGCTCACGCCGCACCACCTGCCAACCACGCGGCACGCGCAGCTGCGCTGCGTGGCGCTGGCAGAGGTCGTACCCGTGGGGTTCGACGCGCGTGGAGAGCGGTCCGACGACCACCATCGAGTCGCCGTAGTCGTACGTCAGCGTCGCCGCGGCGCTCGCGCCACAGGCCACCTTGCTGCAGATCCGTACGTCCATACCGCCAACGACCCTAGCGGAGCGCGGCTGCGACCGGAGTCGCGCGTACGATGTGGGGATGCGTCGCAGGACCCGTCTCGTCACACCGGTCGGCCGAGGCCGCGGCCGCTCCCGGCACGGTCGCGGCGGACGGTCCAGCGTGACCGGTCCGGACCTCGCGCCGATCATCACCCGCGCCGAGACCTTCGACCGGATCGTCGGCGACACCGCGCACTACCTGCTCGGACTGTGGCCGGACGAACTCCAGGGCGTCGTGTTCCAGGTCGCGGACATGCCGACCGACGCGACGCTCCCCGACCACATGCCGCGGTGGCGCGTCGACCGCGAACAGCGTCGCGTGACCGTGTTCCGGATCCCCGTCGAGCGCGTCACCCGCAGCCCGGAGAAGGACGACACCGACAAGCGGGTCATCATCGAGACCGCGGTGTTCCGTGCCGTCGGCGAACTGATCGACAAGGATCCGTGGGACCTGGCGCCGGACCGCTACCGCCACTGGTGACGCGCGGCGCGCGATCCACCCGCGACCCGGGTCAGGGGTAGACGCGGACCGGCGTCGACACCTCGGTCGCCGCGCGCACCGGGAACCCGGCGATACCGTCGCCGCTCTGGAACGTGACCCCCGCGACGAGACCCTTCGTCCCCGTGAGCGTGAGCTGCTTCGACACGGGCACGATCACCGTCTGCGTCGCGCCCGCGACGACGTCGACCTGCTGCTCCTCGTCGCCCGTCCGGATCGTGACCCGGGCGTCGGTGCGGGTCGGGTTCACGAACGTCAGGCGCTGGTTGTTCCCGGGCGCGAGGGCGGTGATCGTCGTCTCGCCGAGCGGCTCGGCGGACGCGAACCACCCGAGGTCCGTGCGGTCGTCGTCGGTCGGGGTCGTGGTCCGGGCGCCGGCGACGATCGGCACCGTGGAGGTGACCGTGAACGAGTAACGACCGTCCGGGAAGTCGTCGAGGGCGACGTCCGTCACGACACCGGGCTCGGCGGTGGCGTTCACGGTGGAGCCGCCGCCGTCCGAGGTGGTGATGCCGAGGGTGACGCGAGCCGCCTGGGTGCCGGGCACGAACAGCCGGACGATCGGTGCGGCGTCGGCCGTGTCGTCGCCGCGCTGTGCCTCCTGGGCGCCCTTCAGGACGACGCCGGGGATGATCTGCGTCGTCGAGGGTGCCGCTCCCCCGGAGACGATGTCGAAGCCACCCGGGGTCAGCGTGCGGACGATCGACTCCTGCATGTGGGCGACGATCTGGCCGCCGGAGGACTCGACGTGGACGACGGTGGAGCCCTGGTCGGACACGAAGCCCGACAGCGGGACGACCTTCTGCGTGTTCGGCGCGACGACGATGCCGGTCGTGCCGGGGGCGCTCACGGTGCCGGTGCCGTCGTAGATCGACAGGTCGACGGTGGCGTTCACGTCGGTCGGGTTCGAGAGCGTGACGAGGCTGGTGCGTCCGGTCTCGGTGGAGCCGCCGACGAGCCACGTCGACTGGCTCGGGTCGTCGCAGGACGCTGCGCCGACGCCGACCAGGTCGCCGCTCGAGACGCTCTGGTAGCTGCTGCCGGCGACCTGGGGCGTGGACTTCCCCGCCGGGGCGGTGAGGAGCCGCGGGTCGCTGCCGCCCGTCGTCGACGGGTCGAGCGAGGAGCGCTCGACCGTCGACCCCGTGGTCGCGGTCGCCACGGTGGCGGACCCGACCGTGCTGGCCTTCGTCGCGTCGTTGCCGGCGTCGTCGGACAGGCGGAGGGCACTGCCCGCGCAGACGCGCTCGGCGTCGGCCGGCACCGGGGTGACGGTCTTGCCGGCCGGACGTCCGGGATCGGACTCGGTGCCGAGGGCGTGCGCCGCGGTGACGGCACCGGCGGCCACGACCACGGCGATCGCGGTGGCGGTGCCGCGGACGATCCAGCGACGGACGGAGGCGGTGTCGGTGCTCATTCGTCGCGCTCCTCGTCGAAGGTGGTGGCGGGTTCCTCGGCCTCGATGACGTTCGAGGTGGCACGGCGGCGCCGGGGTGCCGTCGGCACGGCGAGCAGGGCCGCGGCACCGAAGACCACGCCGAGCACGATCAGGTAGAGCACGTGGGTGGCGTGCGCACCGGCCGATCCGGTGGAGGGCCGGTCGACGTCGCCCTCGTAGTGGAACAGCTGGCCGCTGGTCGTCTCACCGATGCTCGTGAACAGCGCGTTCTGGCCGATCGCGCCGGCGGCACGGTCGTGGACGTCGCGCGCTGCCTGGTCGTCCGAGGCGTCGTCGAGCAGGACGAAGCTGATGCCGAGCTGCCGGAGCGCCGGCTCGGGGTCGTAGCCGCTCCGGCTGGCGAGGTTGCCCGCCAGGGTCGCGAGCTGCGAGCCCGAGCGGCTCAACGTCAGGGCGGTGGAGTCGAGCGTCGACTGGTCGTCGAGCGTCGAGCCCTGACCGCGTTCGAGCGACACCGCGAGCGAGCCGTCGGTCTGCGGCTGGACGACGAGCGTCCCGACGTCCGGGTTCGCCTGTGCCTCGGCGTTCACGTACGCGCTGAGGACGCGGCCCGTGGTCGGCTGGATGACGGCGTTGCCGAGGTAGAACGCACCGAACGCCGGGGCCACGGTGACGGCGGCGAGGACGGTCGTGACGAGGCCGGCGACGGGCGCGAGCCGCGGCAGGACGTCGATGCCGATGCACGCGGCGGCGACGATCCCGAGCCAGTACACGGACAGGCCACTGCCGGGCCAGACGATCGTGGTGGTCGAGCCCACACCCGTGACGGTGACCTGGGTCGCCGCGTACGCGGTCGCGAACCCGAGCAGGGCGACGACGAGGGATCCCCCGGCGACGGCCCACCGGTGCCCGAGCATCGCGCCGATCGCGGCGACGGCGACCGGGAGCGCGAGGACGGCCATCAGGACGGGGAGGATCCACGCCGCGAGCGCGAGCCCGGACGTCGTGGGCAGCCAGCCGCTCCAGTCCGGAACGGGCTGGCCGATGGCGAGCTGGAACGCCGACGGGGCACGCGTCGCAGAGGGGACGCCGGGGTCGGCGAACACCGCGAGCACGTTGCCGCGGGAGACCTGCGCGAGCACCAGCGGCAGGAAGAGGACGGCGGCCGGCACCGGGATGAACACCCGGCGGTGCGCACGGCGCCAACCGACGACGAGCGACACGAGCCACGCGACGAGCAGGACGGGCAGCAGCGACGGGGCGGAGGCGGCGACCACCGCGAACAGCAGCGAGGCACCGGACGCCCAGGCCCACGACCGGTGTGCCTCGAGCACGGCGAGGAACAGCCACGGCAGCAGGACGTGCGCGATGACGGCGCCGAGGTGTCCGCTGGTGACGGCGCCGACGAGGGTCGGGGCGATCGTGTAGAGCGCCGCGCCGACGACGGGGACCCAGGTCCGGGTCGTGACCTTGCGGACGGCGAACCAGGCGCCGAGCGCGGCGACCGGGAACGCGACGAGCATCACGAGCACGACCGAGGTCGACGGCGACCAGAAGGTGATCGACCCGAGGACCGCGACGACGGCCGCGAACGGGTCGGACGGGCCCGTGAACCCGGTGCCGATCGAGTGCCAGCCGTACCCGACGTTCTGCCACAGCCGGGCGACGTCGGTGCTGAGCGGCAGGAGGCCACCCCCGGTCAGCGCCGGCGAGCCGAGGAGCGGGTACAGCGTGACGACGCTGAGGACGGCCGCGGCGAGGACGACCCAGATGCCGCCGTCGCCGAGGAACGACGCCCGGGCGATGGGGGCGTCCTCGACGCGGGCGAGTTCGACGTCCCGAGAGGTCGTGCGCCGCTCGTGCACCCGACGCCAGCTCACGCGGAGCGGCTCGACGGCGGCCCAGCCGAGCTTCTTGTTGCGGGCCAGGGTCCGACGGGAGCGCCCGACACCGCCCCCGAAGGCCACGGCGAAGGCGGCGGAGAGCTCGGCGCTGACGGCTGCGGGGTGCTTCGCGACGAGGTGACCGATCGCACGTCCGATCGCGAACGGCACGAGCGTCAGCCAGTGGATCCAGAGGACCCCGGCGGAGGCGTAGGTCATCCGTCGGTGGAGCTGCGCCTGGCGGTGCATCCGGACGCGACGACGCTCCGAGACGCGCTTGCGCCCGAATTCCTCGATCGGGCCGGCGCTCGTGACACGGGCCTCGGGGACGACGGCGACACGGTGCCCGGCGAGGCGCACCCGCACGCAGAAGTCGAGCGCGGCGTCGACGTCGGGCAGCGCCGGGTCGAAGCCGCCGAGCTCGTTCCAGATCGAACGCCGGACGAGCATCCCGCCGGCGGCCACGGCCATCACGTCGGTGTTCCGGTCGTGCTGCCCCTGGTCGAGCTCGTCCTGCACGAGGACGAGGGAGCGGCCGAAGCGGGTCATGCTCTCGCCGAACGCACGGATCACCGCCGGGTCCTCGACCGACACCGACTTCGGGCCGGCGACGACGACGGACGGTGCGATCTCGACCGCGGAGAGCAGATCGGCGAGCGCCGAGGGCGACGGCGCGTTGTCGTGCCCGAGCAGCCAGAGCCACTCGTCGACGGGCTCGTCCGCCACGGCGGGCGGCGCTTCGCGCTCGCCTCGCGCGACCGCCTCGCCGAACGGCCGACCGGCGGGCAGCCGCAGCAGTTCGGCGGAGCCGCCGAAGGACAGGTCCTTGGTGGAACCGTCGGTCGACCCGAGGTCGACGACGACGAGGTTCTCGGGGTGGCGGGTCTGGGCGGCGAGCGCGTCCAGGGTCCGGTCGAGGTGGTCCGCCCCGTTGGCGGCGACGAGGATCGCGGTGACTCTGGGCTGCATGACGGGCGTCACTCTACGGTCTGGAGGCGCGGCGCGGCCTGCGGACGGCGGCGCGCCGTGAACCTGTGGAGCGGATCACTGCACGGTGTGCGTCGGGCGATCGATGGCCGGTCCCGGCGTCCTCGTCGCAGGCTCCTCGGCGCACCCTCGCACGGCGCTGGCGCGCCGTGACCGCTCGGGTGCGCGCTTACGCGCGCTTTCTCAGCTTGCGGCGCTCGCGCTCGGACAGGCCGCCCCAGATGCCGAAGCGCTCGTCGTTCTCGAGCGCGTACTCGAGGCACTGCGCCCGGACCTCGCACGAGGTGCAGATCTTCTTCGCCTCGCGCGTCGATCCGCCCTTCTCGGGGAAGAACGCCTCGGGGTCCGTCTGCGCGCAGAGCGAGTCGACCTGCCACGCGAGCGGGTTCTCCTCGTCGTCGGTCTCCGGACGCCGGACGCCCGGGACGCCGAGCGACACGGGGTCGACGTGCCAGTCCTCCGGTACTCCGGCGTGGAAATCGGAACCGTTCACCCTGATCACCCCTGACGTCTCGATAACGGGACCACAACGATCGCTGTCGTTGCCTGTAATTACAGCGGTGTCATTCGCGAGAGTCAAGTCGCGGATCATAGAAGGCTCTGACCGTTCCGGCGTGTCATGTCCCCCGTACGGGCGTGTCGCGGCCGGTCTGTCCGGGCTTCGGGGGACAACTGACGGCCCCTCGAGCGCTCAGGAGACGTTGCGGCGGGCCTCCCACGCGCTGGTGACCATCTCGTCGAGCGTGTGGCGCATCGACCACTCGAGGTCTCGTGCCGCGGCCTCGCCGGTCGCCACGATCCGTGCGGGGTCCCCGGCGCGTCGCGGTGCGATCTCCGGCTCGAACGCGATCCCGGTGGCGGCGGCCATGGCGTCCATGATCTGGCGAACGCTCACCCCGTCGCCGCTGCCGAGGTTGTACGCGCGCTGGAGGGTCTCGCCGGCCTCGAGCTTCTGCGCGGCGATCGCGTGCGAGTGGGCGAGGTCGGCGACGTGCACGTAGTCGCGGACGCACGTGCCGTCCGGCGTGTCGTAGTCGTCGCCGTTGATCCGCGGGGTCCGTCCGGCGAGCAGGGCGTCGAAGACGAGCGGGAAGAGGTTGTGCGGGCTGGCGTCGTAGAGGTCCGGCTCCCCCGAGCCGACGACGTTGAAGTAGCGCAGTGACGTCGTGGTGAACCCGGCGGCGACCTCCATGTCGCGGAGCAGCCACTCGCCGATGAGCTTCGACTCGCCGTACGGCGACTCCGGGGCCTTCGGGGTGGACTCCACGACCGTCTCGACGTCCGGCGTACCGTACACCGCGGCGCTCGACGAGAACACGGCCTTCCGCACGTCGTTCTCCGCCATCGCACGAAGCAGCGTCGCCATGCCCGTGACGTTCTGCTCGTAGGTGTGCAGCGGCCGCTCCACCGAGACGCCGGCGTACTTGAAGCCGGCGACGTGCACGACGCCCGTCACCGCGTGGTCGCGCAGCGTCCGGGCCAGCAGCTCGCCGTCGAGGATCGTGCCCTGCACGAACGGCACGTCGTCGGGCACGAACGCCCGGAAACCGCTCGACAGGTCGTCGAACGCGACGGTGTCGATCCCCGCTGCACGGAGCGCTCGGACGACGTGGGACCCGATGTACCCGGCACCGCCGGTGACCAGCCAACTCATGCTGGCCACGCTAGCGGACGGTGTTGCCCGACCTCGTGTTCACGCTCCGGTGGCGATGAAGACCGTCGAGGCCAGTCCGCTGCCGCCGTCGGCCTCGACCGTGACGTCGCCCTCGTCGGGCGTGATGTAGCAGGACTCCCCCTGGCGGAGCAGTGTCGCCGACGTCGCGCCGACGAGCGTGACGGCACCCGCGGTGCAGATCGCGATCGACGGCCCGACGAGCGGTGCCACCCCAGCGGTGCCGAGACCGACCGGGCGTCCGTCGCCGGTGACACGGAGGAGCGCGAAGCCCACGCCGTCCGGCGCGAACCGCTCGACGCCGGCGTCGACCGGTTCGGGCGCGAGCAGCGGGGCCGGGTACGCGGTGAAGTCGAGGACGTGCAGGAGTTCTGCCACGTCGACGTGCTTCGGCGTGAGGCCACCCCGCAGCACGTTGTCCGACGGGGCCATCAGCTCGATGCCGAGTCCGTCGAGGTAGGCGTGGATGTTCCCCGCGGGCAGGTACATGGCCTGACCGGCGGCGAGCGTGACGCGGTGCATGAGCAGCGAGACCACGATGCCCGGGTCGCCCGGGTAGCTCGACGTGAGGTCCCGCACGGTCGCCGTGTTCGGCGTCAGGGCGTCGTCGGCCAGCGCCGCGGCGAGGTCGCTGACGGCCTGCACGATCGCCCGGGCCGACGAGTCCGCGGTCTCGAGCCAGCGGACGGTGTCCTCGAGTCCGTGCTGCAGGTGCACCGCGAGGGGTCCGAGGCGACCGGACCCGGCGTCGAGCGCCTCGACCTCGGCGAGGGTCTCGGCGACCGGACGGAAGCCGCTCAGCGCCTCGAACCGCTCGCTCAGCGCGACGACGAGCTCGGGCTTCGGGAACGGGTCCTTGTAGTTGCGGGCCGGGTCGTCGATCGGGATCCCGGCCGCCTGTTCGCGCTCGAAGCCCTCGCGCGCCTGCTCCGGCGTCGGGTGCGCCTGCAGGGACAGCGGCGCCGCAGCCGCGAGGACCTTGAGCAGGAAGGGCAGCCCGGAGCGGTCGGCCCCGAGCGCGTCCTGCGGCTCGGCGGCGATCCAGTCGAGCAGTGTGTCGGCACCGCCCACCATCGCGGGGTTCACGACCACGCTCGGGCTGCCGGGGTGGGCACCGAGCCAGAGTTCGGCCTGCGGGGCCCCGGTGACGGTCCGGCCGAGGAGCTCGGGGATCGCGGTGACGGACCCCCAGGCGTAGTCGCGGGGCGTGTTCGTGATGCCGAGGAACATGGGACAGAGCCTATCGGCGGTCACATTAGACTCTCCCGCGATGCCAGCAAGCACAGCGGAGGCACCCACCCGACGGGCGCTCCGGACAACCGCCACCGGGACGACCGACGCGACCCGGTGGGACATCCAGGGGCTCCGCGCGTTCGCGGTCCTCGCGGTCGTCCTCTACCACCTGTGGCCCGGCCGACTGCCCGGCGGGTTCGTCGGCGTCGACGTCTTCTTCGTCATCTCGGGCTTCCTCATCACCGGCCACCTCCTCCGGGAGCTCGTGACCACCGGCCGGATCGGTCTGGCCGGGTTCTGGGCACGCCGGGCGAAGCGGCTGCTCCCCGGCGCCTTCCTGACGATCGTCGCGACGGGCACCGCCGTGCTCCTCTGGGTCCCGAGCGCCCTCTGGGGGCAGTACGGCCGGGAGCTCATCGCGTCGACCGTGTACGTGCAGAACTGGCAGCTCGCCGCCGACTCGGTGGACTACCTCGCCCAGGGCAACCAGGCGTCGCCGTTCCAGCACTTCTGGTCGTTGTCGGTCGAGGAGCAGTTCTACATCGCGCTGCCGCTGCTGTTGCTCGCCGCCCTCTGGCTCGTCCGACGGTCCCTCCGCCGCGGGACGTCCGCCGTCACCGTCGTGCGGATCGTGCTCGGGGCCGTCGTCGTGCTCTCGTTCGCGTGGAGCATCGTCCAGACGCAGACGGCCTCCGGCATCGCCTACTTCTCGACGGCCACCCGGGCGTGGGAGTTCGCGCTCGGCGGTCTGGCGGCGACCGTCCCGCTGGCGGCGCCCCGGACCTTGCCGGCCCGCGTCGTGCGGGTGGTGGGTGCGTGGGTCGGAGCAGCGGGACTCGTGCTCTCGCTGGTCGTGATCACCGCGGCGACGCCGTTCCCCGGCAGCGCCGCCGCACTCCCGGTCGTCTCCGCGACCCTGGTCGTCCTGTTCGGTGGACGGTCCGGGCTCCAGCGGATCGGGAGGTTCGCACCGATCGGCTTCCTCGGTCGCATCTCCTACGCGGTGTACCTCTGGCACTGGCCCGCCGTCGTGATCGTGCCCATCGTCCTGCGGCACGAGCTCACCACGAAGGACAAGGTCGCGATCCTCGTCGGCGCCGTCGTCGTCGCCTCGATCACGACGCTGTGCATCGAGGAGCCGCTCCGGTTCTCCCGCTGGGTCAAGGCGCTCCGACCGCGCCGTGTGGCGCTCTACGGCGCGCTGAGCACCGTCGTCGTCGTGGCACTCGGGGTCGCCTCGCTCACCGCGCTGCACGTGCAGCAGGTCCAGGCGGCCGAGTTCGCGAAGCAGCTCGGCCGCGGCGACGTGCGGTGCTTCGGCGCGGCGGCACTGATCTCCTCGAGCGACCCGTGCGTCAACCCGGCCCTGGCCGACGTCCGCGTGCCGTCCGCCGCGAACGCGCTCGACGACGACGCGAACCGCGCCGCGTGCTGGTCGAACGACTCCGACGCGTTCAACGTGTGCGCACTCGGCCCGAAGACCGGGTACACGAAGCACCTGATCGCGATCGGGGACTCGCACAACAACGTGCTCGTCGACACCTACGAACGGATCGCCGAGGCGGAGAACTGGCGGATCGACGTCGCCGGACACCAGAGCTGCTACCTGACCACCGCCGTCCAGAAGGCAGGGTCGGCGGAGCAGGTCGCGGACTGCAACGGCTGGAAGCAGAACGCGATGGAGTACCTGCGGTCGCACTCCGACCTCGACGGCGTCATCGTGACGCACTCCACCGGGAACGGCCCGGTGATCCCGCCCGCCGGCAAGTCGAACGACGACACCGTCGTCGACGGGCTCGTGGATGCCTGGCGATCGGCGGCCGACGCGGGCATCCCGATCATCGCGCTCCGCGACAACCCGACGGCACGGCCGGACGTCGTCGCGTGCGTCGGGCAGATGTCCGGTGCGACGACGAGCGGATGCGACTCGAGTCGGGCGAACGCGCTGCGGCTGTTCGACGGCTCCGAGCAGGCAGCCGCCCGCCTGCCGGGCAAGGTCCGGACGATCGACCTCACGGACTACTACTGCACCGCCACGGTCTGTCCGGCCGTGATCGGCGGTGTCCTCGTGCACCGGGATCCGACGCACCTGACGAACACGTTCGCGAAGACCCTCTCGCCCTACCTCGGCGACGAGATCGCGGGGGCCCTCCGCGCGTTCGGGAAGTAGGTCGTGCCGGTGAACACGTACCCTGACTCCGTGACGAACTCCTGGCCGCTGGCACGCGGGACCGTTCCCGAGCGCGAGGCGTTCGCACTCGGGGCGACCGTGCTGTTCGTCCTGTTCGCCGGCGACGCCGTGCCGAACACGCTCACCTGGGTCGGTGCCGGCATCCTCTGGGCCGCGGTCGCGGCCTGGGGCATCGCGGTGCTCGTGCGCGCCCGTCCGCCGATCGTGCGGACGCCCCGCTCGCTGTGGTTCTTCCTCGCGTGGTGCCTGCTGTCCGTCGTCTGGTCGCACTGGCGGCCGGCCACGATCGCGAGCATCACCGTCCAGGTCATCTGCGCCGCGATCGCGTTCGCCATCGCATCGACGTTGACGTGGCGCCGCATCCTCGACGCCGTCAGCCTCGCGATGCGCTGGGTCCTCATGCTGTCGCTCGTGTTCGAGGCGTTCGTCGCCGTGGTGGTCCGACACCCGATCGCCCCGATCTGGACCCACTACGGCGACGCGAAGATCCCCGACGCGTTCTACTTCTCCCGCGCCGAGCTCTTCACCGGCGGGCGCATCCAGGGGCTGCCCGGCAACGCCAACCTCCTCGCGATGGTGGCGTTGCTCGCAGCGATCGCCGTCGCCGTGCAGTTCGCCGAGGGACGGATGGGTCGGAACCGGACCATCGGGTGGCTCGTCGTGGCCGTCGCCGTGCTGCTGCTGACCCGCTCGTCGACCGTGCTCGCCGCCGCGCTCGTGGTCGTGGTGGCCCTGGTCGTCGCGCTCTGGATCCGCCGGGTGCCGACCGAACGTCGGACACCGCGGTACCTCGTCGTGCTCGTGGCCGCCGTGGTCGTCGCCGTGGTCGGGTTCCTGGCCCGGGGCGCCGTGTCGGAGCTGCTCGGCAAGGGTGCGGACGCGACCGGCCGCGGCGAGATCTGGCAGCGGGTCCTCGGCCTGGTCGACCAACACCCCGTCGTCGGGTGGGGCTGGATCGGGTACTGGTGGCCGGACATCCCGACCCTCGCCGACCTCGCGCACCGCAAGGGCGTGACCTACCTGCAGGCGCACGACGCGTACCTCGACGTGTGGATGCAGACCGGGATCATCGGCCTGCTCCTCTTCGCGCTGTACGTCGTCACGACCCTGAACCGCTCGTGGTCGTCCGCGACGCGGATCGGGTACGACCAGACCCTGTCGCCGCGGGCGTTCGACCCGGTGTCGCTGTTGCCGCTCCTCGTCGTCGTGGCACTGCTCGTGCAGTCCGTCGCCGAGTCCCGCCTGCTCTACCAGGGCAACTGGGTGCTCTTCGCGCTCATCGCGATCAAGACCCGCATCGTGCTCGTCGGCGAGGAACCCCGCTCCACCGGCGACGGCCCGCGCACCCCGCCCGCCAAGCGCGAGTTCCGCCGGGCCGTCAGCCGCTGAAGAATCAGTTGCTGAGCAGCCTGCTGCACGGCACGTCCGCGGCCCACAGGGCGGTCCGCACCGGGACGACCTTCGCGGGATCGCCGTCGCACGCCGTCACGGCCGCCGGGATCTCCCCCGCCCAGACCGGCCCGCCGCTCCGCCGTGTGTCACCCGGCGCTGCGTTGCCCACCGCCGCGGCGACCACCAGGGCGACCACGCACCAACCGGCCACCGCCCCGACGAGGCGAGCCGCGCCTCCAGTCCGTCCTCGCTGCCCCGTGGCTGGCGCAACGGGCGTCCGCCAGCCGACGAGGACGCTCGCCGAGACGACCGCCGCCGCGACGAGCAGCAGACCGGACGCTGCCGCGTAGCGCAGCGGCGGCACGGCCTCGAGCGCCGCGACCGGGTGCGACCAGTCCAGGGTGGCTCCGCCGTTCGCGAGCAGTGCGGCCCACCAGACGCCGCCCGACCCGAGCGCCAGTGCGACGACCGTCCACCGGGCCCGCCACCGTCCGACCAGGACCGCCGCGACGACCACGAGCACGAGCAGCGCCAACGGCACCAGGACACCGGCCCAGCCGTGCGCGACGACGAACCGGACCGCGGCCCGCACGTCGGCGTCCCACGCGCCGGAGAACGGCTGGAGGACCCACCCGGCGACGACGTCCGCGAACGCGGGCGACCCCGGACGCGACTCCCGGTGGTCGGTCAGGGCAGTGGTCACCTGCGCGACGGCGCCGAGGAGCGCGACGACGGTCACCGGGAGCGCGCGCGGCCAGGCTCGTGCGCCCGATGCGTCACGCAGCGGGAACCACGCGAGCAGCAGGAGCGGCAGGAAGAACACCGTCTGCAGCTCGGAGAGCACCACGAACCCGGCCAGGACCGCCACGGCGGCACTCCCCCACAAGGTCCGGGCACGGTACGCGAAGCACCACGGCGCAGCGAAGAGCAGGAACCAGTGCAGGTTGGCGGCGTTGCCGGCGATCTCGTACGGCGCGAGCGGCAGGATCGCGGGGACCGCCGCGAGCACGAGCCGGAACGGCCACGACGGCACGACGTCGCGCGCCAGGACGAAGACCGCTGCTGCGACGACACCGACCACGGTGCACGCCCCCAGTGACAGCACGCGGGCGTAGTCCTCGATCGGCATCGCCCACCCGAGGTCCACGAGCAGCCGCGGGACGAGGTGCAGGTACCCGGCGTAGGGGTGCAGGAGCGAGTCGACGGGTCCGAGCGCCACACGCTCGCGCAGGAAGATGCCGCCGTCCTCCGCCCAGACCGTGGTGCGCGTGATCGGGCCGAGTCGCCACCACGTGAGCGCGACGACACCGGCACCGACGAGGACCGGGCCGAGCACCCCGACGAGCGCCCTGACGACGGCGATGGCCGGCCGTGGCCTCGGGATCTGTTCGTCCATCGTCCGCCGACCGTAGCCGAGTCATCACGCATCGGCGATATCGACGCTCCGCGATGGCCCAGCACGGAGGCGCGTACGCCAAGATGGACGGGTGACGGACGGACGGCTGACGAAGCGCGTGCTCGCCAGGCGCTACCTCTCCGCCTGGATCGGGTTCTCCGCCGGCGGCCGGTTCAGCCAGGCACTCGCCACCGTCATCGTCCTGTTCGCCTTCGGACAGCCCACCGTCCAGGCCCTCGTCGGCCGCGCCGGCGTCTGGGCGGTGCTCGTGTCCCTGTTCGTCCTCGCCGGGCTGAGCCTGCTCGGCCAGCGGTACCGGATCGAGTGGCACGGCGTGCTCCCGCTGTCGCTGATGGCCTTCGTCGGATACTGCGCGCTGAGCGTGCTCTGGAGCGAGTACTCCTGGGTGGCGCTCCGCGGACTCGTCGGCACGGTGTGCTTCATCGGGCTCGGACTGTACCTCGCCCTCGGGCGCGACCTCGTGCAGGTGATCCGGGCCTCCGGCGACGCGTTCCGGATCCTGCTCGTCGTCGCCCTCGGACTCGAGGTCCTGTCCGGCCTCGTCCTGGACACCCCGATCCCCGCGTTCGGCATCCAGGGGAACATCGCCTACGGCGGGCCGATCCAGGGCGTCGGCGGGACCCGGAACTTCATGGGGTTCATCGCCGCGATGGCGCTCGTGACCTTCGTCGTCGAGTTCCTCACCCGCTCGGTGACGATGTGGCGCGCGATCGGTTCCACCGCACTCGCCGTCATCGCGCTGATGCTCGTGCAGTCCCCCATCACCGGCCTCGCCATGATCGCCCTCGCGATCACCGCCCTCGCGCTCTGGTCACTGCGGCACGCCCGACCGACCACCCGCCCGGTCGTGAACGGCGTGCTCGGTGGGTTCGTGCTGCTCATGCTCGTCGTCGGCGTGCTCGCCCGGCACCGGGTCCTCGCCGAGATCGGCGCGGCCGGCGGCACCGCGACCCGCGTCGACCTGTGGTCGCAGATCCGGGTCTTCGTGGGGCAGTACCCCATCCAGGGCTGGGGGTGGGTCGGCACCTGGCCGCACGAGGCCGTCGTCCCCTACGTCACCTTCATCGACCCCGCCGGTGCCCGGTTCACCTCGGGTCTGAACGCGTTCGTCGACGCCTGGCTGCAGATCGGCCTCGCCGGCACGATCATCCTCGGCGTCACGGCACTGCTCGCGTTCGCCCGGGCCTGGGTCACCGCGACGACGTTCCCGGGCGTGGCGTACGTGTGGCCGGCCGCGGTGCTCGTGCTCCTCGGGGTGACGAGCGCCGCCGAGAGCTACCTGCTGCACGGCGCCGGTCTCATGGTGTTCGTCGCCGTGCTGGTGATCGCGGCCCGACGGCGGTCCTGGCGGCGGCACCTGCCGCGCACCTGACGAGCGCTGCGCGCCGGCACGGCGTCACGCCGCGCACGGTGCGCCCTCGCACGGTGCGAGAGCAACGTACGGTGCGAGGTTCCGCGCATGGTGCGGGCCCGCACGGCTCGCACCGTGCACGAGACCTCGCACGCTGCGGCCTGGAGGCGCGTGGCGGCGCCGCCACGCGCCTCCAGTCCGCCCGTGGCTCGCACGGTGCGACGGCGACGTACGGTGCGAGGTTCCGCGCGTGGTGCGAGGCCCGGACGGTCCCACCGTGCGCGGAACCTCGCACACTGCGGACCGGCCGGTGCGCGCAGCGCGACGCGCGCCGCGCGCGACGGTCAGCGCGCGGTGTGCCGCCGGCGGCCGAAGCGCCGCTGGAGTCCCCACTGCGTGACGCGCAGCATGGCCTCGCCGACGACCGAACCGCTCATCTTCGAGACGCCGTGCACGCGGTCCCGGAACCGGATCGGCACCTCGACGATGCGTCCACCGAGGTCGTCGACACGCAGGGTCATGTCGACCTGGAAGCAGTAGCCCTTCGAGTCGACCGACGCCAGGTCCATGCGCGCGACGGTGTCCGCACGGTAGGCCCGGAACCCCGCCGTGACGTCACGCACGCCGACGCCGAGCGCGATCCGGGCGTAGGTGTTCGCGCCGCGGCTGAGGACCTCGCGCCGGAGCGGCCAGTCGACCACGGAGCCCCCGGGGACCCAGCGGGACCCGATGGCGAGCGCGACGGTCTCGTCGTCCTGCACGGCGCCGATCAGCGCGGCGAGCCGGTCGGCCGGGTGCGACCCGTCGGCGTCCATCTCGACCAGCACCGGGTAGCCCCGTTCGAGCCCCCAGCGGAACCCGGCGACGTACGCCGTCCCGAGGCCGAGCTTGCCGCTGCGCTCGATGAGGTGCACGCGATCGTCGTCATCGGCCATCGTCCGGACGAGGTCGGCCGTCCCGTCGGGGCTGCTGTCGTCGACGACGAGCACGTGTGTCGTCGGGACCGCCTCGAGGATCGCTCGGACGGCGCTCTGGATGTTCTCGGCCTCGTCGTACGTCGGGACGACGACGAGGGCCGTGGGAGCGGCTCCGGTCACCGGTTCTGCAGGCGCCGCTTGATCTTGCCCGCGACACTGCGCGGGCCCTCGGTGCGGAAGTAGTGCACCGCGCGGCCGACGTCGTGACGGATGCCGTAGAGCTTCTTGCGGTCCGGCACGCGGACGCGCATCTGGTGCGCCTCGACCTGGGCCGCCGTCTCCCGCACGGACTTGTCGGCGGCGCGGACGGGGTTCCGGCAGAACTCCACGAGCGGCGCGAGGACGTTCTCCCACGTGAACTGCTCACGGACGCGGTCGACGTTCCCGATGAACTCGGTGCGGGCCTTCTTGTCGTAGATCGCCGTCTCGAGCGCTGCAGCCAGGCCGTCGATGTCCTGCTCGTGCACGGCGATGCCGAGCTTCTGCTCCGCGACGAGGTCACCGAAGGAGTCACCCGCGGTCGTCACGATCGGCAGGCGCGCCCACAGGTAGTCGAGGATGCGGGTGCGGAACGAGAACGTCGTCTCGAGGTGCTCGTAGTGCGTCGAGACGCCGGCGTCGGCCTCGAGCAGGTAGGCGCCGCGCTCCTCGTACGGGATCCACGTGTCGTTGAAGAACACGTGCTTGCCCGTCAGGCCCAGCTCGTCGGCCTCGGCACGGACCTTGGCGACGATGTCCATCTCCGGGACGTCCGGGTTCGGGTGCTGCACGCCCATGAAGAAGAGCTTCACCGTCGGGCGGCGCTCGGCGAGCCGGGCGATCGAGCGGACGAGCGTGATGGGGTCGAACCAGTCGTAGATCCCACCGCCCCAGACGACGAGCTTGTCGTTCTTGCCGATGCCCGGAACGACGCCCTTGACCCGCGCCTGGTCGTGCACGGGCGGGGTCGAGGACAGGCCGAACGGCACGACGCCGATGAGCGAGCGGAGGTCGGCGTCGCGCGAGTACGTGCGGGCGTTCACCCGGCCGGAGCCGGCGAGCTGGCCGAGCCAGAACATGCGCTGACGCTCGGAGGCGCAGATGAAGTAGTCGCCGAGTTCGAGCTGGTGGTTCAGGGTGTCCGAGGCGTCGAGGATCTGGCGGTTCCACTGGTCGACGTCGTCGCTGCGGCCCTGCTCGAGCTGCTCGAGGTGCAGCGGGTCGTACACGTCGACCACGAGGATCTTGCGCGTCGACTCGAGCACCGGGAACAGGCGGAGCGCGTGGCCCTGCACGATGATGACGTCGGCCCAGGCCTCGTGCTCGACCATCTGGCGCGGGTGGCGGTGCGGCACCGTGACGACCTCGTACGAGGGGTCGATCGGCGACGAACGGGTCAGGCTGATCACGCGGACGTCGTGCTCGTTCGCGAGCTGCTTCGCCATCTGGGTGGCCCGGATCGCCGGGCCGGCCATCTTCTCGCCGATGGAGTCGCCCGTGATGATGAGCACGCGGCGCCGCGTGCCGACCTCGAGCACGCCGAGCGAGTGCACGATCTTGTCGTAGCCGGCGAGGTAGTTCTCGATCGGGTACGCCGGCTCGTCGCGGTTGCCGAACAGCCGGAGGAGTTCGCGGTCGCTGCGGACGCGGCTCGCCTGGATCTCGCGGCGCGACTCGGTCATCGACGGCAGCTGCTCGACGAACTGGTCGACGCCGTAGATGCCGGCCATGCTCGTCTTCGGCACGGGGATCGTCGGGACGCTGTCGTCGCCCGGGTTGCGGAGGTCGAGCTCGGTCGAGTCGAGCTCGCCACGGCCGATCGCGCGGCGGACGACGAGCGCGAGGGAGCCGGGGAGGGCCGCAGCGAGCTGCTCGTCGCCGAGGTTCTTGTAGAGCGTGAAGAGGGCGTTCCGCTCGAGCAGGTACGTCTCGCGGAAGTCGCCGAACTTGTTCATCGACGCGTGGTGCTTGTGGAACGCGACGGACTTCGGCTGGTACCGGAAGCGCCAGCCGAGCAGGTTGAGACGCCACCCGAGGTCGACGTCCTCGTAGAACATGAAGTAGCGGTCGTCGAACCCGCCGAGCTGCTCGAAGAGCTCCGCGCGGATGAACATCGCCGCGCCGGTGCCGAACAGCACGTCGGTCTCGGACTCCCAGCGGCCGGTGTCCGGGGAGCCGGCGAAGGGCTTGTAGCCCATGCCGTACCAGGTCATCGCGGCCTCGGTGAAGTCGACGTTGACGCCTTCCCAGTCGAGGACCTTCGAGGCCACCGCACCGATGTCCGCGCCGGAGGCGAACGTGGCCATCGCCTCGCGCACCCAGCCGGTGTCGGGACGGGCGTCGTTGTTGAGGAACGCGACGATCTCGCCGGAGGAGTGCTCGACACCGAGGTTGCAGCCCCCCGTGAACCCGAGGTTCGCGCCGGAGTCGACGAAGGTGAAGTCGAGGTCGGAGGCCTTCAGCCGTCCGACGTGCTCCGGACCGGAGCCGTTGTCGACGACGATGACCTCGAGCTTGTCCTGCGGCCAGTCCTGCTTGCGGAGCTCGGCGATGCTCGTCAGGGTGTCGTCCGTGCCCTTGTAGTTCACGAGGACGACGGACACGACTCCCGGCTTGCGCTCTGTCACGGCGGGTTCCTCCAGCGGCTGCCGCGCCAGCGGCAGGGATCGGTGATGCGACCGTCGGGGATGCCCGTCGGCCGACATCACCCTACAAGGCGCAGCACGGCGCTCGGCTGAGGTCGGGTCCGGGTCGTGCACAATGGCACTCGTGTCGCACCACTCGATCCCGTCCTCCCCCGCATCGTCCCCGCTCGCAGAGGAGTACGCCGCGATCGCACGCGGCGACCACGCGACGGGCCCGAGGGGCACGATCCGCTTCGCGGTCTCGACGGACGACCCGACCGAGGGTAAGGGCGACCTGTTCGTCGCGCTCGGGCTGGCCCGGGCGCTCCGGTCCGCGGGCTGGGGCGTCGACTTCTGGCCGATCGGCCGCTGGACCGAGGAGGTCCCGGCGGACACGACGGTGCTCGTGAGCATGATCGAGTCGTTCGTCCCGGGTCTCGTGCCGGCCGGCACCGCGACGGTGGCGTGGGTGCGCAACTGGACGGCGCAGTGGGCCTCGCTCCCCTACCTCGCCGAGTACGACGCCGTGTGGGCGTCGTCCTCGATCGCGCGGGACGCCCTCGCCGCCGTGTACGACGGCCCGGTCGAGGTGGTGCCGATCGGCGTCGACCTCGACCTCTTCACGACCGAACCGACCGACCCGACCGAACCGACCGACACCGCCGGCACCCCGACACCGCGCAGCGACCGGACCGTCACGACCGTCAACTTCTGGGGTGCCCGCCGCCGGGTCCAGGACGTCCTGCTCGAGATCGCGCCCGCCGAGCCCGTCGTGTGGTTCGCCGCGAACGTCGAGCACGTCGAGCCGTCCCCCGGTGTCGAACTGCGCGCCGCGGTGCCGTACTTCGCCCTGCCGGAGGTCTACCGCGCGGCCGCGTTCGTGGTGGACGACGTGATCGCGCCGGCCGCCGAGTTCGGCACGCTCAACTCCCGGCTGTACGAGTCGCTCGCCTGCGGTGCCCTCCCGGTCACGGACTGCGCGCTCGGACTCGACGAGCTCGGGCTGGGCGACGTGCCGGTGTTCACCGACGCGGCCTCGCTCGAGCGTGCGATCGCGATGCCGACCGCGGAGCGCGACGCCCTCGTCGAGCGGCTGCACGCCGTGGTCGTCGAGCGGCACTCCTACGCCGCCCGCGCCGAACAGGTCCGGTCGTCCCTCGACGCGGCGGTCGAGCGGGCGGACGGCCGCACCGGCGATCGTGCGCCGCTCCTGCGCTGGGCGACGCTGCAGCGCGAGGAACTCCGCGAGACCGCCCACGAGCGCGACGTGCACCGCTCCGGGGTCCACCAGATCAACGAACGGCTGATCGTCTCGGAGGAGGCGGTCGCCGTTCTCGACCGTGGCCGACGCGACGCGGACGCGGCCCGCCAGGCGGCCGAGTCGGAACGCGATGCCATCGCGCTGCGCTACGAGGCCCTGACGCGCTCCGCCGAGTACCGGGTGCTGGACCGCCTCGGTCGCGTGGCGCGCCGGCTCCGGCAGCGCGGCTGACGGAACGGACCGGTCGACGGACGGGAGGCACGGTGCCAGCTGGCACCGTGCCTCCCGTCCGTCTGTCCGTCACCACCTACGAGACGGTCACCGTCTTCGTGCCGAAGTCCTTGTAGACCCCGCCCGGGAGTTCCTGGTACCAGACCCGCACGGTGTGCTTGCCGGCCGTCAGGCCGGTGAGCGAGACGTCCAGCCCGACGTCGGAGCCCCAGCCGGGGTGGACCTTCTCGACGTCGGTGCGTACGGTGTCGGCGCTCCCGGCGGTCGCCCCGACGCCGTCGACGTGGATCTTGTACTTGACCGGGGCGAACGTGTCGGGGTCGATGGCCCAGCCGGTGACCCGCGCGGTCCCCCTGCCCCCGGTCACGCCGTCGTACGCGCCGTAGACCGCACCGGTCTTGCCGGTGCTCGTGCTGCTCGTCGCCGTGACCGTCACGGACTTCGTGCCGAAGCTGACGTAGGTGCCGCTGGGGAGGTCCTGGTACCAGACTGTGACGGTGTGCGTGCCCGGTGCGATCCCGGTCAGCGTCGTGGCGAGACCGACGTCCGAACCCCAGCCCGGGTGCGACGACGCGATGTCCGACCGGGCGGCGTTCGCGGTGCCCGCCGCGGCGCCGACCCCGTCCACGTGGATCTTGTACAGCACCGGGTCGTACCGGTCCGGATCGATCGCCCAGCCCGTGATCGCGACCGTCCCGGCGCCGCCGGTGGCCTGCTCGAACGCGCCGGTGACGGGGCCGCTCCCACCGGTGGCGCCGCTCGACGGCGGGGTCCCCACGGTCACGGTCTTCGTGCCGGCGCTGACGTAGGTTCCGCTCGGCAGGTCCTGCCACCAGACCGTGACGGTGTGCTTCCCGGGAGCGATCCCGGTCAGCGTCGTGGCGAGCCCGTGCGCCGAGCCCCACTTCGGGTAGGCGGTCGCGACGTCGCTGCGCGCGGCGTTCGCGGTCCCGGCCGCGGCACCGACCCCGTCGACGTGGATCTTGTACAGCACGGAGGCGTACGTGTCGGGGTCGATCGCCCAGCCCTTCAGCGCGACGGTCCCGGCGCCGCCGGTCGCCGACTCGAAGGAGCCCCGCGGGGCGCCGGTCGCGCCGGTCTTCGCGGTGACCGTGGTCGCCTTCTGCGCGACCTTGACCCAGACGGAGCCCGGTCGGTCCTGCGTCCAGAGCGAGACCGTCCTGGTCCCCGCTGCGACGTTCTGGACGGTCTTCGAGAACCCGACCGTGGAGCTCGCGCCCGGGTACTTCGCCGCGATGTCCGCGCGCTGGACGTCGGCGGTCGCAGCGATCGCGCCGACACCGTCGACCTGCACCTTGTAGGCGGTCGCAGCCGACGAGTCACGGTCGAGCGCCCATCCGCTCACGGCGATGGTCCCCTGGCCGCCCGTGACCGTGTCGAGACTGCCGACCGGCGCCGAGGACGGCACGGTGACGTCGCCGCAGTTCAACAGCGTGTTGGCCCCCGGCCCGACGTTGATGCCGAACACGCAGACGTTGTGACTCCCGGGTGCGATGCCCGTCAGCGTGGTCTGGAACCCGTGCGCCGTGTTGTTCGCACCGAGCTGGCCGGCGAGGTCGGCTCGCGTCGCGTCCGCCAGCACCGAGGCCTTGCCGACACCGTCGACGTAGAACTGCGCCTTGATCGGGGCGGTGGTGTCCGGATCGGCCGTCCACCCGCGCACCGAGATCGTGCCGCCCGCTGCGCCGCTCTGGGCGTCGACGAACCCGATCGGGGACGAGCCGCCCGTGGGCGAGCCGAACCAGTCGGTGTACATCCGCCAGAAGTTGCGGTTGCCGTAGGCCGAGCAGCTGTCGCCCGTGCCGTAGAGGTTCGCCATCGCAGCGGTGTTCGGCGTGTACGGCGTGTAGATGTACAGCCCGGCGGTGGCCGCGTTCTGGATGTACACGGTCTTCCGGCCGCACGCGGCGTTCGGGTTGTACAGGATCGAGTTGTTCCGGCCGGCCTGGTACGCCCACGAGGTCGGCGACGCCTGGTAGCGCTTGAACTGCAGCGCGGCGGCGTAGACCTGCTGGCCGAACCCGAAGTACTTCGGGTCGCACGGTGCCGTGTCCGGGCAGGCGAAGCCCGTGGCGTGCAGGTACATGTAGTTCGTCGGGGCGTTCGTCGTGACGATGCCCTGCTCCTTCTGCAGGAGCACGAGGAGCACCTTCTGGCTGATCCCGCAGGCCGCGCCGACCTGGGCGATCATCGTCGCCGCCGACTTCGACCCGGCGGCGATCGCCGCGCACCGTCCGGAGACGGCCGGGATCGCGCTCATGCTCTGCACGAAGTTCTTCAGGCACACCGGGCCGCCGGACTGCTGCTTGCAGTTCGGGGCGACGCTGTTGAGGAACGACTGCACGCTGGTGGCGCTCATCGCGGACCCGTTGTAGAAGTTCGCGTCGCTGATGATGTAGCCGGGGTCGAAGTTCGCGGCGACGGCGGCCGAGGCCGACTCGGAGCCGTCGTTCCCCGCCGCGATCGTGCCGATCGTCAGGCCGCCGGCGGCGACCGCCAGGGAGGCGACGAGCGCCAGGGTCGCGCGGAGCGGGCGGCGTCGCCCGTCCTTCGTTCGGATGGATCGCATCACGGCACCTCCGCCGTCATCGGGTCGGACGTGGTCGACTTCGACCCGACCGTGTACTTCAGGGTGATCGACCACGTGCCGGTCGACACCTGGTTCGCGGGGAACGACACCTGGGCGCAGTTCACGGACGAGGCACTCGCCTCGGCCTTGCTCGTGGCGGTCCGCGACACCGTGCCCTTCTTCGCCGTGAAGGTGCAGGTGCCGGACGTGTCGGTGGTGCCGGAGACCAGGCCGCCGGCCTGGAGGGTCTTGCTGCCGGTGTCCCAGCCGGAGAAGGTCAGGACGGCGGTGGCCGGGAAGTCCGACGGGTCGACGTCGGGCTGGGTCGTCTGACCGGAGCCGGGGAAGGCCGTCGGGACGTCGTCGTCGCCCGCGGTGGCACCGGACGACGGCTCGCCGACCCCGTCCGTCGTCGTGGGGGTCGGCGACGGCGTCGTCGTGGCGGAGGCCGACCGCGTGGCGCTCGGCGTCGGATCGGTGTCTCCGCCGGCGGAACAACCCGCCGCGAGGAGACTGAGAGCACCGACCACCGCGAGCGCAGCGATCGGCCGTGGAGCAAGCTGCATGCTGACGGGCCGTCCTGTGGATGTTGACAAGGGTCCGGGTTGCGTCAACGGTAACCCCAAAGTGAAGGTTGAGGGTTGCTCCTGCGCACATTCACCCCCGCACGGGGGCGAACGACACGTGTCGCTCGGCACCGGCGTACTCCGGTTCCCCATCGCTGCGGTGAGTATGCTGTTCCGGTCCTGCCCCCACGAACGAAGAGACGAATGGTCGATCAAGCCCGCATGGCGGCGCTCGCGAAGGAACCCCTCGTCGTCGTCGGCGCCCCGACGAGCGCGATCCGAGGCACCTGGCGAGAACTCCGCGACGTCTTCCGGCAGCGCGAGATGCTCGGGATGCTCATCCGCCGCGACCTCAAGGCGCGGTACAAGGACTCGGCGCTCGGGTTCGTGTGGACGCTGGTGCGCCCGCTGACCCAGCTCCTCATCTACTACTTCGTGATGGGACAGATCCTCGGCGCGGCCAAGGGCATCGACAACTTCGCGATCTACGTCTTCACCGGCCTGAGCGCGTACACGCTGTTCAGCGAGATCGTCGCGGGGTCCACCGGATCGATCGTCGGCAACTCCGGCCTGATCAAGAAGGTCTACGTCCCGCGCGAGGTCTTCCCGCTCGCGAGCGTCGGCGCCGCCCTGGTGAACTACGTCATCCAGTTCGCCATCCTCATCGCCGCGACGATCGTGCTCGGTCTGTTCCCCTGGCACGGCGGACTCGTCTACCTGATCCCCTCGTTGCTCGTCATCCTCGTGTACGGCGCCGCGATCGGGCTCGTGCTCTCGGCCCTGAACGTGTACCTGCGCGACGTGCAGTTCGTCATCGACGTCGGCCTGATGGTCCTGCTCTGGGCCTCGCCGATCGTGTACTCGTACTCGATGGTCATCGAGCGGCTGAAGGTCGACTGGGTCCTCGCCATCTACACGAACAACCCGCTCACCCTGTCGGTCCTCGGCATGCAGAACGCCATCTGGCTGCACGACCCGGCGAAGGTCACGTACCCCGACCACCTCATGCTGCGACTCGGCATCGCCTTCGTGATCGGGCTCTTCTGCCTGCTCGGAGCGCAGCGGGTGTTCTCCCGCCTGCAGGGCAACTTCGCGCAGGAGCTCTAGACCATGGCCATCAGCACACCTGTCTCCCCCACCACGCGCCAGGACACCGCCGAGCGCCCCGACGTCATCGTCATCGACCACGTCCGCAAGCGGTTCGTCGTCCGCAAGGACAACACCATCCGCGAGCGCATCGTCACGCTCGGTCGCGCCGGCCGGAAGCACCGCCAGGACTTCTGGGCACTCGACGACGTCACCGTGTCGATCCAGGCCGGCACCACCGTCGGGCTCATCGGCCAGAACGGCTCCGGCAAGTCCACGCTGCTCAAGGCCATCGGCGGCATCATCCAGCCGACGTCCGGCACGGTCGCGCGCCGCGGGCGTCTGGCGGCGCTGCTCGAGCTCGGCGCCGGGTTCCACCCGGACCTGTCCGGCCGCGAGAACGTCTTCCTCAACGCGAGCCTGCTCGGCCTGAGCCGCAAGGAGACCGAGGAGCGCTTCGACGACATCCTCGCGTTCTCCGGGATCGGCGACTTCATCGACACCCAGGTGAAGTTCTACTCATCCGGCATGTACGTGCGACTCGCCTTCGCGGTGGCCGTGCACACCGACCCCGACGTCCTGCTGGTCGACGAGGTCCTGGCGGTCGGCGACGAGGCGTTCCAGCGCAAGTGCCTCGACCGCATCCGGTCGTTCCAGGAGCAGGGCAAGACGATCATCATCGTCACCCACTCGCTCAGCCAGGTGCAGGAGATGTGCGACCGCGTCGTGCTGCTCAACAAGGGCAAGGTCCTGCACGACGGCGACGCGATCCAGGCGGTCAGCAAGTTCCGCGACGTCCTCGAGGAGCGCCGTTCCGACGAGCTCAGCGCGGACGTGGCGGTCGGTCGCGGCACCGTCCTCGGCGCCACCGTCACGGTCGAGGGCAAGGAGCACCGCGCTCCGGTCGTCCCCGGTGACGACCTCATCGTCGACATGGAGTTCGAGCACCTGGACCGCGTCGAGGACTGGGAGGCCGCGGTGCAGATCAACAACACCGCCGGTCAGGTCGTCTACGGCACCACCACGGGCATCATGGGCATCCACCTCGAGCCGCTGCACGGTCGCCGGAAGCTCCGCCTCCGCATCGCGGACACGAACTTCGGCACCGGCAAGTACTTCATCAACGTGTCGATGATGGACTCCGCCGGACGACACCTGCACGACCTGCCCGAGTGCGACTCGTTCGAGGTCCCGTCGTTCGGCGACGCCGTCGGCACCGTCTACGCGAAGCCCTCGATCGAGGAGCTCGGCTGACCCCGACCGACGGCGCCAGCCGCACCGCGGTCGTCGTCGTCAACTGGAACCGCGCCGACCTCACCACGCGGGCGGTGCGTGCCGTCCTCGACGACGGCGCGGCCGATGAGGTCGTGGTCGTCGACAACGGCTCGACCGACGACTCCGTGGCCGTGCTCCGACGCCAGCTGCCGGAGGCGACGGTGCTCGTCCGTGAAACCAACGGCGGGTTCGCGGCGGGTGCGAACACCGGCATCCGGCACACGGACGCCGAGATCGTGGTCCTCCTCAACAACGACGCCGAGCCCGCTCCGGGCTTCGTCGCGGCCCTCCGCGACCACCTGGACGCCGCCCCCGCGGCGGTCGCGGCCGTGACGGGCCGCATCGTGCTCGCCGGACGCTGGTCGCGCCTCCAGTCCGGTTCACCATCCCCCACCGGACGCGCGCTGCGGGACCACGACGGCCACCTGTGGGTGCCGTCGCCGGACGGCGAGGTCCGTCTCAACTCGACCGGCGTGCGCGTCGACCGCGACGGCAACGGCAGGGACCGCGACTGGTTCGCAGCCGTCGACCGGGCCGCCGACCGCGAGGTCTTCGGGTTCTCCGGCGGCGCGTCAGCGCTCCGACGAGCCGCGTTGGACGACGTCGGACTCCTCGACGAGTCGCTGTTCATGTACTACGAGGACACCGAGCTCGCGTGGCGGCTCCGACGCCGTGGATGGCGCGTCGAGTACGCCGGCGACGCGGTCGTCGAGCACGACCACTCCGCGTCGTCGGGCGTGCAGAGCGACCTGTTCGTGTTCCGCAACGCACGCAACCGGGTGGTCGTCGCCCTCTGGCACGCGCCGTGGTCGACGGTGCTCCGTGCGAGCACCCGGACCCTCGTCCGCGGCCTGCGCGGACTGGCCGCCGGCAGCACCCGACGGGAGGCGCGACTCGTCCTGGCAGCACTGGCCGACGTCACGGGACACCTCCCCGCGCACCTCGCGCACCGGCTCCGCCAGACGCGGGTCGCGTCCGTCCCGCGGAGCGCCGTGGACCCGAGCGCATGAGCGCGGCGGGCTATCCTGGGGACTCCCCCGTCGACGGCACCGGCCGCGGCGTTCCCGCACGGAAGGAACCACGCGTGCCGCAGCTCACCGTCCTGATCGACGGGACGGCGGTACCGCGGAACCTCGGCGGCGTCGGACGCTACGTCGAGGGGGTCGTCTCGCACCTCACGGATCCCGACCTCGACGTCCACCTGGTCGTCCGGCCGGTGCACGCGTCGCACTTCGCCGAGATCGCCCCGCACGTCACGGTGCACCGGGCGCCGGCGTGGACCGACTCGGTGCCGCTGCGCTTCCTCTGGGAGCAGACCGGCCTGCCCGCACTCGGCCGCCGACTCGGTGCGACCGTGCTGCACTCACCGCACTACACGTTCCCGTTCTCGTGGCGACGCGGGTCGGTGGTGACGCTGCACGACGCGACGTTCTTCTCCAACCCGGAGTGGCACTCGCGCCTGAAGCGCACGTTCTTCACGTGGTGGAGCCGCCGCTCGCTGCGGACCCGTCCGGTCGTGATCGTGCCGAGCGCCGCCACCGCGACCGAGGCCGCGCGCGTCGTCACCGGCATCCGCGCCGACGTCCGGGTCGCTCCGCTCGGGGTCGACCGCACCCGCTTCCACGAACCGACCACGGCCGAGGTCGAGGACGCCCGGATCGCCGCCGGACTCCCCGACGACGCCCCGTGGATCGCGTTCCTCGGCACGATCGAGCCGCGCAAGAACGTCACGGCGCTGCTCGACGCGTACGCCGCCGTGCGGGGTGCGCGGGACGCGACCGGGTCACCGACACCGTGGCTCGTGCTCTCCGGCGCGCGCGGCTGGGACGACGCCGCGATCGAGCGGCTCGACGCGCTGCAGGACGCCGACCACGTCGTCGAGGCCGGGTACCTCCCGCTCGAGGACCTCGCCGGCTTCCTCGGCGGCGCGGAGTTCGTGGTGTACCCGTCGCTCGGCGAGGGCTTCGGCCTGCCGGTTGTCGAGGCGATGGCCACCGGGGCGTGCGTGCTCACCACCCGCCGACTCTCGCTGCCCGAGGTCGGGGGCGACGCCGCGGTGTACACCGAGCCCGACGCCTCGGCGCTGGGAGCCGCGATGGCGTCGCTGCTCGACGACCCCACGCTCGTCGCGTCGCACCGGGCCGCCGCGCTCCGACGGGCCGACGACTTCACCTGGGACGCCACGGCCGCCGTCCACGTCGGCGCCTACGAGGCCGTCGGAGGTGCACGATGATCCGCGTCGCCGTCCTGACGGTCACCTACAACACCGGTGAGACGATCCGGCCCTTCCTCGCGAGCATCGAAGCCGCCTCGACGTCGCCGGTCGCCGTCGTCATCGCCGACAACGGGTCCACCGACCTCGACGCGCTCCGGGCGATCGGCGAGTCCTACGGCGCCGTCGTGGTGTCCTCGGGTGGGAACCGCGGCTACGGCGGCGGGATCGACGCCGCCCTCGCCGCGCTCGACGACGTCCTGCCCGACGTGCGGCCGGACTTCCTGCTCGTCACGAACCCCGACGTCGTGCTCGAGCCGGGGTCGATCGACGAACTCGTCGCCGCGGCCGACCGGCTGCCCGACGGCGGGTCGTTCGGGCCGCAGATCCTCGACGACCAGGGCGAGACCTACCCGTCCGCCCGGCGGCTCCCCTCGCTCCGCACCGGCCTCGGCCACGCGGCGTTCTCGCGCTTCTGGCCCGCGAACCCGTGGAGCCAGCGGTACTGGTCCACCACGCAGGTCGTCGAGCGCGAGGCCGGCTGGTTGTCCGGCGCGTGCTTCCTCATCCGCACCGACCTGTTCCGGCAACTCGGGGGCTTCGACGAGTCGTACTTCATGTACTTCGAGGACGTCGACCTCGGGCAGCGGGTCGGGTTGTCCGGACGGGCGAACGTCTACGTGCCCACCGCCGTCGTCACCCACACCGGCGCGCACTCGACGTCGTCGAACCGGCGCCGCATGGAGATCGAGCACCACCGCAGCGCCTACCGGTTCCTGTCGCGGAAGTACCGGGCCTGGTGGCTGTGGCCGCTGCGGCTCGTGCTGCGCGTCGGTCTCGCCGTGCGTGCGCGCTGGGTCACCCGCAAGTAGCACGGCGGCGTCGTCCACGCGCACCGAGTCGGTGCTTCGCGTCCTGGACGGGCGGCCGGTGCCTCTGCGCGTCAGCGCCGGAGGCGGGCCCGCTCGGCGCGGGCGGCGTCCAGCAGGACCCGGGCGCGGGCGTCGAAGGAGTGCTCGGAGGCGATGCGGGCGGCGACCTCGGCGCGCTCGTCGGGTGTCGGCCAGGGGCGCACCGGGTCGAGCAGGGCGGCGAGGTCGTCCCGCGACCGAGCCACCGCGAGCGTCGGGACGTCGAGCACGTCGTCGAGACCCTCGACCGGATCGGTGACGACGACTCCTCCGGAGGCCAGCACGTCGAACACCCGGTTCGACACGAAGCCCCCGGCGGCCATGTCCGGCCAGTGGTCGTTGAGCACCACCCGCGCGGAGGCGTAGGACGCGGCGACCTCGGCCCGGGTCAACCTCGACGCCCCGCGCATCGGCTCCGGCACGACGGACTCCCACCCGGGTCCGTGCACGCGCAGATCGGCACCGAGCGCGACCGCGTCGGACACCACCGGGCGGGAGGCACCCCGGGTCGACCCGACGAAGACCACCCGGCCGGCATCGGGTCCCGTCGGCGGGGACGGACGGAAGACCGCCGGGTCGGTCGCCTGCAGCAGCGTGGTGACCGGGACACCCGATCGCTCCGCCGCCGCTGCCGCCCAGACGGGCCCCGCCGCGAACACCGCGTCGAAGGAACGGAGTTCGGTGTCGACGAGGTCGTCGGGGTGGCTGATGACCCAGAGCAGGTTCACGGACGCCGGGTTCGGCGGCACCCGGTCGAGGCCGCGCACCACCAGCGTGACGTCGTCCGTGCCGTCGTCGTCACGGACGTGGGCGTCCCGGCGGTCGACGCGGACCCGCTGTCCCAGCCGTTCGAGGGCCCCGGCGAGCTCGGCGGCGAAGTGGACGTCGCCCCAGCCGTCGCCCTCGGGCCCTGCGGGGGCGGCGATCTTGAGCGACCACGCGAGCTTGTCGGTCGACACTGTCCGCTGCGGCGCGGGCGCGACCGGACGGGCACCCCATGGTGGCAGCGGCGGACCTGCGACGACACCCGAGCCGCCGGGCTCCGGCTCGCGGTCGCGCCAGGCGGCGAACGCGTCGACGACGGTGCGGTCGATCGTGCGACCTGCCTCGGCCGACCGTTCGACTGCCCACGTCACGACGGGATCCTGCCCGGTCCGGTCCGCGACCGCTCGGGTCCAGGCCGTGACCGTCATGCGTTCGTCCGGGAGGCACGGCGCCGGCACCAGCGCTGCACCCGGCACCGCGACCACCGGTTGGTCAGCCGCGAACACCTGTGCCGTCCGGATCCCGTCGGCGAGGCGCGCGTCCGACACGGCTGCGGCGACGTCCGGCGACGGCGGGGAACCCGGATCGTCGTCCGTCCCGGGGAGCGCCCCCGGTCGGAGCAATCGAGATCCGTGCCGACGACTGCCGTCGGCCAACCACACGCGCGCCTGGGCGACACGGTCGTGGCCCGCCGTGGCGAGCACCTGCAGGTCCTGGTCGGTGACGCCGACGGTGGAGTCGACGACGAGCAGGACGCGACCGACCCCACCGGACACCCCGGCGTTGATCGCGGACCCGATGCCGTCCACCGGGTCGGTGCGCACCCACGGCAGGCCGCGCTGCGGGGCGTCCCGTGGCGAGGCGTCGGCCACGTACCCGACGGCACGGACGTCGGCCTCGGGGCCGAAGGCCCGACGGGCCGCCGCCACCAGCGCGGGCAGTCGCTCGTACCGGTCCGACCGGCTCACCAGGACCACGGTGACCGCGCGGTCCAGGTGCGGCAGGGTGCCGTCGAACCCGGCCACGAGAACGGGCGACGCCGCCGTCTCGGACGCGGGTCGCGCCTCCAGGCCGGAGCCGGAGGGCGTCGCGTCGCGACGGCGGCGTCTGAAGATCGCCACGAGAGCGACTACGCGGAGAGGAGCCGCTGCAGGTAGACGCCGTAGCCGCCCTTGACCAGCGGCGCGGCGAGCTCGGCGAGCTGCGCGTCGTCGATCCAGCCGTTGCGCCAGGCGATCTCCTCGATGCAGCCGATCTTGAAGCCCTGACGGTCCTCGATGACCTTCACGTACTCCGAGGCCTGCATCATCGACTCGAACGTCCCGGTGTCGAGCCAGGCGGTGCCGCGGTCGAGGACCTGCACGCCGAGCTCCCCCGCCTCGAGGTAGCGCTCGTTGACGGTCGAGATCTCGAGCTCGCCACGCGCGCTCGGCTCGATCGTCTTCGCGATCTCGATGACCTTGTTGTCGTAGAAGTACAGACCGGGGACGGCGTAGTTCGACTTCGGCTCCGCCGGCTTCTCCTCGATCGAGACCGCGGTGAAGGCGTCGTCGAACTCGACGACGCCGTACGCCTTCGGGTCGGCCACGTGGTACGCGAAGATCGTCGCGCCGTCGACCTCGGTGTTCTTCCGGAGGTTCGTGCCGAGGCCGGTGCCGTGGAAGATGTTGTCGCCGAGGACGAGCGCCACGCTGTCGTCGCCGATGAAGTCCTCACCGATGACGAAGGCCTGCGCGAGGCCGTCCGGGCTGGGCTGCACGGCGTACTGGATGTCCATGCCGAGCGAGGAGCCGTCGCCGAGCAGGGCGCGGAACTGGTCGTTGTACTCGGGCGTCGTGATGACCAGGACCTCGCGGATGCCGGCCATCATGAGCGTCGACAGCGGGTAGTAGACCATCGGCTTGTCGTAGATCGGCATGAGCTGCTTGCTGATGCCCTTGGTGATCGGCCAGAGACGGGTGCCGGAACCCCCGGCGAGGATGATGCCCTTCAACGTTCTCTCCTGTTACTTCTTCGTCCGCAGGGACTCGGTGTAGGCGACGCATTCCTCGTACGTCGGGAGCAGCCCGGCGGCCGCGGCTTCCTCGAGCGTCGGAGCGCTGGTGTCCTTCTCGGAGAGCACCGGCTCACCGAGCCCCTCGGGCAGTTCCAACCCGACCGTCGGGTCGAGGATCGTGATCCCCTTCTCGCGTTCGGGGTCGTAGTGGGCGCTGACCAGGTAGTTCACGGTCGACTGGTCCTCGAGCGCGACGATCGCGTGGCCGAGGCCCTCGGACAGGTAGACGGCCTTGCGGTCGACGTCGTCGATCCGGACGGAGTCCCACTGCCCGAAGGTCGGGGAGCCGACGCGGATGTCGACGATGTAGTCGATGAACGCGCCGCGGACGGCGGTCACGTACTTGGCCTGGCTCGGCGCGACGAGGGCGTAGTGGATCCCGCGGGCCACACCGGCCGACGAGATCGACATGTTCACCTGTCGGAGGTCCAGCGGGTGGCCGATCGTCTCTTCGAGGACGTCGGCGCGGTACGCCTCGAGGAATGCTCCTCGTGCGTCGCCGTGCTGGACGGGCGTGAACTCCCACGCGCCGGGGATCTTCAGTTCGCGGATCTGCACCGGGGCAGCCTAGCAAGCCGACTGGTACACCACACTCCGGGGAACCGACTCACCCTCATGGTCGTCACGCGCCGTTTGCCCCCGTCGCATAGGCTGTTCTGGTTCTGCGCCCCGCGACCGCCCGAAACGAGACCAAGCGAGCCTGTGAAGCTATTCGTCCAGATCCCCTGCCTCAACGAGGAGAACACCCTCGCCAGCGTCCTCGACTCGATCCCGAAGCAGATCGACGGCATCGACGAGATCGAGATCCTGGTCATCAACGACGGCAGCACCGACCGCACGGTCGAGGTCGCCAAGGAGCACGGTGTCCGGCACTTCGTGCACCACACCACGAACATGGGCCTCGCGCGGTCGTTCCGTGACGGCGTCGACTACGCGCTCCTGCACGGCGCCGACATCGTCGTGAACACCGACGGCGACAACCAGTACCCGCAGGCGCAGATCGCGGAGCTGGTCCAGCCGATCCTCCGGAAGGAGGCCGAGATCGTCATCGGTGACCGCCAGACCCGGACGATCGAGCACTTCTCCGGCTTCAAGAAGCTCATGCAGCGCTTCGGCTCCTGGGTCGCGTCGCGTGCCGCCGGCCTCGACCTGCCCGATGCGGCGAGCGGGTTCCGCGCGTACTCGAAGTACTCGCTCATCCGACTGAACATCGTCACCCGCTTCAGCTACTGCATGGAGACGATCGTGCAGGCCGGGTACAAGCGCCTCGCGATCGCGTCCGTGCCGATCACCACGAACCCGAAGACCCGCGAGTCCCGCCTGTTCAGCAACATCTGGCAGCACATGTTCCAGTCCGGGTCGGCGATCGCCCGCGTCTACCTGATGTACCGCCCGATGGCGCTCTTCCTCTGGGTCGCCGCCGTGCTCGGAGCGCTCGGTCTCTGGCCGCTGATCCGCTACCTGGTGCTCCTCGCGACGGACACCGGTGGGAACCACCTGCAGTCGATCATCCTCGGCGTCGTCCTCCTCATCACCGCGGTGCTCTCGGTCGTGATCGGCGTCGTCGCCGACCTCACCAGGCTCAACCGCACGCTCGCCGAGGAACAGCTCGACCTGCAGAAGCTCCAGCGCTATGGCGACTGAGCGCACCGCACACACGGACCGACTGGCGCCGGGGACCCGGTTCGCCCTGTGGATCCGCCGACCGCGGTCCTGGATCGAGATCGCGGCGTGGGCAGCCCTCGCCGCCTTCGTGGTCTTCACGATCGGACCGGCACTCACCGGGCACGGGACCTTCCTCAACACCGGGCTGCTCAGCCGGTACACCCCGTGGGCGCAGACCCTCGGCGACAGCGTCACGTCGACGAACATCTACACGAGCGACCCGCTCGACTCGAACGCCCCGCAGACGTCGCTGCTCGCCACCCTCGCGCACCAGGGCGTCTTCGCGGCGTGGGACCCCTACGTCGCCGGCGGCACCGCCCTCGGGGGCGTCCCCGACTCCGGGCAGTTCTCACCCCTGTCGCTCCCGTGGTGGATCCTGCCGCTGTCGTACGCACCCGGGGCGGTCAAGTTCCTCGAGATCGTCGCCGTCACGGTGGGCATGTCGCTCCTGCTCCGCCGCTGGGGCGTCCCCCGTGCCGGCTGGCCGATCGCCTCGCTCGTGTACGCGTCGTCCGGCTTCATGGTCGCCTGGTCGAACTGGCCGCAGACCCGTGTCGCGGCGTTCATCCCGCTCGTCTTCTGGGCGGTGGACCGCGCGGCGGTCGAACTCCGCAAGCGCGACCTCCTGAGCGTCGGCGGCACGCTCGCCGCGATGCTGCTCGGGGGGTTCCCGGCGGTCGTCGGGTACACGCTGTTCTTCGCGGGCGCGTTCTTCGTCGCCCGCACGATCGTCGCGCACCGGAACTGGCGGGGCGTGCTGGGCAGCGCCGGGATCGCGGTCGGCGGCATCGTCGTCGGGGTGCTGTTCTCCGCGTGGCAGCTCGTCCCGTTCGCGCTCAACGCCCTGAGCGTCGTGGACTTCTCGGGTCGCGCACAGCGCGGCCCGAACGGCCTCGGTGCGTTCCCGCTCGTGACCGCCTGGGTGCAGGACATCTCGTTCGCACAGGCGTCGGGCGCGTCGTGGGGCGTCCGCAACCCGGTCGAGGAGTACTCGTACATCGGCATCGCCGCGGTCGTCCTCGTCGCCGCGGCCGTGCTCATCCGGCCCGCGGTGCGGCCCCTCACCGATCGTGTCCCCTCCCCGTTGGTCGCCCGACGCACGGTCGGGATCGTCGCCATCGCCACGGCGCTCCTCGCGTTCGCGATCGTCGTCGTCTACCTCGGCGGTCCGGTGCTCTCGGCCGTCCGTGAGCTCCCGGTCTTCAACAGCAACCCGATCGGCCGTGCGCGCTGCGTGGTGCTCTTCATCGCAGCCGCGCTCGCCGGCGTCGGCTTCGGTCGGCTCGTCGACGGGGACGACCTGCGCGCCGAGCTCGCACGCTTCCGGACGGCCTCGCCGCTCCGCCGCACGGGCCGCATCGCTGCGATCGCCGTCGTGCTGTTCGCCGCGGTGGGCGCGAGCGCGTTCACCTTCAACGCCCTCGGACACGTGCCGAAGGGCTACGTCCACCAGGTGAAGCTCGAGATCCTCGCGATCGGGCTCGTCGGGATCGGCACCGTGATCGCGGTCGGCCTCGTCTGGCTGTTCCGCTCCCGCGTCGTCATGGTCGTCGCGGCCTGCGCGGTCGCCGCCATGGTCGCCGCCCCGGCGGTCGTCGCGACGAAGCCGTGGTGGCCGATCGCACCGGCCTCCACGTTCTACCCGGACGCCCCGGCGATCGACTACCTCAAGGACCACGTCTCCGACCAGGACCGCTACACCACCACGGGCAACGCGACCATCCTCGGGGCGGCCTCGTACTTCCAGATGCGGTCCGTCACCGGTCACACGTTCCAGACGGCCGAGTGGAAGCAGCTCATGGGCGCCGTCGACCCGGACACCTACCCGACGGCGACGTACCTCACGCTGAGCCCGAACCTGATGCCCGAGCTCGCCGACTCCGGCATCCTCGACCGGCTCGCGACGAAGTACATGATCGCGGACCCGTCCGCGGTCATCGCCGGCACGACCGAGGCCGCACCGACCCGGACGACCTGGACCGACCTGACCGCCGATCGGTCGACGGTCGAGTCCGGCTCGGAGACGGGGCCGGTCAACGGCATCACGTTCACCGGTCCCCCGGCCACCACCCTCGCGCCGGGCGGCATGGAGCTGACGGTCTCGGCGATCGCCGACGGCTCGGGTGAGACCCTCGCGTCCACGAAGAGCTGGGTGCCCGGTCTCGGCGGTCCGCGGAACGTCGCCCTCGAGGGCTCGGACATCCCGGCGGACACCGCCTGGCACCTCACGATCACGGTCACCGGCCAGAACTCGGTCGTCCCGATCGGGACCGACGACGACGGTCACGCGGTCATCAGCGTCACCCGCCCGGTCGCCGGCGACGGCGTCTCGGTCGTGCACACCGGCGACGCCACGATCTACGAGCGGAGCAACGCGCTCCCGCGCGTCCGCTGGGCCTCGAGCGCGGTGGTGGAGAAGACGACGACCGGCCTGGTCCGGAAGCTCGCCGACCAGTCCCTGCCGGACGACACCGTCGTCCTCAGCGCGGACCCGGACCACCGGGCCGACCCGGACGGCACGGCGACCGTGTCGCTGCAGCCGAGCGACGTCAACTCCACGGTCGCGAAGGTCGACGCGACCGGCGGCGGGTGGGTCGTGGTCGCGGACTCGTTGCAGCGCAAGGGGTGGTCCGCCACCGTCGACGGCGCGACCACAGACATGGTCCGCGCGGACAGCGTCGGCGCGGCGGTCTGGGTCCCGGCGGGGAAGCACACCGTCGAGCTCCGGTACCACACGCCGGGACTCCGGGAGGGCATCGCGCTCAGCGCAGCCTCCGGGTTCGTGGCCGCGGTCGTCTGCGCGTTCGTGCTGGTCCGTCGTCGCCGGCGTCGACTCCGCTGAACCGTCCGGTGTCCGTCCAGGACGCCGTCCCCTACAATCGTCACTCGTTCCGTCAACCGACTCCACAAGGGAGACCCCGTGAAGATCCTCGTCACCGGAGGAGCCGGCTTCATCGGTTCCAACTTCGTCCGCCGCACCCTGCAGGACGCCTACCCCGGCCTCGAGGGCGCCGACGTCGTGGTCTACGACGCGCTGACCTACTCGGGCAACCTCGAGAACCTGGCGCCGGTCGCGGACTCGCCGCGGTACTCGTTCGTGCAGGGCGACATCACCGACGCCGCGAAGCTCGACGAGGTCGTCCCGGGCGTCGACGCGATCGTGCACTTCGCCGCCGAGTCGCACGTCGACCGGTCCGTCCGTGACTCCGGCATCTTCGTCGAGACCAACGTCGTGGGCACCCAGCGTCTCCTCGACGCCGCACTCCGCCACGGCACCGAGCGCTTCGTGCACGTCTCCACCGACGAGGTGTACGGGTCGATCAGCGAGGGCTCCTGGGCCGAGGACCGCCCGCTCGAGCCGAACTCGCCGTACTCGGCGTCGAAGGCCGGCAGCGACCTGCTCGCCCGCAGCTACCACCGCACCCACGGGCTGAACCTCTCGATCACGCGCTGCTCGAACAACTACGGGCCGTACCACTTCCCCGAGAAGGTCATCCCGCTGTTCGTCACGAACCTCATCGACGACAAGCACGTCCCGCTGTACGGCGAGGGCAACAACATCCGTGACTGGCTGCACGTCGACGACCACACCCGCGGCATCGCGATGGTCCTCACCAAGGGCCGCGCGGGCGAGATCTACAACATCGGCGGCGGCACCGAGCTCACGAACAAGGAGCTCACCGAGATGCTGCTCGAGGCCACCGGCAAGGACTGGTCGTACGTCGACCGCGTCGCCGACCGCCTCGGCCACGACCTGCGGTACTCGGTCGACATCTCGAAGATCCAGGCCGAGCTCGGCTACGAGCCCCAGGTGCCGTTCGCCCAGGGTCTCGCCGACGTCGTGCAGTGGTACCGCGACAACCGTGCGTGGTGGGAGCCGCTCAAGGAGCGCGCGGCCCTCGCATGACCCGCTACCTCATCACCGGCGCGAGCGGCATGCTCGGCCAGGACCTCCAGCACGCACTCCGTGACGCCGAGGTGACGGCGCTCGGGCGGGCCGACCTCGACATCACCGACCCGGAGGCCGTCGACGCGGCGGTCGCGGGACACGACGTGGTCATCAACTCGGCCGCGTACACGAAGGTCGACGACGCCGAGACCCACGAGGCCGAAGCCCACGCCGTGAACGCCACGGGGCCGGAGCTGCTCGCCCGGGCCGCGGTCCGGCACGGCGCCAAGCTCGTCACGGTCTCGACGGACTACGTCTTCGACGGACACGGCACCGCGCCGTACGCCGAGGACGCCCCGACGGACCCGATCAACGCCTACGGGCGGACGAAGGCCGCGGGCGAGGCGCTCGTGCGCGAGATCGCCCCGGACTCGTCCTACGTCGTCCGCACCGCGTGGATCTACGGCGCACACGGCCCGAACTTCGCAGCCACGATGCTCCGTCTGGCCGGATCGCACGAGACCGTGAGCGTCGTCACCGACCAGGTCGGACAGCCGACGTGGACGGGTGACCTCGCCGCGCGCATCGTCGAGCTGGTCGAGTCGGACGCCCCGGCGGGCACCTACCACGGCACGAACTCGGGGCAGGCGTCCTGGTACGACTTCACCCGCGCGATCTACGCCGAGATGGGGCTCGACCCGGAGCGCGTCCTGCCGACGGACAGCGCCGCCTTCGTCCGCCCCGCTCCCCGACCGGCGTACAGCGTGCTCGGGCACGACGGCTGGTCGCGCGCCGGGCTCGCACCGATGCGCGACTGGCGTGACGCCCTGGCCGCCGCGGTGCAGGCGGGGGCGCTCACAGCGTGACCGACCCGCAGGACCGACCGACCACGCTCACCACCGACGACGAACCGGCCGTCGCCACCCGCGGGTGGCGACGCTGGGCCGTCAACGGCATCAAGATCGCGTTCCTGGTCGCGGTGGTCGTCGCGGGCGTCCTGTACGTCGCCGGCAAGTGGACCGAGGTCTCCGACGCGGTCGCGTCGATGAACCCGGTGTGGCTCGTACTCGCGTTCCTCGCGGTGATCGTCGCGCTCGTCCTCTCGATGCTGTCGTGGATCGTCGTCTGGCCCGCGTTCGGCATCCGGCTGCCCGTGCTCCGCGGCGGCCGGGTGTTCTTCGTCAGTCAGCTCGGCAAGTACCTGCCGGGTTCGGTGTGGCCGATCGCCGCGCAGGCCCAGATGGCCGGTGAGGTCGGACTCGCCAAGTCGTCGTCCATCGTGCTCTCGCTGATCTCGATGCTCGTCTCGATCGCGACGGGCCTCGGGCTCGGTGCGGTCCTCGTCCCCTTCATCGACGTCCACCTGCTCGAGGACTACTGGTGGCTGCCGATCGTCGGCGTCGCGTTCCTCGTCTGCCTCACGCCGCCGGTGATGCGCTTCGGCGTGCGGCTCGCGCTCCGGATCCTCCGGCGACCGGACGCGCAGTTCACCTACGGCTGGCGCGTGGCCGGGCAGAGTTCCGGCCTGCAGGCCGCGAACTGGCTGTTCGCCGGCGTGCAGCTCTGGCTGGTCCTGATCGGCCTCGGCGTCGACCCGGCTCGCAGCTTCGTGCCGTCGATCGCCGCGATGGCGCTGGCCTTCGCCCTCGGCGTGCTGCTCATCCCGTTCCCGGCCGGCATCGGCGTCCGCGAGTTCGTGCTCACCGCGGTGCTCGCGTCCGTCACCGGGGCGGGCGTCGCGGTCACCGCGGCGATCCTGTCGCGACTGCTCTACGCGATCGCGGACTTCGCCGTCGCGGGCGTCGCCGCCGCGATCCGCCGGCGCGCGTAGCGCGCACACGAGGGCGCGTCAGCTCACCTTCGCGTTCAGCCACGTGCCGTCGGCCTGGAGGCACGGATCACGTGTGCCGATCGGCTCACGCGATCCGTGCCTCCAGGCCAGGGCAGTGACCGTGCGCGGTCAGCGCTCGCTGAAACCAGCGACCGTGTCCGTGTAGTCCGTCCACATCCGGTCCGACGCGTGCTGGTCGACGCCCGCGCGCAGACGCTCCAGCTCGCCGGGGCGGACGATGCGTTCGAGCGCCGCCGCGAGGGCGTCCACGTCGTCCGCGGGGACCACCAGACCGTCCACGCCGTCGTGGACGTCGAGCGCCAGCGTGCCGGCGTCGGACGCCAGCACCGGGGTGCCGAAGCGGTTGGCGAGCGCGACGTTGAACGACGACGACCCGGTGCGGTACGGCAACGCGACGACGTCGAACCCGCGGATCATCGCCCCCATCTCCGCCATCGCGACGTACTCGTCGACGATCTCGACGCGGTCCTCGATGCCGAGCGAGCGGACCTGCTCGCGGTACTCCTCCACCGGCTGCCAGAACTCGCCGCGCACGACCACGCGGACGCCGGGGACGCGAGCGGCGGCCTCGATCAGCTGGTCGACGCCCTTGTAGTGCCGGACCATCCCGAAGAACCCGACGGTCACCAGGTCCGCGTCGGTGCGGGCGCCCGGCGTCCCCGGTGCGTCGTCGCCGGCCACGAAGTCCGGCAGGGGGAGCCGCGCCACGCGGACGTCCACGTCGGCACCGTCGCCGACGACCTGGCGTGCGAGTGCCGCCTGGTCGTCGCTGTGCACGAGGACGGCACCGTACTGGCGGTACATGGCGCCGACGAGGCGTTCGTCGAACCGACCCGGCTCGTGCGGCAGGACGTTGTGCGCGAGGACGACGCCACGGGGACGACGACCGGCGGCGACGTGCATCGCCGCGTAGGGCACCGCGTGGTACGGCGTGACGCCGGTCACCAGCACGACGTCGGCCTTCCGCATCGCGAAGCCGGCCCGGAGCCAGGTGAGCGGGTTGTACCAGGTCAACCGTTCCGTGGTCGACGCGAAGGGTTCGACCTCGGGCTCGGAACCGGGCACCCGGGTGGTGCCACCGCGCAGGAAGGACGGGTACTGCGCCTTCCACGACATCAGGTGCACCTGGTGCCCGGCCGCCCGCAACCGGTGCGCCACGGTGGTGGTGTGTGCGGCGATCCCGCCGGAGTAGGGGTGCGTCGGTCCGACGATGACGATGCGGAGAGAGCGAGGCATCGGACCAGCCTACCGGGGCACGGTGCGCACGCTGGGCTCCCGGTCTGCCCTGGTATGGTCGGGTCCTCCGCGGACCGCCCCACCGTCCGCGACCGACGGAAGGACCGCCTCGCAATGACGACGCTCCGCGTGATCGTGGACCAGGTGGTCGCCCCCGTCCCGGGTGGCATCGGCCGCTACGCGGAGGAACTCGCCAGGCACCTCGTCGAGACCGCGCCGGCCGGTTGCGACGTCGTCGGCGTCGTCTCCGCGGTCGGCAAGGACGAGCTCGACCACGTCCGCACCCTCCTCCCCGGCCTCGCCGATCTCGAGAAGACGGCACTGCCGCGGCGGGAGCTGTCGCTCGCGTGGCAGGGCGGCTTCGTCGGAGGTCTCTCGCACGGCATGGTGCACGCCCCGAGCGTGCTCGCACCCCTCGTAAAGCACAACCGGTTCAGCGAACCGGGGCGGCAGACGGTCGTCACGGTGCACGACGTGGTGCCGTGGACGAACCCGGAGACCCTGACCCCCCGCGGAGTGCAGTTCCACCGTGCGATGGTCAAGCGCGCCTGGAAGCACGCGGACGCCGTCGTCGTCCCGACCCACGCGGTCGCCGGGGCCCTCAACGAGATCCACCGCTTCGACGACCGGCTCCGGGTCATCGGCGGTGCGCCGAGCGGCCGGCTCCGCACCCCGGTGGACGCCGACCTGCGTGCTGACCGCCTCGGGCTGCCGGACCGGTACGTCCTCGCAGTGGGGACCCTCGAGCCGCGCAAGGGCCTCGGGGCGCTCATCGAGGCGATGGCGCACCCGGACGCGCCCGCTGACGTCCCGCTCGTGATCGCCGGACCCGACGGCTGGGGCGACGTCGACGTGTACGACACCGCCGAACGCGCGGGGCTGTCCCGCGACCGCGTCAAGATCCTCGGGCGGGTCGACGACGCCGACCTCGCCGTGGCGTACGACCGGGCGACGGTGTTCGTCTTCCCGAGCTTCGCCGAGGGTTTCGGGCTCCCGGTGATCGAGGCGATGAGCTTCGGCACGCCGGTGATCCACTCCGACGACGCCGCCGTGCGCGAGGTCGCGTCCGACGCCGGGGTCACGGTGGCGCGCGAGCCGCGGGACTCCTACCCGGAGCGTCTGGCGCAGGCCGTCTACCAGGTGGTCAACGACCCGCTGCTCGCGGGGCAGCTCGCCGTCGCCGGACCGGACCGCGCGCGGATGTTCGACTGGACCGACTCGGCCAACGAGACCTGGCAGCTGCACGCCGACCTCTGACCCCGCGCGACCGCGCGGACGGCCGTCAGAGCGCGTCGCGCAGGCGCGCCGCCTTCTCCTCGACGACCTGCTCGAGCGCGGCGGCGTGGGCCGCGAGCCGCTCCGCCACGGTGGCGTCCGCCGAGCCGATGATCCGCGCCGCGAGCAGCCCGGCGTTCGCCGCTCCGTTGATCGCCACCGTCGCGACCGGGATGCCCGCCGGCATCTGCACGATCGACAGCAGCGAGTCGAGGCCGTCCAGGCGCGCGAGCTGCACCGGCACACCGATCACCGGGAGCGTCGTCATCGAGGCGACCATGCCCGGCAGGTGTGCCGCTCCCCCGGCCCCCGCGATCACCACGCGGATCCCCCGTCCGGCAGCGGCGCGGGCGAAACGGACCATCTTGTCGGGCGTCCGGTGCGCCGAGACGACGTCGGCCTCGTAGGGGATCCCGAGTTCGTCGAGGGTCTCCGCGGCGGCACGCATGGTGGGCCAGTCGGAGTCGGACCCCATGATGATCGAGACGAGCGGCTGGACGGGCGCGGCGGAGTCGGTCACGGCACGAGCCTAGTCGAGCAGCACGGCCCGCCAGGTGTCCCCGTCGCTGCCGATCGTCCGGTCGGCGCGGACCCAGCGCACGGTGGCGTCGTCGGCGACACCGGCATCCACGGCGGCGCGCACCGCGGTCCGCCACGCGGTGACGTCGTCCGGCACGGCCGCGATCCCGTGGTCCCGTGCGATCCGGTAGGACGGTCGGTCCGAGACCACGGCGGGCAGGCCGAGCGCGGTGTACTCGATGGCCTTGAGGTCGCTCTTCGCCCGGTTGAACTCCTCGTCCCGCAGCGGTGCCACCCCCGCACGCCACCGGGTGCGGTGGTCGACGAGCCAGCGCGCGAACGCCGGGTAGTGCCCGTCCGGCACCTCCACCCGTCGGTACCAGTCGGCAGGTGCGTCGTCGGTGACGCCGATCACCTCGAGCCGGACCGGACGGCCGTCCGACGCGACCAGGTCGGTGAACACGTCGCGGAGCAGCGCGAGGTCAGCCGTGTGGGTCATCGTGCCCATGTAGAGGACGCGGTGTTCGTCGGTGCGCAGGTCGTCGTCGACGACGGGGTCGCCCGGCGTCCAGATGCCGGGGTCCAGCGCGTTCGGGACCACTTCGACCCGGCGCGCGAGCGGCCGGACCACCGAGGCGAGCTCTGCCGTGCTGACGACGACGACGTCCGCGCCCCGGACGAGTGCATCGATGGACGCGAGCCGGCTCGGGTCGTACTCGGCGCGCGCGAGGCGTGCCCGCCCGGACTCGGTGAAGAAGTCGTCGTCGACCTCGGCCACCACGCGGATCCCGCGGGCCTCAGCGGCGGCCAGGAACGGAGCGACCAGCGCGACGGGCAGGGCGTCCCGCTGCACCAGTACGGCTCGGTAGTCCGTCGCGTCGCTCCCGTCGACGAACGTCACCGGGTCGACCTGCCGGACCGAGGCCCGCCCGCTGCCGGCGAGGTGTTCGGTCCGCCGGACGACCCGGACGTGCGCGGACGCCGGATGGGCGCCGCCGCCCCCGGCGACGACGTAGCCGACCACGGGGACCGGCGCAGCCGGGACCGCGGGCGGCGTCGGCGGGGTGCCGCCGAGGACACGGCGGAGACGCCTGACGGCGCGGCGGGCGAGATCACGCGGCATGTGGCCATTCTTCCGTACCGGGGTGCGCGGCACGCACGCCGCCCGCCGAGCGGGCGGAACACGCCGCGCGCCGCCCGCCGAGCGGGCAGAAGCGGCCGGTCGCGCGCGCCGAACGAGACGAGAACGGCCCACTCGGGTGAGTGGGATCGGACTGGAGGCACGGTGCGGGGCCGCCACGCGCCTCCAGTCAGACCCGCCCCGGCCCCACCCGCCGGACGGGCAGGACACGCCACGCGCCGCCCGCCGAGCGGGCGGAAGCGGCCGGTCGCGCGCGCCGAACGGGACGAAAACGGCCCACTCGGGACGACTGGCGCCGCCGGTCGGTCAGCGCACGATGACGGTCGCGCAGCCGATCGACGTGTCTCCCCCGCGCCCGATCCCGACGGCGGTCAGGCACACGCTCCGGCGGCCGCTCGGGACGGCGACCGTCACGGTGAACCCGTGCGACGGGCCGACCCCGTACACACGGTCGACGTCCGGTCGCGACGTACTCGCCGCCGTCGTGCCCACCACCTTGCCGGCGACGACGACGCGCATCGTCACCGCCTTGCCGAGGTCGTCGCGGTCGAACGCCCAGCCCGAGACGGTGACGCGACGGGACGCTCCCGAGGCGATGCGGTCGCGGTGCGCGGTCGGGGCGACCGCCGGCGCCGGGACGGCCGGAGTCGCCGCCGGTGCCGTCGCCTGGGTGCCGAGCTGCGCGTTCGCGACGAGCGCCTGCGCGAACGTGGACCACCACTTCCCCGCGGCCGGCCCGCCGTTGCAGGTCCCGTCGCTCGCGCCGGGCGTCTTCACCCACAGCAGCGCGTCGAGCCCGGTGCCGTCCGCGACGACGCGCGGCGAGGTCCCGAGGCCGGAGCCCGGACCGTTGCACCAGGTCCCGCGCCACCCGCGGCCGTTCCGCGAGGTGTCGATGACGTAGTGCGAACCCCCGGTCGCAGCGGAGACCTTCTCGGCGTACGCCTGCTCCTGTGCCGTCGGGTAGTAGTTCGCGACGTTCGTGAAGAAGCCCCGTGCCCGGCGCACGCCGGCACTGTCGAGCCGCGCGGCCATGACCGCGGGCGGCACCCAGTTCGAGTTGCCGGCGTCGAGGTAGGCGGGGACCCCGGCGGCCGTGAAGGCGTCGACCTCGCGCGAGAGGATCCGGTACCGCTGCTGGTCGAGCGTCGCGCTGCACGCGGCGTTGCTGAGCATCGCGAGGGAGTCCGGTTCGACGACGACGGCGGCCCGGTGTCCGGTCAGCCGCGCCGCGATCTGGTCGACCCAGGCGTCGTAGGTGGCCTCGTCGAACCCGCCGGCGGAGTACCCGCCGCAGTCTCGCTGCGGGATCGCGTAGGTCACGAAGACCGGGGTCGTCCCGGTGCGTTCGGCACCGGCGACGGCGGCGTCGATCGTCTTCGTGAGCGTGGCGCCCTGGGTCCAGTCGCCGAGCCAGGTGGCCACCGGGTACTGGGCGATGGTGCGCGCCGCGGCGGCTCCGGCCGGGTCGCTCGTGGCGAGCGCGGTGGCCTGCCTCGCGGCTTCGCTGGTGTCCGAGCGGTACGGGCCGGCGCCGTAGAGCGTGGCGGCCGACGCGGACCGGATCGTCGCGGCGCTGACCGCCGCGGACGCGGTGGTGGGCGTCAGCGCCGCTGCGGTGAGCGCGAGGAGTGCGCTGAGCGCCCCGGTCGTGCCGAGCAGGGTGGTGCGGCGCATGACGAACTCCCGGGACTGGTCGACCTCTGACCCGTCCATGGGAGCACGCCGGTCACGACGGCGTCCACACGCCAGATCGGGTGCCACCCGATCAGGTGTCCGCGCTTCGGCGGACCGACGCCGGGCGGCGTCAGTCGTCGAAGTGCGCCGCGGCGGAGCGTGCACGGTACGTGACGTCGTCGACGTCCTCGCCGATCACGGTCACGTGCCCGATCTTCCGGCCGGGTCGCGGGGCCTTGCCGTAGAAGTGGTACTTCGCCTCGGGGAAGGCCTCGAGCGCGCCCGGGTACCGCGCCGCGAGGTCGCCGTCCGCCGGGCCGCCGAGGACGTTGATCATCACGGCGACGGGCGCGTGCGCTCCGGTCGCGCCGAGCGGCAGGTCGAGGACGGCGCGGAGGTGCTGCTCGAACTGGCTCGTCGTGGCACCGTCGATCGTCCAGTGGCCGGTGTTGTGCGGGCGCATGGCGAGCTCGTTGATGAGGATCCGCTCGTCGTCGGTCTGGAACAGCTCGACCGCGAGCACCCCCGTGACACCGAGTTCGGTCGCGATGCGCACCGCGATGTCCTCGGCCACGTCGGCGATCCGTCCGGCGCTGTCCGGCGCCGGGGCGAACACCTCGGCGCAGACGCCGTCGCGCTGCACGGTCTCGACGAGCGGCCAGGCGACGACCTCGCCGGAGGGGCGACGGGCGACGGACTGGGCGAGCTCCCGGGTGAAGGGCACGAGTTCCTCGACGAGCAGTGCCTGCCCACCGCCGGCCTCGGCGACCGCGATGAACCAGTCGGAGACGTCGGCGGGGTCGGACACCACGCGGACCCCCTTGCCGTCGTACCCGCCGCGCGCGGTCTTCACGACGGCTCGGCCGCCGTGGTCGTCGAGGAACGCCTGCAGCTCGTCGGGGTCCTGCACCGCGGCCCAGTCCGGCACCGGCAGCCCGAGCTCCGACAGGCGCGTGCGCATCGTGATCTTGTCCTGCGCGACGGCGAGTGCGTCCGGGCCGGGACGCACGGCGACACCGGCGTCGACGAGGGCGCGGAGGACGTCCTGCGGGACGTGCTCGTGGTCGAAGGTGACGACGTCGACGTCCCGCGCGAACGCGAGCACGGTGTCGACGTCGTGGTAGTCGCCCTCCGCGGTGGCCGCGATCGCCGCCGACATGCCCGGCCCCTCGGCGAGCACCCGGATGTCGAGTCCGAGCTCGACCGCTGCGGGCACCATCATCCGTGCCAGCTGTCCTCCACCGATGACCCCGACGCGCAACGCCATGCTGTGTGTTCCTTCCGTCGTTCACACCGCCCGGTGAGAACGCGCTGTCTACAATCGCTGTTCGGGTCGCCAGTGTGCGACCGCCGGTCGGCGAACGGAGCACGACCAGCGACAACTCTACGGACCATGGAGACACCGTGCGGCGACTGATTGCCCAGCTGGCTCGCTTCGGTGTCGTCGGCGCCGTCGGCTTCGTCGTGGACACGACGATCTTCAACATCCTGCGCGCGACGGTGCTGAGCCCGGACGAGGTCCACTCCGGACCGTTCTGGGCGAAGGTGGCGTCGACCGTCGTCGCGATCTTCGTCAACTGGATGGGCAACCGCTACTGGACGTTCCGCGACCAGCGCCGGAGCGTCGCGACCCGCGAGGGCGTCGAGTTCGTGATCGTGTCCCTGGGCGGCATGGTCATCTCGCTCGGCTGCCTCGGCATCTCGCACTACGTGCTCGGACTCACGTCGGCGCTGGCGGACAACATCTCGGGCAACGTGATCGGCCTGGTGCTCGGGACGGCCTTCCGGTTCTGGCTGTACAAGGTGTGGGTCTACCACCCCGAGCGGGGCGGCCGTCGGCCGTCGGACCCGACGCGCGCCGACGCAGCGGACTCCGGCGCCGGCACAGCGGACTCCGGCGCGACGAGCGCCGACGGCGAACGGGTCACCGCCCCGTAGGATCGTCGGGTCGCGTCCCCCGACCCAGGAGCACCACGCATGCACACCGAGCCCGTCGACGTCCATCCCCGGGTCGCAGTGTGGGAGCGGGTGACGATCGCGATCGTCACCGCCGCCTTCGCCCTCTGGCTCGTCGTGTGGGCGCTCGTCGTCCCCGTGTTCCAGGCTCCGGACGAGCGTGCCCACGTCGACGCGACCGTGCAGGTGGCCCTCGGCAACGCCTGGGCGCCGCCCGGCGACCTGCGGATCCTGAACGCCGTGATGGTCGCCCAGCAGCAGGAGGCCACGCAGCCCGCGGCCTCGCGGTCCACCGTCTCGGAACTGCTCGACAAGGCACCGGGGACGTCGGAGACCGTCGACCAGATGACGCAGCACCCGCCGACGGCGTACCTCGTCGGGGCCGCCGCCCTGCGGCTGGCGCACTACGGCGACCTGCGTTGGGACCGTGCGGTCGAGGTCCTGCGGCTGGTCGACGTCCTCTGGGCGACGGCGCTGCCCCTTTTGGCGTGGGCGACCGTCCGCCGGCTGACGCGTTCACCGCGCGCGGCGCTCGTCGGCGCCATGGCGCTGTTCGCGACACCGCAGCTCGCGTCCATCGCGTCGTCGGTCTCGAACGACGCCCCCGTGATGCTGTTCGGGGCCGTCGTCACCTGGCTGGCGACGCGGATGCTCACCGGCGACCTGCGGCGACGCACCCTCCTCGGCCTCGGCGTCGCACTCGGCGCCCTGATCTGGATGAAGGGCACCGGCCTGCCGGCGATCCCCTTCGTCGCCGTCGTGGTGCTCGTCGCCGGATCGGGAGCGGTGCCGTTCCTCCGTCGCGTGGGCCGGACGGTGGTGACGCTCGGGATCGCCGCGCTCGTCGGTGCCTGGTGGTGGCTGCACAACCTCGTCACGTACCACCAGCTGCAGCCGAACGGCTACGAGCAGTACCACCCGCCGATGCCGTTCCCGCCGGGCGAGGGCCCGAGCCTGCTGCGGTTCCTCGACGTCAGCTGGGGCACGATCACGCGGACGTTCTGGGGCAGCCCGGGCGGGAGCGCCCAGGTGACGATCGGTGCGGTGCTCACGGCCGTCCTCACGATCGTGGCGCTCGGCGTGGTCCTGGTGTGGGGCTTCCGACGCGGTCCGGAACGACGCGCAGTGGTGTGCCTGGCGGTGTTCCCCGCCCTGCTCGTCGCCGGGCAGACCTGGACGAGCGCGAACGCCTACCTGACGACGACGTTCGTGTCGGCCACCCAGGGCCGCTACTACTTCCCCGCGATCGTCTGCCTCATCGCGATCAGCGCGGTCGCGTGGCGTCGGATCCCGCGCACCGCCGGCGGTCGACGGGTGCTCGCCACGGTGCTCGCGGTCGGCTCCGTCGTCATCGGGTGGTACGGCCTCGCCGTCGTGGCGTCGTGGTTCTGGAACGCCGCCCGCGGCCCGGTGACGGCCGAGGGACTCACCCGCTTCGCCACGTTCGGTCCGGGCCCGGTGTGGTCGGTCACCGTCCTCGTCGTCGCGACCGCCGTCGGGCTCCTCGTCGCCCTGGTCCAGGTGCCCCGTCGGACGCAGATCGGCGCCGACACCGTGCAGGAGCACGACGCCGACGCCGACGAGCGGGTGGAGCAACCGGGTCGCTAGCGGCCCATCCCCCGGTAGGTGAAGCCCGCGGCCGTCCAGGCGTCGCGGTCGAGGCAGTTGCGGCCGTCGATGACGACCGGGTTCGACACGAGCGAGGCGGAGACCGTGGGGTCCAGCTCGCGGAACTCGTTCCACTCGGTGAGGACCAGCACGAGGTCGGCGTCGCGGAGCGCGTCCGTGGCGCTCTCGACGTACTCGAGCTCCGGGTGCAGGCGACGGGCGGTGACCACGGCCTCGGGGTCGTACGCGGCGACCGCGGCACCGTGGCCGAGCAGCCGTGCCGCGATGTCGAGGGCCGGGGAGTCGCGGACGTCGTCGGAGTTCGGCTTGAACGCGAGACCGAGCACCGCGATCCGCTTGCCCGTGACGGCACCGCCGAGGACCTCCTGCGCCAGCTCCACCACGTGGTCACGCCGACGCAGGTTGATGGCGTCGACGTCGGCGAGGAACGCGAGCGAGTCGGGCACGCCGAGCTCGTTCGCGCGCGCCTGGAACGCCCGGATGTCCTTCGGCAGGCAGCCGCCGCCGAAGCCGAGGCCGGCGTTGAGGAACTTGCGCCCGATCCGGGCGTCGTGGCCGATGGCGTCGGCGAGCGCTGTCACGTCGGCGCCGACGACCTCGGCGATCTCGGCCATCGCGTTGATGAAGGAGATCTTCGTCGCGAGGAACGCGTTCGCGCTGACCTTGACGAGCTCGGCGGTGGGCAGGTCGACGACGAGGCGCGGGGTGCCCTCGGCGAGGGTCGTCGCGTAGACCTCGTCGAGGAGGGCGACCGCGCGCTCACCGGTCTCGCCAGCGGGGACGCCGTAGACGAGGCGGTCCGGGGAGATGGTGTCCTGCACGGCGAAGCCCTCGCGCAGGAACTCCGGGTTCCAGACGAGCGAGGCGCCGGGGACGGCTGCTTCGACCTCGGCCGCGAGACGAGCAGCGGTGCCGACCGGGACGGTGGACTTGCCGACGACGAACTCGCCCGCACCGAGGTGCGGCGTCAGCGCGGCGACGGCGGCGTCGACGTAGGTGAGGTCCGCGGCGCCGGTCGGGCCCTGCGGGGTGCCGACGGCGAGGAAGTGCACGCGGGCGCCGGCGACCTCGGCCATGTCGGTCGTGAAGCGGATGCGGCCGGACTCGACTGCCTCGGTCAGGATCTCGGGGAGCCCGGGTTCGAAGAACGGTGCCTCGCCCGCGGCGAGCCGCTCGATCTTGACCGGGTCGACGTCGACCGCGACGACGTCGTGTCCGAGCTTGGCCATGGAGGCGGCGTGCACGGCACCGAGGTAACCGCAGCCGATGACAGAGATACGCACCCGAAGAAACTACCGGGTTCTCGTCGAACTTCCACCGAGTGCGATGGCACCGTGTCGGTCAGGGCCGGACGTCACCCCACTGCGGCCGCTCGGGACCGCCCCCGACGATCTCGTCCCAGTCGGGTTCGCGGTGCCGTCGCCGCGCCTCGTACGCCTCCACCATGTCGTGGAGGACGGCGACGACCAGGTCGGCGTGCGGCACGTCCCCGAGCACCACGGCGGGCTCGTCCCCGGGGAAGACGATCACGTCGCCCGACCGGAACACCCCTTGGAGCCCGCGCCGTCGGACGGTCACGTCGTAGCCGCGCGAGTGCAGGAGCTCCCGGCGCGTCCGCGTCCCGAGGCCGTGCACGACGACGAGCCGCCGGGTGGTGACGACGTAGCGCTCGGACATCCACCGGAACAGCGGCATCGCACCGCCGAGGAACACCAGGACGACCACGAGCGCGGCGACCACGGCGTTCAGCCACGCGAGCTGCGCCTGGAACACGCCGAACCCGAACCCGCCCGCGAGCGTCACGAGCACGACGAACACCGCCGGGCGCACGAGCCGGCGCGCGTGCGGCCGCAGGCGCGCGACAACGCGTTCGGGCGGCGGCTCGTCGGTCATGCCGTCATGCATACCGCAGGTGGGTGACGTCCCCCACTGCGACGCCCCTGGTGAAGCCCTGTCGATCCCGGATCGTGATGCGGCCGTCGTCGTCGATGCCGGTCGCCTCGGCCTCCTCGGCCGTGCCGTCCGGGAGCTCGAGGCGGACGTGCTGGCCGATCGTGCCGCAGGCCGACCGGACGCGGGACCGGACCGTCTCGGCGGCGTCACCGCCCGCGACCAGGGCGGCCACTGCCTCCAGGACGGCTCCGTGGAAGGCGACCAGCACCTCGTCGGCCAGGTCGGCGGCGTCGCCGTTCGCGCCGGCGACCGCCAGCGACGTGGACGTCGGTGTCGGGAGCCGGTCCGCGGGGATCGTGAGGTTCACGCCCGCGCCGACGACGACGCTGCCGTCGGAGGCGACCTGGCAGAGGATGCCGCAGACCTTCCGTCCACCGATCTGGACGTCGTTCGGCCACTTCACCAACAGCGCGCGCTCGTCGGCTGCCGGTCCGTCGCCGCAGACGGACGGGCCACGGAACGCGAGCACCCGTCCGATCGCGTCCCGCATCGCGGTGCCCGCGACGAGCGGCAGCCAGCCGCGGTCGCGCTCGACGAGGTCGGCGCGGACGAGCACGCTGACGGCCAGGGTCTCGCCCGCCGGCGCCGACCACGTGCGGTCGAGGCGGCCGCGTCCCGCGGTCTGGTGCAGGGTCGCGAGGACACTGCCGTGCGGCTGGTCGGCCGCGGCGGCGAGCAGGTCGGCGTTCGTCGACCCGGTCGTCTCCGGTGCCGTGAACACGGCGCCCACGGCATCCACGGCTGCGCGACTGCTCGTGAACGGCAGGGACGACGACGGGGACGCGGGTGTGGACATGCACGCAAATCTACGGGCAGGAACCGTGGGGGTCCTCCAACCGACCCCGTGGTCGCCGCCGGTAGGGTGAGCGGGTGACTTCAGGAGACACCCCCGATCTCTCGACGACGGCCGGCCGGCTCGCCGACCTCCGCGAGCGGTACCACGAAGCAGTGACCGCCGCGGGCGAGGCCGCGATCGCCAAGCAGCACGCCAAGGGCAAGACCACGGCGCGTGAACGCATCGAGCAGCTGCTCGACGAGAACTCCTTCGTGGAGCTCGACGAGTTCGTCCGACACCGCACCCACGCCTTCGGCATGGAGTCGAAGCGACCGTACGGCGACGCGGTCGTCACCGGCTTCGGCACCATCCACGGCCGCAACGTCGCCGTGTACGCGCAGGACTTCACCGTCTTCGGCGGCTCCCTCGGCGAGGTCGCGGGCGAGAAGATCATCAAGGTGATGGAGCACGCCCTCAAGACCGGCGTGCCGATCATCGGCATCCTCGACTCCGGCGGCGCCCGGATCCAGGAGGGCGTCGTCGCCCTCGGCAAGTACGGCGAGATCTTCCGCCTGAACACCCAGGCGTCCGGCGTCATCCCGCAGATCTCGATCGTCATGGGCCCGGCGGCCGGCGGGGCGGTCTACTCCCCCGCGCTGACCGACTTCGTGATCATGGTCGACAAGACCAGCCACATGTTCGTCACCGGCCCCGACGTCATCAAGACCGTCACCGGCGAGGACGTCGGCTTCGAGGAGCTCGGTGGCGCCCAGACGCACAACGCGGTCTCCGGCGTCGCGCACTACCTCGCCGAGGACGAGTCCGACGCGCTCGACTACGCCCGGTCGCTCATCGGCTTCCTGCCGGACAACAACCTCTCCGACGCCCCGGCGTACGACGTCGCGCCCGAGCTCGAGACCACCGACGCCGACCACGAGCTCGACGTCGTCATCCCGGACTCGACGAACCAGCCGTACGACGTGACGACGATCATCGAGCACATCGTCGACGACGGCGAGTTCCTCGAGGTCCAGCCGCTGTTCGCGCCGAACATCCTGATCGGCTTCGGCCGGGTCGAGGGTCGCACGGTCGGCATCATCGCGAACCAGCCGCAGGCCATGGCGGGGACGCTGAACATCGACGCCGGCGAGAAGGCCGCCCGCTTCGTGCGGTTCTGCGACGCGTTCGGCATCCCGATCCTGACCCTGGTCGACGTGCCCGGCTACCTGCCCGGCACCGACCAGGAGTGGACCGGTGTCATCCGCCGCGGCGCGAAGCTCCTGTACGCCTACGCCGAGGCCACCGTCCCGCTCGTCACCGTCATCACGCGCAAGGCGTACGGCGGCGCGTACATCGTCATGGGTTCGAAGCAGCTCGGCGCCGACATCAACCTCGCGTGGCCGACCGCCGAGATCGCCGTCATGGGCGGCCAGGGCGCCGTCAACATCCTGTACCGCGCCGAGATCAAGCGCGCCGAGGAGTCCGGCGAGGACGTCGCGGCCGTCCGCGCGAAGCTCGCGAACGAGTACACCTACAACGTGGCGTCGCCGTACCTGGCGGCCGAGCGCGGTGAGCTCGACGGCATCATCCAGCCGCACGCCACCCGCGTCTCGGTCATCAAGGCACTCCGGGCACTCCGGGGCAAGCGCGCCACGCTGCCGCCCAAGAAGCACGGGAACATCCCGCTCTGATGGGCCGCCACGCAGCAGTCGTCCCACCCGTGCCCGTCGACGCGGCCATCTCGGCCGCGGCCGACGTCCGTGTGGTGTCCGGCGAGCCCTCCCCGGAGGAACTCGCCGCCGTCATCGCCGTCCTGCAGCGACAGGCGGACGAGGCAGCAGCGAACGGCCGCCCCGAGGTCACCGTGTCGCCGCGCTCCGGCTGGGAGGCCTCCGCGCGGGGGCTCCGTCGTCCGCTCGAGCACGGCGTCGGCGTCTGGCCCCGCTCGCTCCGCTGATCCGTCGGGGCCTTGCGGGGCGCCGGAGGAACGGGCGACCATGTACCCCTGGGGTCCGGACGGGGCCGCACGTTGCACCGTGCACTTCCCGGTCGGTCTCCCCTCACTCGGGGGACACGGAGGGTCCACGGCGTCGGAAAACGCAGGATTTGTCCCCCATAATGACGACTGACACGGGGCTTGGCGGAGGGCATAGTAGTTCGTGTTCGGTGTCCTTCAACGAAGAACATCGCAGGCGGTGGCCGACTAGGGTACGAAGCCACCACCAGCTACGAGTCAGGGCGATATTCGGGTTGTCGCTCAGACTCGGGTCGTGAACGGGCCGGTCGGATTCCGACCGGCCCGTTCCCCGTTTCCGGGGACGTCGAGTGCACCGTCCCTGGTCGCACGTGTGCATCAGGCGGACGGGAGGCACGGTGCGGGCCCGCCCCGCGCCTCCAGTCCGCTGCCACGCGCCGCCGTGACGGACGCGGCCGCTACGCAGCCACGTGCCGCGGGATCTCCAGCCACAGGACCACGGAGTCGTCCTCGTCGCCGTCCTCGTCGTCCATGCCCGCGCCGAGCGCCGCGGACTCGCTCGCCGCCAGGTCCAGCCGCAGCCCGACGATCGTCACCGCGGAGTCGGAGCCCTCGGAGACGGTGCGGACGATGACGTTGTCGGCCTCGCGGGCCTGGCGCAGCGCCTCGGCGATCCGGGCGTGCACCCGTCGGAGATCCTCGATCTCGAGGTCGTCGAGGCCGCCGTCGTCGTGCAGCTGCACGGTCGCACCCCGTCGACGCAGGCGCATCACCTCGTCGCGGACGTCGTCGGAGAGCAGGGAGCGGCCGCGGATCTCGTCGCGGATCGCCTGCTCGAGGTGCAGGCACTCGGCACGCTCGGCGGCGTCGAGGTCTCCCCCGGTGTCGATGATCCGCTGCAGCATCGGCAGCGCCATCCGCGTGGTCTGGCTCAGGCGGAACTGCCGCTCGAAGACGTGGGCGTCCTGCGCCGCCTGCCAGTCGACGGTCTCCTGCTCGGCGCGGACGAAGTCACGGGTGACGCGGGTGGCCCGGTTCATGGCCGCGGCGAACCCGGTGGCGATCGCGACCCACGAGACGCTGCCGAGCACGCCGAGGGAGCCGAGCGCCCCGAGGCCCGCCCACGCGACCGTGTGCACGGCCAGGAAGCCCACACCGATCCAGGCGAAGGGACCACGGCCACGCACCACCAGCACGACCATGAGGGTGCCCACGGCGGCGATCCACCAGGTGGTGTAGTTCGGGCCGGACCGCAGCTCGACCACCGGCGAGGCGACGATCGGCATCACGATGGCCGTCCCGAGCGAGAAGCACGTCGCCCAGACCGGCAGGGTCCGCCCCGGCAGGAACACCGCGAGGCCCGTCGCGGCCGCGTAGAGGACCATGCACGCGATGACCGGTCCGACGTCGAGCACGCGGGGCAGCGTCGTCGCAGCGAGCAGCAGGTGGTAGACGGAGAACAGTGCGGCGAGGCCGATGGCGACGCCGGCGGGGATCGACACCTTCATCGCTGGGCCTCCTGGTGTGGCGCCCAACCGAGCAGCACTCGGGTACCCGAGCCGGGGGCGGTGAGGATCTCGGCCGAACCGCCGACGGCCACGACCCGTTCGACGATGGACCGACGGACGCCGAGCCGTTCCGCGGGGATCGCCTCGATGTCGAACCCGGCGCCGTCGTCACCGACCTCGACGTGCACGCCGGCGCCACGCTGCTCGACCCGGATCCACCGGTCGACCGCCGCACCGCCGGCGTGCTGCACGCTGTTCACCGCCGCCTGCAGGGCCGCGGAGGCCAGGGCGTCGGCGACGGTCGCGGGGATCCGCTTGCTGCCGAGCTGGCCCGGCTGGACGCAGACCGGAGCGGCCAGCGCACCGACGGCATCGGTGATCCGGGCGCGCAGGTCGACGAGCGACACCGGCGGTGCGTCGCCGGGGCCGTCCGAAGCGGCGGCCTCGAGGTGGTCGATCGCGTTCCGTGCCATCCGCGCCGCGAGCATCTCCGCGTCGGCGGTCTCGGCCCGCGCCGCCGACAGCAGCGTCGTGAGGACGCTGTCGTGCACGATCGCGTCGACCTGCACCCGCTCGACCTCGGTGGCGTGCTCCCGGATCGCGTGCGAGTAGCGCCGGACCGCCGTGGCCTGTGCGGCATCGACCGCGGTGGCCGCCCGCCGGAGCACGACGGCGATGACGAGGACGGCCCCGCTGAGGATCGCCGTGTAGACGCCGTCGAGGAGCGCCCGCACGCCCGCGTCGCCGCCGACCGGGGTGAGCCGGATGACGACGTACACGGCGGGTACGAGCGCGGTGTAGACCGTCGCGCGCCACGGCGCGAAGCCCATCGCGGCAGCGGTCGACCCGACCGTGCAGAGCCACCACGGCCACGGCACCTGGTCCGCCGGGATGGGTTCGCGGACGGTCAGCGGCCAGGTCACGAGTGCGACGAGGAACAGCAGCGCGCAGACGATCTGCGCGACCTGGGCGAGCCGCCGGGCGAAGACGGACGCTCCGACGAACAGGAACGACGCCGCGAGCCCGCAGGCCACGACCGGCCCCCAGACCGGGTCCAGGTAGGGCAGCTGGTCGAGCACGGCCGGCACCGTGGTGGCGCCGAAACCGAGCGCGGCCACGGCGATGAGGATCGCGAAGGCGCGCTCGACCGACGCCTGGGTGATGGACGCACGGACGCTCCGTGCGGGATCGGCGCCGAACGGACCCGGCCCGCCGGGCGGGACCGTGCCGGCCGCGGGCAGCACGCCGGCGGTCCGCGCCGGACCGGCAGCCCGTGCCGAGCCGCCCGCCGGCACCGCGTCAGCCGCAGCCATCCGTCTCAGCGGCCGTCGCCGTCGGGGTCGATGCCGGAGTCGAGGCCCGGCAGGATGCCGTCCTCGACCGCACGGCGGAGCAGGTCGACCTTCGTCGGCGCGGGACGACCGACCTCGACGTACTTCACGCGGATGCGGTCGAGGTACTCACGCGCCGTCGAGTACCCGATGCCGAGCTGTTGGGCCGCCAGCTTGAGCGGCAGACCCGAGGCGTAGAGGTGCAGGATCTCGCGCTCGCGACGGCCGAGCTGCGCCTTCGCGAAGTCCCGGTCGGCGTCGATCGCGCTCGCCCACTCGAGGTTGTTGAGGACGTCCCCGCGGGCGACGGTCGCGACGGCGGCCATCACGGTCTTCGTCGCGGAGGACTTCGGGATGACGCCGGCGGCCCCTGCTGCCAGTGCTTCCCGGACGTTCGCGACCCGGTCGGCGATCGAGTGCACGAGGACCGCGGAACCGGTGCCCTGCACACCCTTCACGTTCGCGGTCACGGTGGAGCCGTCGCCGAGCGACAGGTCGAGGACGACGACGTCGACCTCACGTCCGTCGAGGTGCTCGATGTACCCGGGAACGCTCGCGGCGGTGAGGACCACCTCGAACCCCTCGTTCTGGCACGCTGCCTGGATCCCGAGTCGCACGGACTCGTGGTCGTCGACGATGGCGACACGGACGGGCTTGGTCGCCAGTTCGGTCGTTCCGGATGTGGTCGTGTCTGTTGCCACGGTGGCCTCTCTCGTCGATGCGCACCCCCGGCCCCTGAAACCGGGGAGCCATCACCGATCCAGGATACCCAGGTCGGACTCAGGCAACGGCTCGACGCGGGCGTGACACGGCGACGCGTGTTGCACTCCGACACACGCCGCGCAAATCGGCCAGAGGCGGCGCGTCGCCCACGACGGCAGCGCGCCGCGCCCGGCGGTCACGCGCTCGACGTCAGCCGACGGGCACCAGGCGCGCCACGGCCTCCAGGTGGTGCGTGTGCGGGAAGAGGTCGAAGGCACGCAGTGCCTCCAGGCGGTACCCGAGGTCCGCGAACGTCGCGACGTCGCGAGCCAAGGCGACCGGGTCGCACGCCACGTAGACGACCTGTGCGGGCTGGAGTGCGGCGATCTGCACGACGACCTCACGCCCGGCGCCCGAGCGCGGCGGGTCGAGCACGATCGTCCCCGCACGGTGACGCTGCCGCTCGCCGGCCGACAGGCTCGACACGGTGCGCTGCAGCCAGCGGTCGACACGGCCGGTCTCGGCACGGGCACCGATCCACTCGGCGAGGTTCTCCTGCGCGTGCTCGGTGGCACGCTCCGAGCTCTCCACGCTGGTGAGCTTGGCGCGCGGTCCGACGAGGTCCCCGAGCGCGGCGCCGAGCAGCCCCACACCGCCGTACAGGTCGAGGTGCTGCCCCTCGGGGTCGAGCCGGTCCCGGTCGACGAGGTCCTGAACCGCGGCGGTCAACACGGCCGGGGCCGCACGGTGCACCTGCCAGAACCCGTTGTCGTCGACGGCGAACGAGCGCTCCCCGACGACCTCGGTGACGACGGTCGGCTTCTGCTCGTCGATCACGAGTCGCGCACCCTCGGAGCCGCTCGGCGCGAGGACGTCGACAACGGAGGCTCCGGGCATCGCGCCACGGCCGAGCGGTGCGTTCTCCTGCACGACGCGGCTCGCGAGCGGGAGCGACGTGACCGGCACGACGGTGTGCGACCGGGCGGCGAAGGGGCCGGCGGTGCCGTCCGCGTCGACGTGCAGGCGGACGCGGGTGCGCCAGCCGGTGCCGTTCGACTCGTCGTCGCCGGGTGCGGCCTCGACGACGACGTCGTGGCCGAGCACCTCGGCGAGGTCCGTGTGGGCGAAGCGTGCGAACGAGTCGACGAGGACGTCGTGCTTCAGCGTGCGCTGGTGCGCCAGCGCGATGTGCCCGAACTCGGCACCGCCGGCGCGGACGGCCGGATCCCGGTCGAGCGCGGCCTCGGGCCAGACGTGGTCGACGCGGTGCTCGCTCGGGGTCTCGACCGACACGGTGTCGGCGCGCCAGAACGACTTCTTCCGGTCCTCGGTGACCCGGGCGACGACGCGTTCGCCCGGGATCGCGTCCGACACGAACACCACCCGCCCCTCGTGCCGTGCCACCGAGATGCCGCCGTGGGCGATCCCGGTGACGTCGAGGTCGAGCAGCGTTCCGACGGATTCACCCATGGTTCGATGTTCCCATGCGTCTGTACCTCGCGAGTACCTCCCCCGCCCGTCGCGCCCTGCTCGCCCAGACCGGGATCGAGCCGGTGCTCGTCGCGCCAGGGGTCGACGAGGACGCCGCGGTCGCCTCGGCCGCCGCGTCGCTCGGTCGGGAACTCACCGGTCCGGAGCTCGTCGCGCTGCTCGCCGTCGCCAAGGCGTCGGCCGTCGCGGACGCCCCGGTGGCCGGCTCTCCCGTCGACGGCTTCGTGTTCGGCGGCGACTCCGCGTTCGAGGTCGAGGGCGTGCTGTACGGCAAGCCGCACGACCCGGCCGTCGCGCGCGAGCGGTGGCGGCAGATGCTCGCCGCCGGGGGCGGCACGCTGTGGAGCGGGCACTGCGTCATCGACCGGCGGCGGGCCGTCGACGCGCCCGGTTCGCAGCCTGGAGGCGCGGGGCGGGCCGGCACCGTGCCTCCCGTCCGCACCGTGGACGCGTCGGGCGGTGGGCCGCTGGGCCTGGCCGCGTCGTTCGCCGACGTCGCGCCCGGTGGGTCGGGGCTCGTCGCCTCCGGCGACCGTGTCGTGGCGGTCGACAGCGCGGTGCTCACCTTCGCGGACGACATGTCCCCCGAGGAGATCGACGCGTACGTCGCGACGGGCGAGCCGCTCGAGGTCGCCGGTGCGTTCACGATCGACGGGCGGGCGGCCGCGTACATCACCCGGATCGACGGCGCACCCTCCGCCGTGGTCGGGCTGTCGCTGCCGGTGCTGCGATCGATGCTCCTGCGGGGCTTCGGCGTTGCCTGGCACGATCTCTGGGCTCTGTAGGAATCCACACTGCTTCAGCGAGGTTCTTTGTGGGTGCCAGTCAATTCGTGCCCCCGTCGCACGAATACGCTGGCTTACCATGCCCCGTATCAGCAAGGTCCTCATCGCGAACCGCGGCGAGATCGCCGTCCGCATCATCCGCGCGGCCCGCGACGCAGGCAAGGCATCGGTCGCGGTCTACGCCGACCAGGACCGTGACGCCCTCCACGCCCGCCTCGCAGACGAGGCCTACGCGCTGAACGGCACCACGAGCGCCGACACCTACCTCGTCATCGACAAGATCATCTCGGTCGCCCGCCGCTCCGGCGCGGACGCCGTGCACCCGGGCTACGGGTTCCTCGCCGAGAACGCCGACTTCGCCCGCGCCGTCATCGACGCCGGGCTGACCTGGATCGGGCCGTCGCCGGAGTCGATCGAGCAGCTCGGCGACAAGGTGTCCGCGCGGCACGTGGCCGAGAAGGTCGGCGCACCGCTCGCCCCGGGGACGATCGAGCCGGTGCAGGACGTGTCCGAGGTCTTCGACTTCGTCGACCAGGTCGGGCTGCCCGTCGCCATCAAGGCGGCGTTCGGCGGCGGTGGCCGCGGGCTGAAGGTCGTGCGGGACCGCTCCTCGGTGGAGGAGCTGTTCGAGTCCGCCACGCGTGAGGCCATCGCGGCGTTCGGTCGCGGCGAGTGCTTCGTCGAGAAGTACCTCGACAAGCCGCGCCACGTCGAGACGCAGTGCCTCGCCGACGAGCACGGCAACGTCGTCGTCGTCTCCACGCGCGACTGCTCGCTGCAGCGTCGCCACCAGAAGCTCGTGGAAGAGGCGCCCGCGCCGTACCTGACCGATGCGCAGACGGAGCGGCTGTACGAGTCGTCGAAGGCGATCCTCCGCGAGGTCGGCTACGTCGGCGCCGGCACCTGCGAGTTCCTCATCGGTGCCGACGGCACGGTCTCCTTCCTCGAGGTCAACACCCGCCTGCAGGTCGAACACTGCGTCTCCGAAGAGGTGACGGGCATCGACCTCGTCCGCGAGCAGTTCCGCATCGCCGAGGGCGGCGTGCTCGACTACTCCGACCCGTCGCCGAAGGGCCACTCGTTCGAGTTCCGCATCAACGGCGAGGACCCGGGCCGCAACTTCTTCCCGGCACCCGGCCCCGTGCACGCGTTCAACGCGCCGTCCGGCCCCGGTGTCCGCGTGGACTCGGGCGTCGTGTCCGGTGACGTGGTGTCCGGCTCGTTCGACTCGATGCTCGCGAAGCTCATCGTGACCGGTGCGACGCGTGAAGAGGCCCTTTCGCGCTCCAGACGAGCGCTTGCGGAGTTCGAGGTGACCGGTCTGCCGACCGTGCTGCCGTTCCACCGCGCCGTCGTGTCCGACCCGGCGTTCGCGACGGACGACTCGACGCCGTTCTCCGTGTACACGCAGTGGATCGAGACGGATTTCCAGAACGACATCCCCGCGTGGAGCGGCTCCCCCGAGGAGCTCCCGGCGCCGGCCGCCCGCGAGAGCGTCGTGGTCGAGGTGCAGGGCAAGCGCATCGAGGTCACCATGCCCTCGATCGTCGGCGGTGGCGCCGGTGCTGCCGGTCGTCGTCCGGCCGGGCCGTCCGCTCCCCCGAAGCGTCGTTCCTCCGGCGTCCGCGGAGGGCTGGCGTCCTCGGGCTCCGTGACGTCCCCGATGCAGGCCACCGTGGTGAAGCTCGCGGTCGCCGAGGGTGACACCGTGGTGAAGGGCGACCTGCTCGTCGTGCTCGAGGCCATGAAGATGGAGCAGCCCGTCGCTGCCCCGCGCGACGGCGTCGTCACCGGGCTGAACGCCCCCGTCGGCCAGACGATCTCGTCCGGCCACGTGCTGCTCGAGCTCGCGTAGGGCGCGGGCGGCGCCGCCCGCGCCCCGGCGCGCCGCGGCGCGCCGCGGCGCGGGTTCGCAAAACACCGGTGTTCGTACAAGGAACCCCCGCATGACGGGGTTCGGCGTACGAGCACCGGTGTTGTGCGTCACGACAGGCGAGCGATGCCGGCGCGTTCGAGGCGAGCCGGCGCGCTGCCGCCCGGTTCGACGTCGCGCCAGGTGACCCGGACGACCGTTCGGATCTCGGGGACCGCACGGAGTCGGTCTTCCCGGAGCTTCTCGTCCATGACCACGCGCTCCGGAGTCCGTCCACCACGCATCTCTCGGTCGCGGTACTTCACGAGGCCGTCGAACTCGACCACCACTCCGGCCTCTGGGAACCAGAAGTCGACCCGCCCGATGAGTCCTTCGGCGTCGCGGAACTCGCGCTGCAGGGCAGGCGGCGGGAAACCCTCCTCAGCCCATCGAAGGCGAGCGACGGACTCCCCCGGCGAACCCGCGAGTCCGTCGGCGAACTCGATCGCACGCCGTGCCCGGCTGGATGCGCGAGGCCGCGGCGTGCGGCGTGCGAGCTCGGCCAGGAGCTCGTCCTTCGACACGCCTCGTGCGAGGACGGCGTCCAACACGACGATCGCAGTACGGAACGGTTCCCGGAGTGCGACGTCGACCGCTGTGACGGTCAAGGGCGTCACGGCGTAGCCGCCGATGTGTACCGGCTCGACGATGCGCTCCGCCGCGCCGACCTTCTGCAGGTGGGCACGGCGCTGTCCGTTGCGTCGCTTGGGGTCGAGGACGGCGACGAGTTCCGGTGTCTCCCCCAGCCAGGGCAGGTCGTGGAGCACGACGGCAGAGTGGTGCGAGACGATGAGGTCACCGCTGGTCCAGGGCATCACCGCATCGATCCTGGCGCGGTGCCGCTCGTGTTCCGTCGCGGTCGCGAAGACTGCGCGCACGACGTACCGACCCGGCGTCAGTCGCAACAGTTCACCGCGTCGAGCTGCGTCGATCAAGCGACGCTGCGCGCGTGGATCTGGATCGCCGGCGGCGACGCCGAACACCTCGAGACGTCCCATGACTGCACGATGGCAGCCTCCTGTTCCGGCTGGGAACAGGCGCGGAAGCGAGTGGATGACTCGGTCTCGATCAGCGGCTGTGGAGGAGTCGTCCCCCGATTCCTGACGCCCGGCACCCGACCTGGCGCGGCGCGGGCATGCAAAACACCGGTGTTCGTGCGTGGCACCGCGTCATGCTGGGGTGCGTTGGACGAACACCGGTGTTTTGCGGCAGCGGCAGCGGCAGCGGCAGCGGCCGGCAGAGGAACCGGCGGCTACGAGACCAGGGGGCGGACTGCGGCGGCCAAGGTGTCGACGAGGGACTGTGCCTCGGCGGGGGTGGAGGCCACGGTGTCGATGTAGACCTTGACCTTGGGTTCGGTCCCGCTCGGGCGGACGATCACCCGGGCGTCACCGGCGAGGTCGTAGCGCAGGATGTCGGACGGCGGGAAGCCCTCCACACCGTCGAGGTAGTCCGTCGTCGTCAGGACGTCGACACCACCGAGGGAGGTCGGCGGCGAGGACCGCAGGGACGCCATGATCGACCCGATGCGCGAGAGGTCGTCCACGCGGGTCGCGACCTGGCCGGAGGCGAACGCACCGAACTCCGCCGCGAACGCCTCGAGGTGGTCGGCGATCGTCGAACCCGACGCAGCGAGGTCGGACGCGAGCGACAGCAGCGACAGGGCAGCCGAGATGCCGTCCTTGTCGCGCACCACGTCCGGGTCGACCAGGTAGCCGAGCGCTTCCTCGTACCCGAACAGCAGCTCGGGCACACGGGAGACCCACTTGAACCCGGTCAGGGTGTCGCGGAACTCCAGCCCGTGCCGCGCCGCGACGCGTGCGAGCGCCGGCGAGGACACGATCGACGCCGCGAGCGTCCCCGAACGACCGGCGGCGGACGCCTGGACGGCAGCACGCCACCCGAGGAGCCACCCGACCTCGTTGCCCGAGAGCCGGCGGAAGAAACCGGAACCGTCCGGGATGGCGAGCGCCAGACGATCGGCGTCCGGGTCGTTCGCGATCACGAGGTCCGCCCCGACAGCGACGCCGCGCGCGATCGACAGGTCCATCGCCCCCGGTTCCTCGGGGTTCGGGAACGACACCGTGGGGAACGCCCCGTCGGGCTCGATCTGCTCCGGCACCGTCGACGGCACGGCGAACCCGGCAGTCTCGAACACCGCACGGGCGGTCTCCCACCCGACGCCGTGCATGGCCGTGTAGACGACCTTCGGCTGGTTGTCGACCGGGAGGCGCGGTGCCGGCACCGTCGCGGCCGTCGCGTCGACGTACGCCTGCACCAGGGCGTCACCCGCCACCGCGTAGTCGGTCGCCCGAACGAGATCGCGCACGTCGCCTGCGGCGACGTCGTCGATCGCCGCGGCGATCGCACCGTCGACCGGTGGGACGATCTGCGAGCCGTCGTCGGCCTCGCCGAGGTACACCTTGTAGCCGTTGTCCCGCGGCGGGTTGTGGCTCGCGGTGACCATGACCCCGGCACCGACGTCGAGGTGCCGGACGGCGAACGCCAGGACGGGGGTGGGGAGCGCCGACGGCAGCAGGGTGACGTCGAGCCCGAGTCCGCGCATCACCTCGGCGGAGTCGCGGGCGAACACGTCGGAGTTCACCCGGCCGTCGTAGCCGATGACCACGCTGCGGCGACGACCGGTGTCGATGAGGAACCGGGCGAGCCCGGCGGCAGCCTGGGTGACGACGACGCGGTTCATCCGCAGCGGACCGTACCCGAGCTCGGCGCGGAGTCCGGCGGTACCGAACTGCAGCCGTCCGTCGAACCGTGCGGCGAGGGCCTGGACCGCGGGTCCGTCACCGGTCGCCGCAGTGTCGACGGCGGCGGCGAGCTCGGCCCGGGTCTCCTGGTCCGGGTCCTGCTCAGCCCACGCGCGGGCGGCGGCGAGTACCCCCGCCAGGTCGAGCTTCACAGCGCGCCCACCACGCGGGCGAGCAGGTCGGCGATGACGGGCTCGGCCTGCTTGCCGGCTTCGAGCACCTCGGCGTGGGACAGCGGCGTCTTCTGGATGCCGGCGGCGAGGTTCGTGATGAGCGAGAAGCCGACGACCTCCATGCCCGCCTGCCGTGCCGCGATGGCCTCGAGCGCCGTCGACATGCCGACGATGTGCCCGCCGATGGTCTTCGCCATCTGCACCTCGGCCGGGGTCTCGTAGTGCGGCCCGCGGAACTGCGTGTAGACGCCCTCGTCGAGCGTCGGGTCGATCGTGTGGGCGATCGCCCGCAGCCGCGCCGAGTAGAGGTCGGTCAGGTCGACGAACGTCGCGCCCTCGAGCGGGCTGTCCGCGGTGAGGTTGATGTGGTCGCTGATGAGCACGGGCGTGCCGGGCGTCCAGTGCTCCTTGATGCCGCCGGCACCGTTGGTGAGCACCATGATCGAGGCGCCCGTGGCCGCGGCGGTGCGGACGCTGTGCACGACGCGACGGACCCCGTGGCCCTCGTAGTAGTGCGTGCGGGCACCGATGACGAGCGCGTGCCGACCGTCGGCGAGACGGATCGAGCGAACGGTGCCGGAGTGCCCGGGCACTGCGGACGCGCTGAAACCGGGGACGTCGGCGGCATCGATCGACGACACGGTCTCACCGATGAGGTCGGCGGCCTTGCCCCAACCGGAACCGAGGGTCAGGGCGATGTCGTGCCGCTCGATCCCGGACTTCGCAGCGATGACTGCGGCGGCGTCGCGCGCGACCTCGAACGGGTCGGCGGCGGGGTCGTTCAGCGGGTTCTCCGTGCTCATGCCCCAACTCTAAAGGGACAGAACACAGCCCGGCGAACGGGTCGGAACCCGGGTCAGTGCTCGCCGAGCGCCCGGTCCACGGCCGCCGTGATCTCGCCCTGGTCGAAGTGGTTCCGGATGACGATGACCTCGGCGTAGGTGTCACCGATCGCTTCGACGAACTCGGCGCTCGTCAGGATGACGTTCGCGTCGTCCGAGACTTCACGCACCGAGGCGACGTCCGCCGCGACCACGGATGCCTGCAGGCCGAGCGCGCTGAGGGCCTTCTCGGCGTTCACCTTGAGGATCCCGCTCGAGCCGATCCCGGCGCCGCAGATGGTCACGATCTTCACGCGGAGACCCCCATGATCGTACGGACCTCGTCCGCCGTGGCCGCCGCGGCGAGCCGCCCGGTGACGGTGGCGTCGTTGAACAGGTTCGCGATCTCGCCGATGGACTCGAGGTGCGCCCCGACCCCGGCGACCGCGAGGCCGAGCACGACCCGGACCGGGTCGTTGTGCGGGTGTCCGAAGGTCACCGGCGACTCGAGCGTCACGACCGAGAGCCCGTCACGGAGCACGGCGGGCCCCGGTCGGGCGTGTGCGAACGCCAGGCCGGGCGAGATCACGATGTAGGGGCCGTGTTCCTCGACCAGCCCGATCATCGCGTCGGTGTACGGATCGGTGGCGGCCCCCGAGGCCACGAGCGCACCGCCGGCCAGCCGGAGCGCGTCGCGCCACGAGGACGCGGTCGCCCCGAGCACGACGGCTTCGTCAGGCAGCGGCGGCAGTGGCATGCGTCAGGCCTCCTGGTGACCGGCCGTGATGGTGGCGATGATCTCCTCGCGGTCCTCGAGCGGCAGGAACGAGCCGAGGGCCGCGTTGATCTGGAACGCCGCGAGGTCGTCGAGGTCGTAGCCGAACGTGCCGGCCAGGAGCGCGAGCTCCTTCGACAGCGACGTCCCGCTCATCAGGCGGTTGTCGGTGTTCACCGTCACCCGGAACCCCAGCTGGTAGAGCACGTCGAACGGGTGGTCGGCGAGGTCGTCGCCCCACGCGGCGATCGCGCCGGTCTGCAGGTTCGACGACGGGGAGACCTCGAGCGGGATCTCGCGGTCGCGGACCCACGACGCGACCTCGCCGAGGGAGGCCAGCGTCGAGCCGTCACCGGCGTCGGACAGCGTGACGTCCTCGAAGATCCGGACGCCGTGGCCGAGGCGCAGGGCCCGGCCGTCGACGAGGGCGGACCGGATCGAGGCGAGGCCGTCCGCCTCGCCCGCGTGCACGGTGACGGGGAAGAGCTCGGAGGCGAGGTAGTCGAACGCGGCGCGGTGGTTCGCGGGCGGGAAGCCGGCCTCGGCTCCGGCGATGTCGAAGCCGACGACACCGGCGTCCCGGTGCCGGACGGCGAGCTCGGCGATCTCGAGCGAGCGGTCGGCGTGGCGCATCGCCGTGACGAGCTGACCGACGCGGATGCTGCCACCAGCGGCCTCGACCGCTTCCTCGATGCCGGCCTGGACGGCGTCGACCGTCTCGTCGAGGGTCAGGCCGCCCTGCAGGTGCTGCTCGGGTGCCCAGCGGACCTCGCCGTAGACGACGCCGTCGGCGACCAGGTCCTCGACGAACTCCTTCGCGACGCGGTGCAGCTGCGGAGCGGTCTGCATCACCGACGTGGTGACGTCGAAGGTCTTGAGGTACTCGACGAGCGAGCCGGAGTTCGACTGGTCGGCGAACCACTGCCCCAGCTCGGCCGCGTCGGTGGTCGGCAGCGACACACCAGACGACTCCGCCAGCTCGACGATCGTCGCCGGACGCAGACCACCGTCGAGGTGGTCGTGCAGCGAGACCTTCGGCAGGTCGTTGATGACCGCTCCGGCGTCGGGCAGGCGGTAGGTCGGGGCGTCGGCGCTCATGCCCCCAGGCTATCGGTGGTCACCGACCGAGCGCAGGCACCTGTGCACAACAGACGGACGAACGGACTGGAGGCTCCCCACAGGTCAGCCGACGGGCTTCAGCCCGCGATGCGCTCCCGCACGATCGGACCGCGCGGCTCCGCCGACGTACCGATCGCCCACGCCCCCTCGAGCGACTCCAGCGCCCGCGGGATCCGCGACTCGTCGTCGCTGTGCAGCGTCCAGAGCGGCTGTCCCTCGGTCACGGTGTCCCCCGGCTTGACGTGCAGTTCGATGCCCGCGCCGGCCTGCACCGGGTCCTGCGCGCGCGCACGACCGGCACCGAGGCGCCAGGCCGAGACGCCGAACGGCAGCGCGTCCTGCTGCGTGAGCACACCCGACGACGGCGCGGTGACGACGTGCTGCTCGCGAGCGACCGGCAACGCGGCCGAGGGATCGCCGCCCTGCGCCGAGATCATCCGACGCCAGGTGTCCATCGCCCGGCCGTCGGCCAGCGCCGCGGCCGGGTCGGCGTCCGGCATCCCGGCGAGCGTCAGCATCTCCGAGGCCAGTGCCACGGTCAGCGCGACGACGTCGGCGGGTCCGCCGCCCTCCAGCACCTCGACCGACTCCCGCACCTCGAGCGCGTTGCCGATCGTCAGGCCGAGCGGGACCTCCATGTCGGTCAGCAGTGCCGAGGTCTTCACCCCGGCGTCGTTCCCGAGGTCGACCATCGTCTGAGCCAGCTCGCGCGACGCCTCGTACGTCGGCATGAACGCACCGGACCCGAACTTCACGTCGAGCACGAGCGCACCGGTGCCCTCGGCGATCTTCTTCGACATGATGCTCGACGCGATGAGCGGGATGCACTCGACGGTGCCGGTGATGTCCCGCAGGGCGTACAGCTTCTTGTCCGCGGGCGCCAGGCCCGTGCCAGCGGCACAGATCACGGCACCGACGTCCGACAGGATCTCGAGGAGACGCGAGTTCGACAGCGCAGCCTGCCACCCGGGGATCGACTCGAGCTTGTCGAGCGTGCCACCCGTGTGGCCGAGCCCGCGGCCGGACAGCTGCGGCACCGCGACGCCGAACGACGCCACGAGCGGCGCCAGCGGCAGCGTGATCTTGTCGCCGACCCCGCCGGTGGAGTGCTTGTCCACCGTCGCCTTGCCGAGCGACCCGAACGACATCCGCTCCCCCGACGCGATCATCGCGAGCGTGAGGTCCTTGATCTCCCGGCGTTCCATCCCGTTCAGGAAGATCGCCATCGCCATCGCGGCCATCTGCGGGTCCTCGACGTAGCCGCGCGTGTACGCGTCGACCAGCCAGTCGATCTCGGCGGTGCTCATCGCCCCGCCGGAGCGCTTCGTGCGGATGAGGTCGACGGTGTCGAAGGGCTCGACGGCCATGGGGATCAGTGCTCCTGCTGGTAGGTGGCGAGGGTCCGGGGTCCGAACGCGTCCGGCAGGACCTCGTCGATGGTGCGGATGCCGGACACGGTCTCGAGGAGCATGCCCTCGGTCGAGTGCTCGAACAGCAGCTGACGGCAGCGGCCGCACGGCATCAGGGTGGCGCCGTCGCCGTCGACGCACGTGAACGCGACGAGCTTGCCGCCGCCGGTCATGTGCAGCTGCGACACGAGCGAGCACTCCGCGCAGAGCGTGACGCCGTAGGACGCGTTCTCGACGTTGCAGCCGGAGACGATCCGGCCGTCGTCGGTGAGCGCCGCGGCGCCCACCGGGAACGACGAGTAGGGCGCGTAGGCGTGCCGCATCGCGGCCGTCGCTGCGGTCCGCAGGGCGGTCCAGTCCACGTCGGACTGGAGGCGCGGGGCGGCGTCCGCAGGGGCGGTGGCGGTGACCGCCTGGTCACCCTGGGCGTTCGTGTGGGTCATGTGCCGCGCCTCCCGGCTAGCTCTTGATGTACGGCTTGCCGGACGCGGCAGGACCGCGCGACTGCCCGACCAGGCCGGCCACCGCGAAGATCGTCACCACGTACGGGAGCATCAGCAGGAACTCGCTCGGGACGGGCGAGTTGATCGCGCCGAGCGTGTTCTGCAGGTTCGACGCGAAGCCGAACAGCAGCGCCGCGAGCGTGGCCTTGATCGGGTCCCACCGGCCGAAGATGACGGCGGCCAGCGCGATGTAGCCGGCGCCCGCGGTCATGTCCTTCGTGAACGGTCCGACCGCGTCGAGGGTGAAGTACGCGCCACCGAGGCCCGCGATCGCCCCCGCGAGGGAGACGTTCCAGAACCGCGTGCTCGTGACGTTGATGCCGACCGTGTCGGCCGCCTGCGGGTGCTCACCGACCGCGCGGAGGCGGAGGCCCCAGCGGGTCTTGAACAGCGCGAACGTGACGACCGCGACGGCGATGTAGGCCAGGTAGACGACGACCGTCTGCTCGAAGAACACCGGACCGATGACCGGGATCTGGTGCAGCAGCGGGATGTCGATCTTCGGGAAGCGCACGCCGACGTTGAGCGTGGTCTCGTTCGGCGAGAGCACCTGCGAGTACAGGAAGCCGGTCAGGCCGGAGATGAACGCGTTGATGACGACACCCACGATGACCTGGTCGACGAGGTACTTGATGCTGAACGCCGCGAGGATGAACGACACCAGGACACCGGCGACGAGCGCACCGACGAGGCCCACCCACGGCGAACCGGTCAGCGACGCGATGAGCGCCGAGGTGAACGCGCCGGCGAGGAACTGGCCCTCGATCGCGATGTTCACGACACCGACACGCTCCGAGATGACGCCGCCGAGGGCACCGAACACGAGCGGGACGCTGAGGCCCAGGGCGCCGACGAGCAGGCCGGGCAGCGGGACGGTGGCTCCGGCGGCTGCCCACGTCAGGAACCCGACGACGAACACGATCGCGAAGACCGACGTGACCCAGAGCGGGACGCGTCGGAAGGCCCGGACCTCGACGAACGCGTACACGGTGGCGATCGCCAGGAGGACGACGACCACGTACCCGGTCGCACCGGCGGCCAGCGGGACGTCCGGCAGGGCGAAGAAGTCGCCGCTGTTGGCGAGGCGGAACGTCGTCGTGCCGGTGCGGTGGAGCAGGACGAAGAACACGAGCGCGAGCACCGTGAAGACGGCGTACCCGATCGGGAGCTTCCAGCTGCGGGTGGTCTCGACCGGACGGTCGGCGAGGGGCGACGCGGGTGCCGCCGTGGGGCTGAGGGTGCTCACGCGGCGACCGCCTTCTTGCTGTTCTTCGTGGTGACGCGACGACGTGCACCCGGCTGCGGGATCCGGAAGATCGCGCGGACGAGCGGCGGGGCCGCGATGAAGAGGACGATGAGGGCCTGGATGACGCCCACGATGTCGATCGGGATGCCGTTCGCGGCCTGCATGGCGTAGCCACCGTTCTTCAGCACGCCGAACAGGATCGCCGCCCAGAACACGCCCCACGGCTTCGAGCGTCCGAGGAGTGCGACGGTGATCGCGTCGAAGCCGATGCCGGCGTCGATGCCCGAGGTGAACCCGGTCGTGACCGCGCCCTGCACCTGGTACGCACCGGCGATGCCGACGAGGGCACCGGAGATGACGAGCACCCAGATGGTGAGGGCGGGCACGCTCATGCCGGCGACCCGGGCCGCACGGGGGTTCTCACCGATCGTGCGGAACCGGAAGCCGAGCGACGACTTGTTGACGAGCCACCACACGACGACGACCGCGAGGATCGCCACGATGAATCCGAGGTCGATGCCGTACCGGGCGCCGAAGAGCGACGGGAGCACCGCGCTGTCCTTCGTCGCGGGTGAGATCGGGTTCGTGCTGCCCGGCGCCTGCAGCAGCTTCGGGGTGCGCAGCAGGTAGCTCACCAGGTACAGCGCCACGTAGTTGAGCATGATCGTGACGATCACCTCGTGCGCACCGGTGCGGGCCTTGAGCACACCGACGATGCCGCCCCAGACCGCGCCACCGACGATGCCGGCGACGATGGTGAGGGGGATGTGGATCGCGGCGGGCAGGTCGAAGGAGAACCCGACCCAGCCGGCGGCTGCGGCGCCCATCAGGATCTGCCCCTGGCCGCCGATGTTGAACAGGCCGGCGCGGAACGCCAGGGCGACGCCGAGGCCCGCGGCGACGAGCGGCACCGCGTAGTCGACCGAGCGGGTGAGCGGCACGATGGCCTGCTGGAAGCTCGAGGCGCCGAAGTTGACCACGGACCCCTCGAACAGCGAGGCGTAGGAGCCGCCGACCGCGGTGCCGATCGCCCGGAGCGTGTCGACGGGGCGTGCGAAGAAGTAGCCCGCGGCCGCGCGGACGTTCTCGTCGGTGATCGCGATGAGGATGCCGCACGCGACGAGCGCGAGGACGACGGCGAGCACCGTGACGAGGGCGGAGCCGTTCAGGATGCCCTGGAGGGCGGCGTGCCAGCGGTCCTCGCCGTTGCGGCACTCGGTGTCCTCGGCGGAGTCCGTCATGAGGTGCGGGGTGGACTCGACGTCCTGCAGGCGGTCGTCCGTCAGCGGGGCGCCGGACTCAGGCTGCGTCTCCGGCTGCGTGTTGTCTGGCGTGGGGGTGCTCACGCTGCCAGCTCCGTTCCTTCGGGCAGTTCGCCCGCCATCATGAGACCGAGGACGTCGCGCGGGGTGTCCGCGGGGACGATGCCGACGATCCCGCCGCGGTACATCACGGCGATCCGGTCGGCGAGCGCCACGACCTCGTCGAGCTCCGTGGAGACGACGATGACCGGGACGCCGGTGTCGCGGGTCGCGACGATGCGCTTGTGCACGAACTCGATCGACCCGACGTCGATGCCGCGCGTGGGCTGCGCCGCCACGAAGAGCCGCAGGTCGCGGCTGAGTTCGCGGGCGAGGACGATCTTCTGCTGGTTGCCGCCGGACAGGCGCCCCGCAGCGGTGGTGCGACCGGGCGTGCGGATGTCGAACTCGGCGATCTTCTCGTCGGCGAAGGCGTCACGCTCCGCCGAGCGGATGGTGCCGGCGCGGACGAACTCGGCGTGGTCGGCACGGTCGAGCATGAGGTTCTCGGCGATGGTGAACTCGCCGACGAGCCCGTCCTCCTTGCGGTCCTCGGGCACGAAGCCCACGCCCGCGTCGAGGATCTGCTTGACGCTGCGGCCGGTGAGCTCCTGACCGTCGAGCGTGACCCGCCCGCCGTGCACGGCTTCGAGGCCGAGGATCGCCTCGGTGAGCTCGGTCTGGCCGTTGCCCTGGACCCCGGCGATCGCGAGGATCTCCCCCCGGCGGACGCTGAACGAGACGTCGTCGACGAGCACGATGCCGTTCGGGTCGGTGACGGTCAGGCCGTCGACGACGAGGGCGTCCTCGCCCCCGGTCGCCGGCGTCTTGTCGACGACGAGCGAGACCGCGCGGCCGACCATCAGCGCTGCGAGCTCGTTGTTCGTCGCGGTGGGCGACGCCTCGCCGACGACCTTGCCGAGCCGGATCACGGTGATGCGGTCGGCGACTGCGCGGACCTCGCGGAGCTTGTGGGTGATGAAGACGATCGCGGTGCCCGCCTCGCGGAGCTGCCGCATGATGCCCATCAGCTCGTCGGTCTCCTGCGGGGTGAGGACGGCCGTCGGCTCGTCGAACACCAGGACCTTCGCGTCGCGGGACAGCGCCTTGATGATCTCGACGCGCTGCTGCACGCCGACGGGCAGGTCCTCGATCTTGGCGTCGGGGTCGACGTCGAACCCGAAGCGCTCGGAGATCTCCCGCACGCGCTTGCGGGCACCGGCGAGGTCGAGCCGACCGCCGAACGTGGTCTGCTCCTGACCGAGCATGACGTTCTCGGCGACGGTGAACACGGGCACGAGCATGAAGTGCTGGTGCACCATGCCGATGCCGGCGCGCATGGCGTCGCCGGGGCCGTCGAAGTCCTGGACGACGTCGTCGAGGAGGATCTCGCCCTCCTCCGCCTGGTACAGGCCGTAGAGGACGTTCATCAGGGTCGACTTGCCGGCGCCGTTCTCGCCGAGGAGGCAGTGGACCTCACCTGGCTCGACGGTGAGCGAGATGTGGTCGTTGGCGACGAGGGGGCCGAACCGCTTCGTGATGCCGCGGAGTTCGAGCTTCATGTTCGGGAGTCTATTTCTGTCTCACGCGCGCCACACGGGCGCACGAGAACGCGGGCGAGGGAGGCTCCCCCGCCCGCGTTCATCGGGTTAGGACTGCGTCTTGACCTTGATCGAGCCGTCGATGATGCCCGCCTTGATCGTGTCGAGCTCCTTCTCGAGGCCCTTGTCGACCTTGTCGGCGAAGTCGTGGAACGGCGCGATGCCGACGCCGTCGTTCTTCAGCGTGCCGACGTACGGCGTGTTGGAGAACTTGCCGTCGGCGGCCTGCTCGACGACGTCCTTCGTGGCGGGTCGCATGCCCTTCTCGACCGAGGTGAAGGCGATGTCCTTGTAGCGCGGGTCGGCCTCGTAGAGGTCGCTGTCAGCGCCGATCAGGACCGAACCGTTGTTCGCGTCCTTGATGGCCTCGGCAGCGGACTGGTAGATCGGGCCACCGACGGGCAGGATCACGTCGGCGTCCTGGTCGATGAGGGTCTGCGCGACGGCCTTGGCCTGCGTGCCGGCCTCGAAGCCACCCGTGAACGAGCCCTTGCCGGTGTCGACGTTCCAGCCGACGACCTTGACGTCCTTCGACTTCTGCTCGTTGTAGTACTTCACGCCGTCCGCGAAGCCGTCCATGAAGATGGTGACGGTCGGGATCTGCATGCCACCGAAGGTCCCGACGACGCCGGACTTCGAGTAGGACGCCGCCGCGTAGCCGGCGAGGAACGCCGCCTGCGAGGTGTCGAAGGTGATCGGCTTGACGTTCTTCGCGTCGATCGAGTTGTCGTCGATGATCGCGAAGTTCGTGTCCGGGTTCTCCGCAGCCTGCTTCTTCGTGGCGTCGGCGAGGTTGAACCCGACGGTGACGATGAGGTTGCAGTTCTGACCGACGAGCTGCTGGATGTTCGAGTCGTAGACGGTCGCGTCCTTCGACTCGGCCTTCTTGTAGGTGGCGCCGAGGTCGTCCGCGGCGTCGACCATGCCCTCGTAACCGAGCTGGTTGAACGACTTGTCGTCGAAGCCACCGGCGTCGGAGACCATGCAGGGGCGGAAGTCGGTCTTCTTGGCCGTCGCGGTGTCGGACGGGGCCGCCGAGCAACCGGCGAGGACGGCAACGGTGCCGGCGAGCGCGAGCGCGCTCAGCAGGACCTGACGGGTACGAGATGTCACGGGTGGGTTCCTCCGGGGAGCGTGCCCGGACCACGTGCGTTCCGGGCGATCGTGGCGACAGTACACGACCGCCCGGCCGGTACAGAACGACCTCGGAGGGGTCTGTGGATCAGTTACGGGATCGCGACCGCACGGAAACGCGCCCGTAACGCGGAGTCACCGTTCCGTCCCCAGTTCTGGGGGCGTCAAGCGCTTTTCGTGATGGAGCGCTACAGGACGTCGCCGCGGCCGCTGATCTTCAGTGCATCCACCACACCCTTGACCCGCTGCGCGTTCGCACTGGTGGTCACGAGCAGGGCGTCGGGGGTGTCCACGACGACGATGTCCTCGACCCCGATGAGCGAGATGAGCCGCTGACTGTGCGAGACGACGATCCCGCTCGACGAGTCCGCCAGGATGCGGGCGCCGTCGCCGAGCACGGCGAGGTTGTTCGCCCGCCCCCCGGACTGCAGCTTCGCCAGGGACGCGAAGTCCCCGACGTCGTCCCAGTCGAAGTCGCCCGGGATGACGGCCATGCGACCGGCAGCGGCAGCGGGTTCGGCGACGGTGTAGTCGATGGCGATCTTCTCGAGCTCCGGCCACACCGCGTCGACGACGGCCCCGCGGGAGGAGGTGTCCCATGCGTCGGCCAGTTCCTCGAGCCCGGCGAGCAGCTCGGGCTTCGTCCGGCCGATCTCGGCGAGCAGGACGTCGGCGCGGGCGATGAACATGCCGGCGTTCCAGAGGTACGTACCCTGCTCGACGTACGAGCGGGCGGTCTCGAGGTCCGGCTTCTCGACGAAGGACCGGACGGCGTGCGCGGTCGGGGCCCCCTCGATGCCGAGGGGGTCCCCGTGCGCGTGGATGTAGCCGAAGCCGATCGCGGGTTCGGTCGGCGTGATGCCGATCGTCGTCACGTAGCCGGCACGCGCGGCGACGACGGCCTCGCGGACGGAGCGTCGGAAGCCGCGCTCGTCGCCGATGACGTGGTCCGCCGCGAACGACCCGATGACGACGTCGGGCTCACGACGACGGAGGATCGCCGCGGCGAGACCGATGGCCGCCGTGGAGTCCTTCGGCTCGCTCTCGAGCACGACGTTGTGGTCCGCGACGCCCGGCAGCTGCGACTCGACGGCGACACGGTGCGCACGGCCGGTCACGACCATGATCCGCTGATCGCCGGACAGGGGCGCGAGCCGGTCCCACGTCTGCCGGAGCAGCGAGGTGCCCGAGCCCGTCAGGTCGTGCAGGAACTTGGGCGCGTCCGCCCGCGACAACGGCCACAGCCGCGATCCGATGCCCCCGGCGGGGATGATCGCGTAGAAGTCCTCGAGTGCGTCTGCCACGTGGCCACCGTACCGGTGCCGACGGGTACGACCTGGGTGCTTCCCGCACGCTTCGCGCATGCGGTCACCCGCACGGCCTGTTCACCCCGTGCGCGCGCCCCGTTCACGTCGACGGCCCCACCGGGACACACGGCGCGCGGACCATGGGCCGTGCCATGAACGCACGCAGCGTGGAGCGCGGCACGTCCCAACGGACCGTCGCCGTCGTGACCGAGAGCTTCCTGCCCACCCTCAACGGCGTGACCACCAGCGTCCTGGCGGTCCTCGACCACCTGGAACGCCGTGGCCACCGCGCGGTCGTGATCGCGCCGGACACCCCGGGCCTCGCCCAGTTCCGCTCCCGGACCGAGGTCGAGCGCTACCGCTCCTTCGACGTCCACCGCGTGCCCGCCGTCGCGTACCGGCAGTTCCCGGTAGCACTCCCCCACCCGGTGCTCGACACGATCCTCGCCGCCTCCGGCGCCGACGTCCTCCACGCCGCGAGTCCGTTCCTGTTGGGTGGGCGCGCGATCACGGCAGCCGGGAGGCTCGGTATCCCCTCCGTCGCCGTCTTCCAGACCGACGTGGCCGGGTTCGCCCGCCGCAACGGCCTGACCGCGACCGTCCCGTTGGTCAGGAAGATCCTGGGGCGCATCCACTCCGGCGCCTCGCTGACGCTCGCGCCGTCGAGCGCCACCGCCGCGATGCTGGCGGAGGACGGCGTCCCGCGCGTCGCGCGCTGGGGACGCGGCGTCGACACCGAGCTGTTCCACCCGTCACGTCGCCACTCGGGCCACGTCCGTGCGCTGCGTCGGCGCATCGCGCCGGGCGGCGAGACGATCGTCGGGTACGTGGGGCGGCTGGCACCGGAGAAGGAGGTCGAGCGGCTCGCGGAGCTCGGCGGCATCCCGGGCATCCGGATCGTGGTCGCAGGAGGCGGTCCCTCCAGGCCCGTCCTCGAACGACGGCTCCGTCACCTGGACGTGACCTTCACCGGCCCGCTGCGCGGCGACGCGCTGGCGGACGCGTACGCGGCCCTCGACCTGTTCGTGCACACCGGCCCCGCGGAGACCTTCGGCCAGACCCTGCAGGAGGCGCACGCCAGCGGCCTGCCGGTCATCGCACCGGCGTCGGGCGGCCCGTTGGACCTCGTCGCGCCCGGACTCGACGGCGAGCTGTACGACCCGGACGTCCCGCAGGCGCTCCGCCGGGCGGTCCTGCGCCTGCACCACGACCGTGCGCTCGCGGACCGGATGGGGTCCGCGGGACGACTCCGCGTCGAGGGCACGACGTGGGAGGCGGTCGGCGACCAGCTGCTCGGCCACCACGACACGGCCCGCACGATCGGCGCGCCGCCAGCCACGACGCGGGGTGCACGGGCCGGGTGGCACGAGAAGGTCAGCGCACGCGCATAGGATGGTGGTGTTCCGAACACGAACACGAACGGCAAGGGCTCGCCGATCGGGCGAGCCCGTCCTATGGGAGGACGAGCTCATGGCCGAGCAGACCGGAGGGGGTACGGCGACCGCCGCACCCCAGGTGACGATCGAGGCGCCACGCGCTTCTCGGACACCGCAGGGAACGCTCTACCGCGGGTCCACCGGCATGTGGTCCTGGGTCCTGCACCGGATCACCGGCGTCGCGATCTACTTCTTCCTGCTCGTGCACATCCTCGACACGGCACTCGTGCGGCTCTCCCCAGAGGCCTACAACGCGGTCATCGGCACCTACAAGACGCCGATCATGAACCTCGGCGAGATCGCCCTCGTCATGGCCATCGTGTTCCACGCGTTCAACGGGCTCCGGATCATCCTCATCGACTTCTGGTCGAAGGGCCCCAAGTACCAGCGGGCCATGTTCTGGATCGTGATCGTCCTCTGGGCGATCGCCATCGCGGGCTTCCTGCCGCGCCAGCTCATGAACCTCGTCGCCGACTTCAACTAAGGGGGCACACCGATGACCACGCAGACCATCGAGCCCCCGCGCTCGGCAGCAGCAGCCCGCCGCACCACCAACTGGGAGAAGTGGGGCTGGATCTACATGCGCGGCTCGGGCGTCCTGCTCGTCGTGCTGATCTTCGGGCACCTCTTCGTCAACATGGTGGCGGGCGAGGGCGTCAAGCAGATCGACTTCGCGTTCGTCGCCGGCAAGTGGGCGTCGCCGTTCTGGCAGGTGTGGGACTCGCTCATGCTCGTCCTCGCCCTCATCCACGGCTCGAACGGCATGCGGACGATCGTCAACGACTACGTGTCGAAGCCGGGCATCCGGAAGACGCTGCTCGTCGCCATCCTCATCGCGTGCGTCGTGCTCATCGTCCTCGGCCTGCTCGTGTGCTGGACGTTCGACCCGTGCCCCGCGGGCGCAGCCGCCGCGGACCTGCCCTCCTTCTGCCCGGCGCAGTAGCACCACCCCCGCTGCCGACCGCCTTCCCACCGTCTACGGAAAGACCCCTGTGACCGAGACCACCGTGCACCACCACCAGTTCGACATCGTCATCATCGGGGCGGGCGGTGCCGGCATGCGTGCCGCCATCGAAGCCGGGCCGAAGGCGAAGACGGCCGTCATCTCGAAGCTGTACCCGACGCGCTCGCACACCGGTGCGGCGCAGGGCGGCATGGCGGCGGCGCTGGCGAACGTCGAAGAGGACTCGTGGGAGTGGCACACCTTCGACACGATCAAGGGCGGCGACTACCTGGTCGACCAGGACGCCGCCGAGATCCTGGCGAAGGAGGCGATCGACGCGGTCATCGACCTCGAGAACATGGGTCTGCCGTTCAACCGCACGCCCGAGGGCAAGATCGACCAGCGGCGCTTCGGCGGTCACACCCGCGACCACGGCAAGTCCCCCGTCCGCCGGGCCTGCTACGCCGCCGACCGCACGGGCCACATGATCCTGCAGACGCTGTTCCAGAACTGCGTGAAGCTCGGCGTGAACTTCTTCAACGAGTTCTACGCGCTCGACCTCATCATGGTCGACGTCGTCGGCGAGGACGGCGTCACCCGCAAGCAGCCGGCCGGCGTCGTCGCCTTCGAGCTCGCGACCGGTGAGCTGCACGTCTTCCACGCCAAGGCGATGATCTTCGCGACCGGCGGCTTCGGCAAGATGTACAAGACGACCTCGAACGCGCACACCCTGACCGGCGACGGTGTCGGCATCGTGTGGCGCACCGGCCTGCCGCTCGAGGACATGGAGTTCTTCCAGTTCCACCCGACCGGGCTCGCCGGCCTCGGCATCCTCCTCACCGAGGGTGCCCGCGGCGAGGGCGCGATCCTCCGCAACGCCTCGGGCGAGCGGTTCATGGAGCGCTACGCCCCGACCATCAAGGACCTCGCACCACGTGACATCGTCGCGCGCTGCATGGTGCAGGAGGTCGCGGAGGGCCGCGGCGCCGGCCCGAACAAGGACTACGTGCTCCTCGACTGCACGCACCTCGGGGCCGAGGTGCTCGAGACGAAGCTCCCCGACATCACCGAGTTCGCCCGCACGTACCTCGGTGTCGACCCCGTCGTCGAGCCCGTCCCCGTCATGCCGACGGCGCACTACGCGATGGGCGGCATCCCGACGAACACCGACGCCGAGGTCCTGTACGACAACACGACCGTCGTGCCCGGCCTGTACGCCGCCGGCGAGTGCGCCTGCGTCTCCGTGCACGGCTCGAACCGCCTCGGCACCAACTCGCTGCTCGACATCAACGTGTTCGGCAAGCGCTCCGGCAACAACGCCGCCGAGTGGGTCAAGACCGCCGAGTTCCTGCCCCTCCCCGAGGACCCGGCCGCCGGTGTCCGCGACATGCTCGCGCAGCTCCGTGCCTCCACCGGCACCGAGCGCGTCGCCGCCCTGCGCAAGGAGCTGCAGGACGAGATGGACAAGAACGCGCAGGTGTTCCGCACCGACGAGTCCCTCGCGCGCGTCACCGAGACCATCCACACGCTCCGGAACCGCTTCATGCAGGTCTCGGTGCAGGACAAGGGCAAGCGGTTCAACACCGACCTGCTCGAGGCCGTCGAGCTCGGGTTCCTCCTCGACCTCGCCGAGGTCGTCGTCTACTCGGCCCGCAACCGCAAGGAGAGCCGCGGCGGCCACATGCGCGACGACTACCCGAAGCGCGACGACGAGAACTACATGCAGCACACCATGGCGTACCTGACGGGCGACCCGCACTCGTCACTCGCCGACGACCACATCAGCCTCGACTGGAAACCAGTCGTCGTGACGCGGTACCAGCCGATGGAGAGGAAGTACTGAGATGACCGACACCCTGGTCTCCGACGCACCCCGTACCGACACGGTGCAGGACGCCCCTCCCGGTTCGTTCCCCGTCACCCTGATCATCCGGCGCTTCGACCCGGACGTCGACGACGAGCCGCGCTGGCAGGACTTCGACGTCATGATGCTGCCGACCGACCGCATCCTCGACGCGCTGCACAAGATCAAGTGGGACCAGGACGGGTCGCTGACCTTCCGACGCTCCTGCGCGCACGGCGTGTGCGGGTCCGACGCGATGCGCATCAACGGCCGCAACCGGCTCGCGTGCAAGACCCTCATCAAGGACCTCGACGTGTCCAAGCCGATCTACGTCGAGGCGATCAAGGGCCTGCCGCTCGAGAAGGACCTCGTCGTCGACATGGAGCCCTTCTTCAAGTCCTTCCGCGAGGTCCAGCCGTTCCTGCAGGCCAGCTCCGCTCCGGAGAAGGGCAAGGAGCGTGTGCAGTCCGTCGCCGACCGCGCTCGCTTCGACGACACCACGAAGTGCATCCTCTGCGCCGCGTGCACGTCGTCCTGCCCCGTGTTCTGGACGGACGGCCAGTACTTCGGCCCGGCCGCGATCGTGAACGCGCACCGCTTCATCTTCGACTCGCGCGACGACGCCGCCGACGTGCGCCTCGACATCCTCAACGACAAGGAAGGCGTCTGGCGCTGCCGCACGACCTTCAACTGCACCGACGCCTGCCCCCGCGGCATCCAGGTCACCAAGGCCATCTCGGAGGTCAAGCAGGCACTGATGCGGGGCAAGGCCTGACACCGGCCGACGCTCGGCATCGTCCAAGGCTCGGCAAAGACACCACCGATAGGCTCCGCTCCATGACGTTCGCGGACACCCGCCCCATCCTCGACCAGCTCGGCTACACGATCCGCTACGTGCAGCTCCCCGGCGAGACCCTGCACGAGCCGCCCGTCGAGGGCGCGCTCCGCATCGTGCCGGCGCAGCACGACGAGTTCGCGCTGGAGGTCGTCGACTACGGCACCGCCCGTCGTCTCGCGACCGCGCGGGGCGAAGAGGACGCGGTCGAGATGCTCCGGCGGTTCCTCAACCGTCCGTTCCCGGCGCCGCGCGACATCCCCCGCTACGAACTCGACGGGATCCGCGACCGCGCGGCGTCCACGTACCCGCAGCTCGCGCAGCAGGTCGCGCAGGCCGGCGAGCAGGGGCTCACCATCCAGATCCCCGCAGGTGTCCCGGTGGACCGCATCGGCGGCCCCGACGGCTACCTGCTGCACCCGCTGGACACCCCGGCATCGCAGCGGTCGCTGCCGCCGCACGTCGCCCAGGCGCCGGAGACGCACCGCTACCTGGTGGAGCGACCGTTCCTGGTGACGGTCCGGTTCGTGCAGCCCTGGTTCGACCAGCCAGGAGGCGCGCTCCGGTTCCAGACGGCGGATCCGTCCGTCACGGTGCGGGACCTCGTCGTGGACGGCTCGCTCTCCCGCCTCCGGGTGGTCTGACACCGAGTCGCTCCGCGACACGACCGGTACGACGAAGCGGCCCTCCCCTGACGGGGAGGGCCGCTTCGTCGCGCGCGCGTCAGCCCAGGTCGGGGCGGTCGTACTGTGCGCCGGCCGGGTTCGGGCCGAGGCAGCCGAACACGACGGCGGCGATGCCGACGAACAGCGCGATGATCCAGAACGGGCCGGCGAGGTTGGCGTCGTGCACGCGGCGCCACCCGAGCGCGATGTTCGGCACGAGCGTCGCCAGCCACCAGAGCCCGAGGAGGCCGATGAAGACGAGGGCGAGCACGGGTGCACCGGTCGTCGTCGTCTGCGTGTTGCCGTACGCGTCCGTGGTCGTGTTCGCCCCGAGCCAGCTGAAGAGGGACACCAGGTATCCCCCGAGGAGGACGATGGTCACGATGGCGTTGCCCAGCACCCAGAACCAGTACTCACTGCGACTGGCGCGCCCGTCGAACCGGGCGTACTTCTTGAAGAACCGCGTGAAGGCGTCGAGGAACCCGATGCCGTACCAGGGGGCCCACAGTGGCGGGGCACCGTCGGGGCCGACCGGGATCGGCTGCGCGTACTGCGGGTACGGCTGGGCGTACGGCTGCTGCGCGTTCGGCTGCTGCGCGTACGGCTGCTGGGCGTGCGGCTGCTGCTGACCGGACGGCTGCTGGGGCTGGCCGCCTTCCGGCTGGCCCCACTGCGGCGTGCCGTCGTTCGTCATCGGGCACCCTCCGGGCGGTCGAAGCGCGCACCCTCGGGGTTCGACGGCAGGAACATCATGATGAAGACCGCGATCGCGCCGAAGAACGGGATGATGAGCAGCAGCGCGAGGAGCCCGCTGAGGTTCGCGTCGTGCAGGCGCCGCACGATCAGCGCCAGCGTCGGGATGATGAGCGCGAGGCCGATGATCCAGAACGGCGTGCCCACCAGCGGGTTCGTCGACATGGTCGAGAAGCCCGTGTAGTTCGAGGTCGTCGTGGTGGTCGTGGTGCCCGTGGCGGCGGTCAGGATGCCCGAGATGATCGACCCGACCGTGCCGATGATGGCGCTCCAGAGGTACCACCACCAGTACTCGCTCCGGCTCGCGCGACCGGAGAACTTCGCGTACTTCTTGAAGAAGCGCGAGAACGCCTTGCCGAACGAGATGCCGTAGTACGGCGCCCAGAGCGGCGGCTCGCCCCCGGGTCCGGTCGGTGCCGGCTGCTGTCCGTACGGGTTCTGGTTCGGGTACTGGTCACTCACGGGGTCCCCCTGTGTGTCGGCTGACGGTGTCGGCTCAGAGTCAACCAGAACGCCGACACCCCCGTCAGTTCGTGACGGGGGTGTCGGGACCACGGAACGGCTGGTCAGCCGCGATCGGGCCGGTCGTACTGCTGGCCCTGCGGAACAGTGCCCATCAGCCCGACGATGAGCGAGAACAGCACCCCGATCGGCGGGATGATGAAGAACAGCGCGAAGTACCCGCTGAGGTTCACGTCGTGCAGCCGTCGCACGGTCAGTGCGATGAACCCGATGAACGTCGCGAGCGCCCACAGCCGGACGACGCCGTCGTCGCCGTTCGAGATGAACGGCAGGACGTTGAAGACCGATCCGACGATGCCCGCAGCGACGTTGCCGATCACGTACCAGAGCGCCCAGAACCAGTACTCGCTCTTGCTGGCGCGGCCGTCGAACCGGACGTACTTCTTCCAGAAGCGCAGGAACGCCTGCGGGAACGGGATCCCGTACCAGGGCGCCCAGAGGGGCGGCTGGCCCTGCTGCTGCCCGTTCGGCGTCGGAGCGCCGTACGGGTTCTGCGCGCCGTAGGGCTGCTGCCCGTACGGGTTCTGGTTCTGACCGTACGGCGGCGGGTACTGGTTGCTCACGAGTTCGATCCTTCCGGCTGCCTGTCGGCGCCCACGCTCTTGATGCACACGCTGTCGATGCACACAGAGTCAAGCACGTCCGGGCAGGCGAGCGCGTCACCCCAGCGGAGGACCCGGACCGGTCAGGGGATCAGCGCGAGCTTTCCGCCGGGGTGCTGCGACTCCAGCAGCTCGGCGGCCGCCTTCGCTTCGGCCAGCGGGAAGGTGCGTGCGACGGGCACCTCGAGCTGGCCCGCCCCCGCGAGGTCGATCAGCCGCTGCCGGACCGAATCCCGGAACGCCTTGCTCTCCGGCTGCCCGCCACCGACCGCAGGGAAGCCGTCGCGCGCCGCCCGACCCTGCGCGGCGATCGTCACGATACGGCCGCGATCCGCGACCAACGCGAGCGAGACGTCGACGGCCTCGTCGGTGCCGACGCAGTCCAGTGCCACGTCGACACCGGACGGTGCGAGTTCCCCGATCCGCGCCTCCAGGCCGTCGCCGTACGCGACCCACTCGCCACCGAAGCGTCGGACGGTGTCGGCGTTGCGCTCCGACGCGGTGCCGATGACCCGCGCGCCGAGCGGGCGGAGGAGCTGGAGGAGGCTGACGCCGACCGCACCGGAGGCGCCGTGGACGACGACCGTGTCGCGCCCCTCGGCGCGCGTGACGCGGATCATGTCGGCCGCCGTGGCGGCGGCGAGCAGGAGGTTCGCCGCCTCGGGGAAGCCGAGCGTGGCCGGCTTCGCGAAGACGTCCACGGCGGGGACCGTGATCCGTTCCGCCCATCCGCCGGCGACGCGGAAGGCGAGGACCTCGTCGCCGACGGTTCCCCCGCCGGAGGCGATCTCGGTGTCCGGGCCGACGGCGCTGAGGACGCCGGCGACCTCGTAGCCCACGGCGATCGGCAGGTCGGACGGGTCACCCTGCCGGGTGTGCTTCGTGTCGGCGGGGTTCATGCCGGCGGCGCGGACGTCGATCGTGACCTCGCCGGGGCCGGGGGCGGGGACCTCGGCGTCGACGTACTCGAGGACTTCGCTGCCACCGAACCGCGGGGCCACCCAGTGCTTCGTCATGGGGTGGACGCTACGCCGGTCAGCCGAAGCCTCCTGAGCGGGGCCGCGCCGCTGCAGGTCGATCCAGCGGCCGACCGAACGCGGTTCCCGGGCGGGCGAGCCTACCGGAAGCGCGTTTCGAGGTCACCGAACTCCACCCGGTCGGACCGCGTCGTCGCGTCGTCGAACCCCGCGCGTGCGAAGAGGTGGCGCAGCACCGCGAGCGTCCGATCGCTGTACGCGCGCTCATCGGGCAGGCCCGTGCGCGCCGTCACGACGGATACGTGGGTGTCGCCCGAGCGATCGCCGTGACGCCGTTGGTCTGCAGGGTGGACCACACTTCGTGCACGGCAGACTTCGAGTCCAGTGCATCGTCCGCGAACAGGTAGCAGCCGTCGTCCGCGTGGTGCGTGCGGACTCCGGACGTCGCAGTCTCGACCTCGCCGATGCGATCGGACACCCAGGTGCGCTGCCCGATCACCGGGGCGAACTTGCCACGTCCCTCGGCTGCGCTCGCCCCGTCGTCGAACACCGCCGCCGAATCCGGTTCCCACGCGATCACGAGCCCGCGGAGGACTCCCTCCACCGGATGGGGATCGATGGACCGCCGCTCCCCGTTCCGGAACGGACCGGCGATCGTCACCTGCACGGAGTTGGCCGGCATCCGCTTGACGACCCGCGACGATCCGACCCGGAGTCGTACCGCCAGGAACCCTGCTGCCGCTTCGCGGGCGACACTGAGGACGTGCCCGTGCGCTGGGAAAGCGACGTTCTCGGCGTCTCGGTGCACCCTGACGGCCATCACCGCACCCAGCATGGAGGCATCAGCGGACACGGTGCTGTCATCATCGACGAGCGTCCACGCATCGGCACGGCCGAGGATCTCGTCGTACGCCCGGAGTTGCCGAGCGAGCCGACTTGCGAGAGCGCTGACTTCTTCACCACGAGCGTCCCAGGCGGCGCGCGCAGTGAGCCGGCTCGTCCGGCACCACGCCGGCCATCCGTCCCCGCTCCGTGGGGACGACGTCACGCCGTTCATGCGGCGCGTGCGATGGTCTCGATGCCGTTCGCTTGCGAGGACGCTCGAACCGCAAGCGCGGCAGACCACGAGTCCAGAGCGTCGTCCGCATCGAGGTAGGTGCCCTGCACGTCAGCCCTCGCGGCGACACCCGGACTGACAGTCTCGATGGTGCCGATCCGCCGGGAGACCCACGCTCGCTGCCCGATGACCGGAGTGAACCGCCCGAGGCCCTCCGTGGCTCGCGCCGCGCCGCGGTCGTACGCCGCAGCCGTGTCCGGGTCCCACGCTCGCACGATCGCTCGCAGCACGGCTTCGACGAGTTCGACACTCGGTGCTCGCGATGCACCGTCGACGGTTGGACCAGTCACGGTGGCCATCACGGAGTTCGCGGGTCGTCGGCGCCCCGGGACCGATGCGCCGACTCGTAGACTGAGAGAGACGAATCCCCACTCGCCCGTGCGGTTCGCGAGCACGTTGTACCCGTGGGCGGGCCATTCCGTGCCGTCGTCACCCCGTTCGACACCACCGCGAACCAATGCCGTCAAGGTCGTCGATTCGTACTCGTCGACCAGGCCGACGCCGTCGAAGGTCCACGGCCGACGGTCACCGAGCGCTGCGTCGATGTCCTGTAACAGCACGAGCAGGGAATCCGCGAGGTCGGTCACCTCCGCTGGGCGTCCGTCCCACTCCGCCCGCACGAGCACCCGGCCACGGACCCAGTTCGGGTAGTTCATCGTCCTCGTTCCAGTTCGTTCATCAGGCACGCGGCGTGGAGATCACCGCGAGGTCACTCGGCTGAACATCAGCATCCCGCAGCTACTCGCGGACCGCAGATCGGACACGTGCCACCCGAGTGCCGCTCCGTCTGGGAGCCCGTCCGACTGACGGTTTGCTTGGTCGATCATCTTCGCGATGTCGCCGAACTCGAGGACCGAGCCGTCGGGCCGACGGACACCGGAGATCGAGGTGGGATCGGCAGGATCCTTGCCGATGTAACGTCAGATGAGGGCGGCATCTACGTTCAGGTCGACCATTCGATTTGGATCAGCGCGAGCCCGAACTCGGCACAGCGAGGCTCATCCGGCAGGGATCGACTGCGCATCGTTCGCATCGAACGTAGCCAGCATCTCCTGGATCGCGGAGGCGGAGTCGAGATCGTCGTCAGCGAAGAGGTAAGCCCCTCCCTCGGCAGCAGTCACGGTCACTCGGGAAGTGCTCCCCGCGATCTCTCCCACGCGACTCGACACCCAGGAACGCTGGCCCGCAAGCGGAGCGAAGTGCCCTCGCCCAGCGGAAGCCTGCGCACCGTCGCGGTCACGGACAGCAGCCGAATCCGGATCCCAGGCGGCCACCATCCCCTGGAGCACACCTTCCGCGAGAGTGGAGTCGATCGACAGGCGTTCACCGTCCTCCCGCTTCGGCCCGAGGATCGTGACGACACACCGATTGGCCGGAGCTCGACGGCCGGGGCGAGACACTCCAACCCGAAGGTCGATCGCAATGTGACCTGCAACGCCCTCTTTGACGAGGGTCAGCTCGTAACCGCGAGCGGGAAAAGGCGCACCCTCCGCGTCCCGGAACACGTGCTCGGTGAGGACTGGAGCGAGCGCGTCCGGTGTGGACGCGATTGTCTCCGAGGACTGCTCGAACCGTATGCGCCACTGCTCGGAACCTCCGAGAAGCCGGTCATAGGCTTGCAGCTGCATTGCCGACCGACTCGCGAGCAATTCCTCGGACTCTGCTCGGGAGTCCCACACGCCCGTCGCCGTTGCCTGAGAAGTTCGCAACCACTGAGGAAAGGACATTCGTTCACGGCTCCATCGGCGTATAGATGACGGAAATGTCGTCGGCCGTAAGTCCGAGGTCGCTCGCCCGACGAAACCCGAGCCACATCACGTCACCACATCGGGGCTTTGAACGGTAGCTCCAGCATCGAATTCGTCTCGAATGTCGTCCGCATGTTCCGCACAGCTGCCGCCGCGTCGAGTTCGTCATCAGCGTAGACGTTTGTTCCACCATCACCGCGGACAGTGGAAATTCCCACATCCGTCGACGCGATGACACCGACGCGCTCGGATACCCATGCCCATTGCCCCACGAGCGGTGGGAAGTCCCCTCGCTCTTCGCGATTGGCGATGGTCAGCGCCTCCTTGTTGCGGAGCGCGGCCGAGTCCGGCGCCCAGACTCGGATCATGGCGCTGATCGCCATGGCCGCGTACTCGGAGTTGATCGCCACGCGTCGACCATCCCGCCTGGGAGCACCGAGCGTGAACGTTACGTAGTTCGAGGGAAGCACCCGCCCAGGCTCGGACGAACCTACCGAGGCCAGAATCGAGTGGAATCCGCCTTCGCCGTCCTTCGACAATTGGATGGAGTACCCCGCCGATGGATGGTCGACGCCGTCATCGTCACGGAAGACCGCCCGCTCCACGTGCGTGAGCAGTTCGCCACCCTCGGGATCCACCGGAAGGTTCCCATGCGGAGCATTCACCGTCCACGGACCGACACCAAGGAGCTCATCCGCGCGACGAAGGTGGTCAAGAAGTCGGATCGACACGTCCAACGCGCTCTCGCCGCGACAATCCCACTCCGCAGTTCCGAGCACGGTCTCCCGGCGAAGCCAGTTCGGGTACGGGATCTCCCCGACGTTGACGAGCCCACTCATCGCGTACAACCCCCCGTTCGTGCGGTCCCGATCAGCGGACGACGCCGCTCGCGATCAGTTCCTTCAAGTCACGGAGCAGCGTGATGTACATCTCGAGCGCGTCGGACTCGTCTTGGTAGTCCCGCGGACCGATCTCGACCGCGCGCTCGTCCGTCGACACCACGCGGTAGCCGCCGTCAAGCTCGTAGATCGCCACCGCATCCGGCTTCCCGGTGGGCTGCTGGAACCACACCGCACGCTCGAGGCCCTCGGCAGCGATGATCTCCTTGGCAGTTGCGCGATCCATGTTCTCCTCCTTGTGGGACGACACCGTCGTCAGATCTCCTCGATGAGCCCGAGGCGTTTGAGCAGCTCGACCGTCATCGGCATCTCGACCTGACGCCCGCCGCCGTGGGCGCCGAACCCGGCGGCGATGTCACCCTGGGACGCTCGACCGAGATCCTCGAACGACGAGTTGAAGCGTCGCATGATCCGGTCGACGTCGGCCTGCACCGACTGGGGCGCGGCGTCGTAGTAGCGCTGGATGTCCGAGAAGTCGCCGACCACACGGTACTGGTGGTACTGCGCTGGGTCTTCGAGGTACGGCAGTGACCGCTGGTCGTAGGTGTACGGGCCGGTCTCGGGCACCGGCGATGTGTACCGACCATCGGACGGGCCGTACCGGTCGAAGACGTCCCCGACCTGGGGCACGAGTGGTTCCTTGATCGGCTGACCGGCGTCGTCGAGGGTGTAGCCGCCCTGCGGGACCTCGTCCCAGTTGATGGTGCCGTCGGCCTTGAGGACGGACGCGTCCTTCGGGATCTGCACGTCGTGGGGCCAGACGCCGGTCTGCTCGAAGGCCGCAGCACGGGCCTCACCACCCCAGCTGTTCGCGAGGTAGTCGTGCAGCTGCGTCGGAGTGAGACCGCTCTCGGTCACCAGGTGACTGATGTCGTTGCCGGCGGAGTCGACGGAGACGTGCGCGTAGGCCGGGGATTCCGTGGGGGTCGTACCGTGGTCGCTGGCGCCGTCGGTCGGGCTCCCGTCGGTCAGGCCCTCGCCGTCGGGGCTGCCCGCGCCGTCCGCTCCGGGGTGCCCGTCACCACCCGGTGTGTCGTCGCCGCCGACGCTGGGGCCGGCATCCGTGCCGTGCCCGGAACCACCGTGCTCGGGTCCCCCGTCGCCAGACCCACCGTGTCCGGTCGCCCCCGACTCCGAACCACCACCGTGCGTCGTGGTCGTGCTCTCCCCGTGGCCGCCGTGCCCACCGGCACCGACGAGCTCCGGCTCACGCACCGGCGGCGCCTCGACCGTCGAACCATTGGCATGCGCGTTCGCATCGGCGCCGGACTCCGACCGCGCCGGCGGGACCTCGACGTCGCCGCCGTGGTGGCCGTGCAGGTCCCCGAGCCCGGTCTTGAAGTCGGCGATCTCGCCCGTGAACCCGTGCAGCGAGTCGCCGAGCCCGGCGGAGACGATGCCCTTGAGGTCACCGAGTTTCGGCAGCACCGACGTCAGACCCTTCGACGCCCAGGCACCCGCGTCGACCAGGTCGAGGAACTTGCCCGCCTTGCCGACGGTCCCCGCGACCTCGCCCACCTTGCCGAGCGCACCGACCTTGCCGACCTCGCCGGCGACGGGGATGAGCAGCGAGCCGACGCCCCAGATCGCCTGACCGGCCGCGGTACCCGGGTCCTTCGCCCACTCGTCCCAACCCACGGTCGCCTTGCCGAGGCCCTTCCAGGCCTCGCCCGCGTTGCCCCAGCTCCAGGAGTCGTCCGCGGCGTTGTAGCCGATGAGCGACCCCATGCCCTTCCACGAGTCCGTGAGGGTGTCGAGGTGCCACCCGGTGCCGTCGATCCCGACGAGCATGCCGAGCCCCTGCACCGTGCCCCAGATGCCGTCGACGACGACGCCCTTGAGCAGGTTCGGCACGAAGTACAGCGTCTTCTCGCCGCAGCTCTCCTTGCGGGCCTCGGCGGTGCCCCAAGGCAGTTCCGTGCCCATCGGGAGTTCCTTGTACCCGTAGCCGAGCTTGTCATCCGGGTCATCGCCGGTCATCGCGTGCAGCGCGGCGAGGCCCGAGAGCCCGCGGATCGTGTTCGCGCACTTCCGCTCGGCGGCCTGGTAGGCGACGACCTGGTTGGCGACGCCGTTGATGATGTCGTTGTTCTCGCCGTTGAGGGTCTCGTCCTCGTCCCACGCGCCGTCGTGCTTCTTGACGTCGGCGTGCAGGGTGTTCCCACGGGTCACGTAGGTCTTGAGCTTCGCGACGATCGGGGTGACCTCGGTCACGAAGTCGTCGAGGGCCTTGGCCACCGTGTCCAGGTCGTCGCCGAACGCCGTGCCCTGCGGCACGATCGGCGTCATCGCGTCGTACAGGTCCTGGTCGCCCGGCCCCTCGTACGAGTGCGAGATCGGCGTCCACGCACTGTGGATGTCGGCCGTCCCGTCACGGACCGCCGACGCCACCGTCCGGAGCTTGCCCGCCCCCGCGGTGATCCCGGACGTGTCGACGTCGGTGTACGGGATCTCCCCGACGTTGACGAGTCCACTCATCGCTGCTGCACTCCCCCTGCTGCCTGCTGCTAGTTCGCGCCCGGAGCACCGTCGAACGCGGAGAAGTTCCCGTTCGACGCCGCTGAGACCGCGTTGGCCTGCGTGGTCGCGGCCATCTCGTCGTCACCATCGATGACGGCCTGGGTCGCCCCCGACGCACCGAGGAGCGACGCGCGGACCCGGTTCTGGATGCCCGCCAGGGTCTCCTTGCGGTGCTCGAAGAACCCGGCGATCGCCTCGCCGATGACCTGCGACTGCGCCGCGGTCGCAGCGTCCTGCACGATCGTGTCCACGCCCTGGACCGAGCCGTCCTCGGACCCACCGAGGGCGGTGGACATGGTGATCGTCCGGTCCGAGACCGCCGTCAGGACGTTCTGCACACCCGCGGGGTCGACCCGCCAGCCGTCGGCCACGTCAGCCGATGTTGCCGACGGCCGACTTCGCCTTGCTGATCGCGGACTGCGCCGACTCGTCGTTCGACTGCAGCGACGCACGCAGCGTGGCGATGATCTGCTTGACCTCGCCCGCGACGGTGTTCCACCGCTGCTCCTTGGCGTGGTAGTCGTCCGAGACGCCGTCGGCCTGGTAGTCGGCCATCGCGGCCTTCACGTCCGAGTCACGCTGCGCGATGAGCGCCTCGAGCTGGGCCGCGACGGCGTTGAAGTTGTCCTGCGCGTTCTGCGAGGCCGCGACGTCGTAGTCGCGACGGTCTGCCTGGTTGCCACCGCTCATGGTGTTCTCTCCCTCTCCCCGAAGATCCGTCAGGCGCGGCCGCTGAAGCGGGCCGCGTCGAAGTTGGAGCTGCCCTCGAGCGAGCTCGTGGACTGCGCCATGTCCTGGTCGCCTTCCTGGAACGAGCGGTCCATGCCCGAGATGCCCTGCAGCACGCTCGCGAGCGCACCGTTCAGCTCGTTGGCGATGGTGTCCGTCTCGGACTTGAAGCGGTCGAACGCCGCGCGGCCAGCACCGTTGAAGCGGCCCTGCAGCGGCTCGGCCGAGTCGGCGAGCTTCCGGACCAGGGTCCCCAGGTCACCGGAAGCGCCGGACGTCTGCTTGGTCAGGTTGGTGAGGACCTGTGCCCCCATTGCGAACTTCATCGCTCATCCTCTCTGTCTCTTCCCCCCACCCCAGTACGGGTGACAGCGAACGAGAGCAGCCTAGACCACGAGGGCGACACGCGTCACGCCCCGCTTCTGACATGATCGGACGTGCCGATGGGAGGTGGGGCATGTCGTCGATCGTGGTCGAGACCGTCGTTCCGGTCATGACCTGCGGACGCTGCGGTGCTGCGTCCACGCAGGGGCAACGGTTCTGCACCGACTGCGGTGCGCTCCTCGGTCGCACCGTCGCCTCGTCGGAGTACGACGCCCTGCGCGACGTCGCGGTGGCGGGCGCCGGCGCGGTCGCGCTGGCGCGACTCGTCGACGTGGTCGTCTGCCTGCTCGGCGCCGCCGCCGGCGCCGGCCTCCTCTTCCTCGCCCACACGGCCGTGCCCTCGTCCGACCCGCTCGGCACGGCGATCGCCGGTGCGGTGACCGGCTTGGTCGTGACGGTCGTGATCGTGGCGATCCGCGCCTCCAGGACGGGCCGTGGACCGGGGGGTCTGGTCACCGGGACCCGCGTCGTCGACGTCGAGGACGCCCTGCCCGCCGGGCCGGTGCGCCAGCTGTCGCGCCTGCGCGGGCAGCACCCCCGTCCCGCTGGTGCCGGACCGTGGGCCGCTGCCACCGGCACCCTGACCGCGTCGCTGCGCGCCGGCCGTGAACCGCTCTCCCCCGCTGCCCCGGCGCTCGGCACAGCCTTCGGTGCGGCCGCGTCGGCGGGTGTCCGTCCCGGGTCTGCTCCTCTGCCTGGAGGCACGGATCCCGTCGGTCTCGACGCCACACGTCGGTCCGGGGTCGGTTCCGCACCCGTTGGTTCCGTACCCGACGGCGGTTTCGCGGCCGTGCCGCCGCCCACCGCGCCCGTCGCCGACGAGTCCGTCCCGGCGGACGTTGTCGTGCTGCGCTTCGACTCCGGCGCCCTGCACTGGTTCCGCGGGACCTGCGTCGTCGGCCGCAACCCGGAGGCCGAACCGGGCGTCGCCACCGTCGCCGTGCCCGACCTCTCCCGCACGCTGTCGAAGACCCACGTCGCGCTCGTGCAGACGGACGGAGCCGTGGTGCTGCGGGACCTCGGCTCGACGAACGGCACGTCGGTCATCCGCTCGGACGCGTCGTTCGAGTCCCTCGTCCCCGGCGTGGACCTCACCGTCACGGCCGGCTCCACCGTCCGCATCGGCGACCACGCGTTCGTCGTCGACCGGGTCGGGGCCGCCGCGTGAACCCCTTCCGTGCAGCGCGGGCGCACGACGACCGCCCGACCGCGAAGCACCCGCTCGTCGACTCGGCGGGCGGCGGCACCATCCGCATCGAGAGCCGCGCGGGCATCGTGCGCCTCGGCCGGGCCCAGGTGGACGTGCTCCGGACCGCGACGGCCGAGGGCGCCCGCCCGATCCTCGTCACCGACGGACTGTCCGTCGTGACCGAGGCGTTCCGGCAGGCGCTCGTCGACGCCGGCGGAGCGTGGGTGGTCCGTGGCGACGACGGCATGCGCAACGGACTCGACGGGCGACGGCTCGAGGAGTTCACCGACGCGGTGCTGCTCGGTCCGCCGACGACGGTCGAGGACGTCGCCGTGGGACACCTCCGTCCGGAGCCCGCGACCGCGGACCAGCTCGTCGTCTCCGCGTCCGTCCGGCACCGTGCGAGCGCCGAGACCGTCCTGGGCACGACGACCGAACTGCTCGCCGTGGAGCTCGCCGGTGCCGCCCCGACCGGGTGGGGCACGCAAGAGCCGGCGACCCGCGCCTGGGACCGCCGAGCGTTCACCGAGACCGCCCGCGAGCGCATGCCCGACCCGACCCGGTTGCTCGCGGTGGGATCACCGGCCGCACCGCTCGCGATGACGATCACGGCGCAGCGGACCGAGCACGGCGTCGAGGAGCTCACGACCGGCCTGCTGTCGGTCGGCGCACCCGGCGATGCAGCGGCGTCGGTGCGGGTCGCAGCCGTGCCGCAGGTGCTCGGGCGGCTCGCCGCCACCCAACTGCCGCTCTTCGCGCTCGTCCTCCGCCGCCCGGGTCGGGCCGACCTCGCGCAGGCGCCCCGGATGGCGCTCCCGCCGGTCCCGGTCGCGATGCTGCTCGGTGCGCCGTCGGTGCGACAGCTCGGGCTCGACCCCGGGGCGGTGCACGACCGGTTCGGTGCGATCGTCGCCGGGCGACCGCGGATCCCGGCGCTCGTCCTGCCGTTCGGACGGCACCCGGACCGCGACCCCGTCGAGGAGCTCGCGGCCGTGCTCGCCCACATCGGTCGAGACCGGGTGGCCGACGCGGTGGGGATGGACGAGGCGACGAGGGAACAGGTGCAGCGTGCCACGGAACAGTGACTCGATCCTGCTGGAGAGCGTCTCGACGCACCGACGACGGCTCCGGCAGGCGTTCGTGCTCGGCCGGCTCGCCGACCGTCGGATCGTCAACGACAACGTGAAGCGGTTCATCGGCAGCGTCGTCCTCGCCGCGGTCGTGGGCGTCGGGTGCCTCGGCTACTCGTTCGTCACGAACGCGCTCGCCCAGCAGGCGGCCCAGCAGCAACAGCAACAGGAGACCAAGTGACCGACTTCACCCGCGTGACCGTGGTCGGCGCCGGCCGTCGCGCCGACGTCGTCGTCGCGTCCGACGAACCGTTCGCCGGACTGCTGCCGCGGCTGGTGGACATCCTCGACGAGCCGATCGCGGACAGCGCGCACCCGGTCGCCCTCGTGCGCGTCACGGGGGAAGAGGTCTCGCTCGCCGCCGACGCAGCGTCGCAGGAGATCTCCGACGGCGAGGTCCTGCACCTCGTCCGCCGTGCCGACGCGCCGCCGCCGCCGGAGGTCTCCGACGTCACCGACGCCGTCGCCGACTCGCTCGGTCGTCGATCGGACGGTTGGGGAACGGCCGCACGACAGGCCGTCGCCGCGGGTGCCGTGGGCGCGACCGCGTCCGTCGTCGGGACCCTGGTGGTCGCGGCGTTCACGGTCGCCTCGGTCCGGGCGGCCTTCGACGGCGGCGACGTCTCCCCCGCCCTGTTGCCGTCGGTGCTCGCCGGCAGCGGGGTGGTCCTCGCGCTCGCGGCCCTCGTCGCCGGACGCGCCGGAGCCCGGTGGACGGGCATCGCCCTCACCGCGGCGGCCACCGGACTCGCACTGCCGATCGGGCTGGCGGTCGGCCCGGTGCTCGGCCGCGACGGCGACCAGCCCGCCATGATCGCCGCGCTCGTGCTCGTCTGGGCGTGGATCGCGCTCGGCGTCGGGCTCGGCATCGGACAGCGCACCAGGACCATCGGCACCGCCGCCGTCGTCGGCGTCGTCCTGCCCCTGCTCGGCATGGTCACCTGGCTGACCCCCGCTCCCGAGGCCGCCGGGTGGGGTGTGGTGGCCGTCGCCGCGATCGTGGTGTGCGGGCTCCTGCCGTCCGCGGCGATGTCGTCCGCGGGGCTCACCGGGCTCGACGACCGGGTGAGCGGCGGCGACCCCGTCGCCCGCGACCGCGTGGTGACCGCCCTCGACGACGCGTACCGGGCACTCGACTGGACCACGGCGGCCGTCGCGGCACCGATCGCCATCGCCGGCGCCGCCCTCGTCGCCGACCAGGACCCGTGGGCGATCGGCCTCGGCACCGCCGTCGTCGTCGTGGCCGCGCTCCGCACCCGGGCGTTCCCGCTCACCCTGCAGGGCGTCCTGCTCTGGTCCGCGGTCGTCCTCGCCGCGGTGCTCGGACTCGTCGGGCACGCCGCCACCGCCCCCGTGCAGGTGCTCGGGATGCTCGCCGGGCTCGGTGTCGTCGGGGCACTGCTCGCCGGCGTCCGACCCGCTGCGCACCAGCGGGCACGGCTGCGATCGCTCGGCAACGTGCTCGAGACCGTCTCGGTGGTCGTGACCCTGCCGCTGCTGCTCGGGACGTTCGGCCTGTTCGCCGCACTGCTGGAGACGTTCTGACGATGCGGCTCTTCGACGACGTGGTCCCCGCACTCGGACGGGCGTTCTTCGGCAGTGTGGCCGGCGGGGCGCGCGAACTCGACGACGCGCACCGGGCGATCCGGCAGGGCGTGCCGACGAGCCGGCGCATCGCCTTCGCGTCGCTGCGCGGCGGGACGGGCTGTTCCGCGACCGCGGCGGCCGTCGCGACGGTGCTGGCACGACGCCGGTCCGGACGCGTCCTCGGGGTGGACGGCGCCGCCGGGCTGCGCTCGTTCGCGATGCACGCCGGCGCCGACCGCACCGAACCGACGCCGCCGTCCGAGCGCCGCAGTGCCGCACGGACCTCGTGGGACGCGACCGACGGTCTGGCCGTGACCGGCTCGGGACTGCACGTGCTCCGGATCGGCGACCCGCGCCTCCCGAGCCGTCAGGCGGCGCCCGCGGACTGGACCGACGCCGTCGACCCGATCGCCCGCTTCTTCGACGTCGTCGTCGGCGACTGGGGGTCCCGCAGTCCCTTCGTCGACCTCGGTGCCGTCGCCGCGGACGCGCACGTCGTCGCGCTCGTCACCGGACCGGACCGACCGTCGGTCGAGGAGGGCGTGGCGCACGCCGACGCGATCCGTCGACACGCACCCGGGTCGCGCGTGCTCGTCGTCCCCGTCGACACCACCGGCACCGGGCTCCGCGCGGCTCGCACGGCCGCGGAGTGGCCCGACCACGCCGTGCACCCGATCCCGAGCGATCCGAGCGTCACCGGCGGCGGCGACCGTCCGACGGCCTCACGCATCGCCCTCATCCAGCTCACCGCGGCCCTCGTCGACGCCGCCGTCGACCGCCGCGTCGACCGTCACGCACCGGAGGTGTCCCGGTGAACCGCATCGTGCACCGACCCGCACGGGTCTCCACGCCGCTCGTCCGCCCCGACGCCGAGCAGCTCGCCCCGCCGCCCCAGCTCCCCGAGGGCCCGAGCGGCGGCATCCCCCTGCAGTCCCTGCTGCCCGTGGTCGGTGCGATCTCGTCCGTCGTGATGATGGTCGTGCTGCGGGGCAACAACCCGGTGCTCATGGTCGTCGCGGCGCTGGTCTTCGTGGTCGCCCTCGTCGGTGGCCTCGGCATGGCGTTCACCCAGCGCGGCAACGCCGTGCGCAACCGTCGCACCCAGCGTGAGCGGTACCTCGACTACCTCGAGGAGCTCCGCGGCGACCTCCGTGCCCGGACGACGGCGGTGCGCGAACGCGCCGAGCACGTCGACCCGACGCCGGACACCCTCCCCCGGCTCGTCGGGGACCCGGCGCGGCTGTGGGAGCGTCGTCGGGCCCACGCCGACTTCCTGCGCGTCCGGGTCGGCTCGGGCGACGTCGCCTGGCTCGACCTCACGGTGCCGCCGGACCAGAACCCCGTGCAGCCCCTCGACCCGCTGATGCTCGCCGAGCTCGAGCAGGTGGCCGAGCACTACGGGACCGTGCACGCCATGCCGATCGCGATCCGGCTCGACGACGCCGGTGACGTCTCGGTGGTCGGCGACCGAGCCGCCGTGCTCGACGTCGCCCGTGCCCTCGTCGCCCAGCTCGCGGCGATGCACGCGCCGGAGGACCTGCACCTCGCGGCGGCGTTCCCGGCCGACCGCGCGGACGACTGGGACTGGTTCGACCTGCTCCCGCACGCCCGGATGGACCGCACCTTCGACGGCCCGCTGCGCGCCCGGCGGGTGGCCGAGGACGTCCCGACGCTCGCCCGCACCCTCGCGGGGGAACTCGGCGAGCGCGCCCGGACCGCGGCGATGTGGCGGCGGTCGGGCGACTCGGGCAAGCGGAGCGACCTCCCACGTCTCGTGGTCGTCGCGGACGAGCACGGCAGCGTGGCCGTCCCCCTCGCGCTGCCGGAGGGCGAGACCCGCCCGGAGGACCTCCGCATCACGGTGGTGCACCTCGTCGCCGACAGACTGCACGAACCCTCGGACGTGCGGGTGCGCGTGACGGCACGGTCGTCCACGCCCGAAGACGGCTCCGGTCGCACCCTGCTCGAGATCGTCGACGCGCGCGACGTGGCCGAGGGCGAGCCCGCCCCCGTGCAGGCAGCCGTCTGCGACCCGGTCGCCCCGACCCTCGTCACCGCCGTCGCCCGCGCGCTCGCTCCCCTGCGGTTGTCCGCCGACGCCGAGGAACGCGCCGAGTCGTCGGCCGCGATCGGCGTCACCGACCTGCTCGGGGTGGAGGACGTCACGACGATCGACCCCGACCGCACCTGGCGTCCCCGTGCACCGCGTGACTTCCTGCGCGTGCCGATCGGCGTCGACGACTTCGGCGCCCCGCTGTTGCTCGACCTGAAGGAGTCGGCGCAGCTCGGCATGGGGCCGCACGGCATCTGCATCGGCGCCACCGGTTCCGGCAAGAGCGAGATGCTCCGCACACTGGTGCTCGGCCTCGCGGTGTCGCACCCGCCGGAGGACCTCGCGATGATCCTCGTCGACTACAAGGGCGGTGCGGCGTTCGCCCCGTTCGCCCGGTTGCCGCACGTCGCCGGCCTCATCGACAACCTCGCCGACGACCCGCAGCTCACCCGCCGTGCGCGTGCGTCCATCGCGGGCGAGGTGCGCCGTCGCCAGGAGATGCTCCGCGACGCCGGGGCCGCGCCGTCGATCACGCACTACCGGGAGCTCCGCACGCACCGGCCCGAGCTGCCGCCGATGCCGCACCTCGTGCTCGTGATCGACGAGTTCGGCGAACTGCTCACGGCGGAACCCGAGTTCGTCGACCTGCTGCTCATGATCGGCCGCATCGGGCGCTCCATCGGCGTGCACCTGCTGCTCTCCAGCCAGCGGATCGAAGCCGGCAAGCTCCGTGGCCTCGACACCTACCTGTCGTACCGGCTCGGACTCCGCACCTTCTCGGAGGCCGAGAGCCAGGTCGTCCTGGACACCGGCGACGCGTTCCACCTGCCCGCGGTCCCGGGCTACGGCTACCTGAAGGTCGACACCAGCGTGTACACCCGGTTCCGGTCCGGCTACGTGTCCGGCCCGATCGAGGACGCCTCCCCCGCCTCGGCCGCGGCACCGACGTCCGCCGACACCGCGCCGGAGCCGTTCGAGCTGCCGGTCTACAACACCCTCGCGACCGAGGACGACGAACCGGGCGAGGCGACGCTCGAGTCCCCCGACGTCGGCCGGAGCGTGGTCGACGAGGCGGTCGAACGCCTCGGCCGCGGCGACCGGGCGACGACGCCGGTGTGGCTCCCGCCGCTGCCCACCCGTCTGGCGCTCGGCGCCGTGCTCGACCCGAACGCCGATGCGGACCCGACCGGCATCACGGTGCCGATCGGTCTGCTCGACGACCCGGCACGCCAGCGGCAGCGGCCGTGGATGCTCGACCTCACGCAGGGCGGCGGCCACGTCGCGGTCATCGGCGCGCCCGGTTCCGGTCGGACCACCTTCCTGCGTTCGGTCGCCGCGTCCATCGCGCTCACCACGACGCCGCGCCAGGTGAGCGTGTACGGCATGGACCTGGCCGGCGGTGGCCTCGGCCGCATCGAGGGCTTCCCGCACGTCGGTGGCGTCGCGACCCGGGCCGACCGGAACCGCCTGCTCCGCCTCGTCGAGGAGCTCCAGGCGATGATCCGGTTGCGCGAGCGGGTGTTCCGCGACCACGGCATCGACTCGCTCGCCATGCTGCGGAGCCGGCACGCCGCCGGACGGGTGCCCGAGCTGGGGTCCGCCGACGTCGTCCTGCTCATCGACGGCTTCGGCGTGATGCGTACCGAGTTCGAGGAACTCGAGGACGCCTTCGGCGACCTGCTCCAGCGCGGTGGCAGCTTCGGCATCCACGTCATCGTCGCACTCACCCGCTGGAACGAGCTGCGGCTCGCGAACCAGCCGCTCATCGGGCAGCGCTTCGAGCTGCGGCTGAACGACCCGGCCGACTCGACCATCGCCCGCGCGGCGGCGGCCACCCTGAAGTCCGGTGAGCCGGGCCGCGTCCTGACCGGCGACGAGCTGTTCGGCCAGGTCGCGCTGCCGGTGCTCGACGACGTCGAGGACGGTGCGGTCGGCGACGAGCTGGCGGCACTCGCCCAGCGCGTCGCGGACAGCTGGGGCGGCCCCGCGGCAGCGCCGATCCGGCTGCTCCCGGAGTCGTTCGACCCCGCCGAGCTGCCGGACCCGCTCGCCTCGCCGGACACCGTGCCGTTCGCGCTGCGGCAGGACACGATGGACTTCGTGGCGTTCGACCCCGCGGTCGACCAGCACCTGCTCGTGTTCGGTGACACCGCCAGCGGCAAGACCGCACTCCTCCGGGGCCTCGCCGCCGGGTTCATGGAACGGTCGAGCCCGGACGAGCTCGTCCTCGCCTTCATGGACGTCCGAGGCGGTGCTGCGGCGGGCACCCCGGACGACTTCCTCGGCGGGCACGCTGCGAACGGCCGGGACGCCCGCGGGCTGGCGGCCGCCATCGCCGCCGAGCTCGAACAGCGGGCCGCCGGCACCTCGACCGGTCCTCGGCCGCGCATCGTGGTCCTCGTCGACGACTACGACATCGTCGCCTCGGCAGGCACCGACCCGCTCGCGCCGCTCATGCCGTACCTGCCGTCCGCGCGCGACCTCGGGCTGCACGTCGTCCTGACGCGACCGGTCGCCGGTGCCGCGCGTGCGATGTACGACACCGTGATCCAGTCCATCCGGGACTCCGGGGCCACCGGACTCGTACTGAGCGGCGAGCGGTCCGAGGGCCAGGTCTTCCCGAAGGTCTACGCCGAGCAGTTCCCGCCCGGACGCGGCCGTCTCGTGCGCCGCGGCACCGCGCCCCGGATCGTGCAGGTGGCCCACTTCGCCGCGGCTCCGACGACGCAGCCGGCGCGCTCCGACGCCGCGGGCCAGACCACCGTCCTCGACCCGAAGGGAGCCGTCGATGCCCCGTGACGTCCTCATCCTGTCCGCGAGCGCGCCCGAGCTCGCGGCGTTCGTCGACGCCGGTGCCGACGTGGCGCCCGACCTGCGCGTCCGGACGCTCGAGGGCGGTGCGGTGACCGAGGTCGTCGACCGCCGGGGCTCCGCGGTGCTCAGCGTCCAGGTGCCCGAGTACGTCGAGAACACCGCCGAGGTCACGCGTCTGGCACCGTGGGCGACCGTCGACGGTCCGGTGTGGTGGACCGAGGCGTGGGCACCGTGGGGGTCCGCCGGTGACGTCGGTGTCGAGATCGCCCGCGCGTTCGCCGCAGCGATCGGCGCCCAGGTCCTCGTGGAGGACGGCTCGTGAGCGACCTCCCACCGACCTCGGCTCCGCTCCCTCCGATGCCCGGATCACGGCGCGCGGCCCTGCAGCGTGCCCGGACGGTCATCGTCACGGGGGTCGCCGGCGGCACCGGCACGACCACGGTCGCGGCACTCCTCGCGGACGCGATCGGCGGCCGACTCGGCGTGGTCGTGCAGGCGACGGACCACTCCGGCGGTGAGCTCGCCGCCCGACTGCCGTCGCTCGAGCCGGCGACCACGCGGGTGACCCTGCACGACATGGGAGCGCACGTCGGGCCGGCCGCGGCGCTCGCGGCGACGCCGGAGAACTGCCTCGTCGTCGTCGGCCGAGCGACCGTCGACGGTGCCGCCGACGTGCGCGAGGCGCTCACGTCGATCGCGCACGAGCCCGACCCGACGCTGCTCGGCCGTTCGGTGGTCGTGCTCGTCGACCGCGCGGCGAAGCCGACCGCGGTGGACACGCGGGTGGTGCGGGACGCCGGCGTCGCCGGGGTCGTCGTGCTCCGCGCCGATGCGGCGCTCAGCCGCCCGGGGCGCATCGCCGTGGCAGACCTCGGCCGCGCCACGATCACGACGGTGTCGGAACTCCTGGCGGCCCTCGGCTGGTGAGCCTCACCCAAGACGGACGGGAGGCACGGTGCCAGCTGGCACCGTGCCTCCCGTCCGTCAGGTGGGAACGCTAGGCGCGCGCGGAACGCACCCGATCCGCGAACGCGGCGTGCAGCGGGTGCTGCTCGTCGAGACCGGTGATCTCCGTGACGACGGCCGCGTCGCTCCGGTCAGAGCGCAGCAACGTCTGCAGCTCGACGCTCTGCTCGTCGTCCGCGACGTCGAAGCGGAGCGCCGCACCCATCGCGTCGAGCAGCGCCGTGGGCTCGGTGCCGTCCTCGGCGAGGGCTGCGGCGGGCGACACGAAACGCTCGTCCCGCGAGAGCTTCCGCAGCGGCTGCCGACCGACCCGCGTCACCGTATCGGGCAGGTGCGGGTTCTCGAAACGACCGATGATCGCCTGCACGTAGGCGCGGTGCACCTCGGGGTCGAGCTCGTGCCGACGGACCAGCAGGTCGCTCGTCTCGGCGAGGACCGACTCGAGTTCGGAGCGGACCGCGGGGATCGCGATCGCGTCGGAGATCTTGTCCGCGCCCGCGAGGAAGCCGTGGTAGGCGACCGTGGCGTGGCCCGTGTTGACCGTGAAGAGCTTCCGTTCGATCGACGCTGCGAGGCCGTCGACGTAGTGCGCGCCGGGGATCTCCGGCTCGGTGCCACCGAACGGGGTCCGGTCGATGGCCCACTCGAAGTACGTCTCGACCGTGACGTCGAGGCCGCCGCCCTCGGGCTGCGCCGGGACGATGCGGTCCACCGCGGTGTTCGCGAAGACGGCCTTGGCGAGGGCCTGGTCGCGGACGTCGGTCGGGAGCGCCTCGACGATGAACTCGCGCAGGCGGTCCGTGGCGTTGAGGGCGTTCTCGCACGCCATGACGGCGATCGGCGGGGCACCGGCGTCGCGCTGCTGGAGCGCGGCGGCGATCACCGGAGCGATGAACTTCAGCACGTTCGGCCCGACCGCGCAGGTCACGATCGACGCGGTGGCGATCTCGGCGACGACGGCCGCTTCGTCCTGCGCACTGTTCAGGGCGCGGAAGTTCGTGACCTCGTGGTCGCGGGCGTTCGCGCCGACCTCGTGCACGGTGTACGAGTCGGCGGCGGCCAGCGCATCGATGAGTGGTGCGGCGACGTCGGCGAAGACGACTTCGTAGCCGGCCTCGTGCAGGAGCAGTCCGACGAAGCCGCGGCCGATGTTGCCCGCGCCGAAGTGGACGGCGGTGGGGGTGCTCACTCGTTGACCTCGCCGAGGATCGACAGGATCGCCGCGGTGTCGGGCGCGTCGGTGAGCTTCTGGACCTCGTCCTCGTCGGAGAACACGATCGCGATCTTGGACAGGATGTCGAGGTGCTCGTTGTTGACGCCCGCGATGCCGACGACGAAGCGCACCGGGTTGCCGTCCCAGTCGATCGGGCTCGCGTAGCGGATGAACGACAGCGCCGACGACTTGATGGCGTCCTTCGCGTCGTTCGTGCCGTGCGGGATCGCGAGGAAGTTGCCCATGTACGTGGACACGCTCTTCTCACGCTCGAGCATCGCCGGGTAGTAGTCCGCCGTGACCGCGCCCGCAGCCTCGAGGATCTCGGCCGCCTCCTTCATCGCCTCCGACTTGGTCGGCGCGGTGTCCTCGGTGTGGATGCGGATCTGGCTCTCCTGCAGGACGGGCATCGGTGGTTCTCCTTGTTGTTCGAGGACGTGGTGGAGGGGACGGCGTTCGCCGTCCCCTCCGATACTGCACTGCGTTACTGGTTCTTGAGCTGTTCGACGACCTCGTCGTACTGCGGCGCGTTCATGAAGTTGCCGACCGAGACGTGCTGCGCGCCCGGGTTCTTCTGCTTCGCGCGGTCCGTCAGCTCCTCCTGCGTGATGATGAGGTCCTCGGTGCCGTCGAGGTTCGCGATCGCCTTGTTGACGACCGTGACGCCCTCGATGCCCGCCTTCTTCACCTTGTTGCGGAGGACGCTCGCGCCCATGGCGCTGGACCCCATGCCGGCGTCGCAGGCGAACACGACGTTCTCGACGCGGGTGGCGGTGGCCGTGCCGGCGCCGACACCGCCGAGGGCGGCCTCCGACTCCTGCTCGTTCGCCGGGGAGTTGTTGCCGAGCAGGCCCGAGGTCGCGGCGTTCACGTCGCGGCCCTTGTTGGCCTGGAGCTTCGCCATCGCGGCGCTCATGTCGCCACCACCGTTCGCCAGGTCACGCTTGCGGGTCGCGATGAGGAAGAACGACGCCACGGCGAACGAGACCGCTGCGGAGAGGATGACCGACAGGATGACGCCGAGGAAGCTGTTCCGCTCCGTCGCGCCGAGCACGGCGAAGATCGAGCCAGGCGACGCCGGGGCGACGAGGCCGGACTTGAAGGCGACGTTCGTCGCGACGCCCGTGGCACCACCGAGGATGACGGCGATGAACAGGACCGGCTTCTGCAGCACGTACGGGAAGTAGATCTCGTGGATGCCGCCGAAGAACTGGATGATGATCGCGCCGGGAGCGGTCGAGCGGGCGATGCCGACACCGAAGAACGTGAAGGCGAGCAGGATGCCGAGACCGGGGCCGGGGTTCGCCTCGAGGAGGAACAGGATCGACTTGCCGGACTCCTGCACCTGCTGCGCGCCGAGCTGGTCGAGCACACCGTGGTTGATGGCGTTGTTGAGGAAGAACACCTTGGCCGGCTCGATGATCACGCTGGCGAGCGGGAGCAGCGAGTGCTGGACGAGGAAGTTCACCGCGTCGCCGAGGCCCTCGGCGATGAGCTTGAAGAGCGGCGCGAGCCAGAAGAACCCGGCCATGGCGAGCCCGAAGCCGAGGATGCCGGCCGCGTAGTTGTTGACGAGCATCTCGAAGCCCGGCTTGATCTTGCCGTCCCAGAGCTTGTCGATCTGCTTGATGAGGTACGCGCCGAGCGGACCGCAGATCATCGCGCCGAGGATCATCGTGGTGCCGTTCGCACCGATGATGACGCCCATGGTCATGATCGAACCGACCACCGCACCGCGGGTATCGTAGATCATCCGGCCACCCTGGATCGCGATCGCGAGCGGGATGAGGTAGGTCAGGATCGGCCCGACGAGGCCGACGTTGGCGACGCCGCCCGTCTCACCGAAGCCGCCGAGGATGCCCACGGGCGTCCAGCCGGTCTCGATGAAGAAGGCGGTGATGATGCCCCACGCGATGAAGATCGCGATGTTGGGCATGACCATGCCGGAGAGGAACGTGCCGAACTTCTGAACGGCGACGCGTGCGCCGCCCCGCGACTTCGCGGGAGCGTCGGGCGCTGCAACGGACGACGTTGTCATGTGCGGTGACTTTCTGTGTGGTGGTGCTGCTGCGGTGAAGGGGTGTGGTGCTGGTCGGCTCAGACGGCGTGCGCCGCGGCCGCGGCGGACTTCGCGGCCGCCGCCGTGCTCGCGGCGAGTGCCGCCTGTGCCATCTCGCGGGCCTGGTCGAGCGTGTGCCTGCCGAGTTCGGCGCGCACGTCGGCGAGGGCCGCGGGGGTCATGGAGAGGGTCGTGGCGCCGAGACCGACGAGGACGACGGCGAGCAGCGGGTCGGCTGCTGCCTCGCCGCAGATGCCCACGGCCTTGCCGGCGTCGGACCCGGCGGAGCCGAGCTGCGCGACGAGCCGGAGGACGGCGGGGTGCCACGGGTCCTGGTAGGACGCGACGGTGCCGAGCATGCGGTCGGCGGCCATCGTGTACTGGGTCAGGTCGTTCGTACCGATGGACACGAAGTCGGCGGAGGTGAAGACCTGCTCGGCCATCAGCGCGAGCGAGGGGACCTCGGCCATCACACCGGCGGTGCGGATGCCGAGCTCACGGGCGAGGTCGACGAAGTACTCGGTCTCCTCGGCGTCGGCGACCATCGGAGCCATCACCCAGAGGTCGGCCTCGGTCTCGGCGTCGGCCTGGGCGAGCGCGGTGAGCTGGTCGCGCAGGACCTCGGGGTGGTTCCGGAGTGCGCGGAGGCCGCGTCGCCCGAGGGCCGGGTTCTCCTCGTCCTTGTCGGTGAGGAACGGCAGCGGCTTGTCGGCACCGGCGTCGAGGGCGCGGACGACGACCTTCTTGCCGGGGAACGCCTCGAGCAGCTGCTTGTAGGAGGCCTTCTGCTCGTCGACGGTCGGCGCCTTCGGCGAGTCGAGGAAGAGGAACTCGGTGCGGAAGAGCCCCACGCCCTCCGCACCGAGAGCAACGGCGCCCGCGGCGTCGGCCGGGCTGCCGAGGTTCGCGAGCAGGGGGACGGTGTGTCCGTCGGCGAGGGCGCCGGCGGTGAGCGGGGCGGCGGCCGCGGCGAGGCGGTCGGCGATGCGCTGCTCGACGTCGGCGACGAGCTCGGCGGACGGGTCGGTCACGACGGTGCCGGCGGCCGCGTCCACGACGACGACGGTGCCGTCGGACAGGTCGTCCGCGCCGGTCACGCCGACGATCGCGGTGATGCCCTTCGCCCGGGCGAGGATCGCGGTGTGCGAGGTCGGGCCGCCGTCACGGGTGACGAGCGCGAGGACCTTGTCGAGGTCGAGGAGCGCGGTGTCCGCCGGCGCGAGGTCGCGGGCGACGAGCACGAAGGGGGTGTCCGACTCGGGCACACCCGGGGCTGCGACGCCGCGGAGCTTGGCGACGATGCGCTGGGCGACGTCGTCGAGGTCGGCCGCGCGCTCCCCCATGTAGCCACCCATGCCGACGAGCAGGTCGCGGAACTGGGCGAACGCCTCGTGCACGGCACGCTCGGGGTTGGTGCCGCCGTCGATGCGTGCGTGCACGTCGTCGAGGAGCGTCGGGTCCTGCGCCATGAGCGCCTGCGCCTCGAGCACGGCCTGGGCGTCGCCACCGGCGAGCTGTCCGCGCTTGTTGAGGTCCTCCGCCACCGCGGCGATCGCCGAGGCCACGGCCTGCTTCGCGTCGTCGGCCGAGCCCTCGAGCGCGGCGGTCGACGGTTCGCCGAGCGGGTCCGCCATCCGGAGCACGGGGCCCTGGGCGACGCCACGGCCGACGCCGGTTCCGAGCAGTTCGGACATTCGAGACTCCTTCATCTCACACGCGCTTGCGGTGGGGTGGTTCGTTCGGTGCGCAGCGACACGGAGGGAACCCCGCCCGTGCGGCTTGAGCAGCACCATACCCCGATCCGCGTTGACAAACAAACACATCCGGGGATAAAAATGCAGAAACAGATGCCCGTTTGCGTCTGGCGGCTGAACCGAAGCGCTCGGATCAGCCGAGGACGTGCCCGAGCGTGTCCGTTCCGTTCCGACCCGAGACGACGAGGCCCACGATGTACGCACCAGAGCGCCACCAGCGCATCGTCGAACAGGCGCGTGCGCAGGGCCGGGTCGACGTCAAGGACCTCGCCGAGCTGCTCGAGGTCACCCCCGAGACCATCCGGCGCGACCTCACGAGCCTCGAGCGCCGCGGCCTGGTCCGTCGTGCCCACGGCGGCGCCATCCCCGTCGAGCGCATCACCATCCACCCCGGCGTCGGCGACCGCGGCGGCATCAACCAGACGGAGAAGATGGTCATCGCCGAGGCGGCGCTCGGCGAGCTGCCCGAGAACGGCTCGGTCATGATCGACGCCGGGACGTCGACGATCTGCCTCGCCGAGATGCTCCCCACCGACCGCGGGCTCACCGTCGTGACGCACTCGCTGCCCGTCGCGATGGCCGTCGCGAACCGCCCGGGCATCGACCTGCACCTGCTCGGCGGCAACATCCGCAGCGACTCCCTCGCCGGGGTCGGCACGTGGACGCACCAGCTCATCGGCATGGTCAGCGTCGACGTCGCCTTCATCAGCATCAACGGGATCACCCCGGAGCGCGGCCTGACGACGCACAACATGGCCGAGGCCGCCGTGAAGTCCGCGATGATCAAGTCCGCGCGCCGGAGCATCCTGCTCGCCGACCACACCAAGTTCGGGCGCGAGGAGTTCGGCCGCGTCGCCCCGCTCGCCGCGATCGACACGATCATCACCGACCCCGCCGTGAACGCCGACCTCGTGCGTGAGGTCGAGGCCGCCGGCACCGAGGTCTTCTGGCCCGGACGCGACTGACCACGTCCACCGCCCGTCCAGCACCCGCCCACACCGCGCTCGCTACCATGAGCGCACCACCCATCGACGAGGAGTCAATCGATGTCCGAAGCCACCCGCACCGTCACCGTCGCCAGCGCGTCCGGCCTGCACGCCCGCCCCGCCTCCCTGTTCGTCCAGACCGTGACGGCGTCGGGCCACCAGGTCACGATCGCGAAGGGCGAGAAGTCCGGCAACGCGGGCAGCATCCTCGCGCTCCTCGGCCTGGGCATCGAGAACGGCGACGAGGTCACGCTCACCGTGAACGGCGACGACGCCGAGACGACCGCGGACAGCCTGGTCGAGTTCCTCAAGACGGACCACGACGCGGCCTGACCACGCGGGTCGCGTCCTCGACGCGACCACCCGACGGACTGGAGGCGCGGTGCCAGCTGGCACCGCGCCTCCAGTCCGTCGTCGTGTCGCCACCACCGCGACCGGTGCGTCCGGCCTGTCGGCGCCCGCCGATAAGGTGTTCTGCATGACACGCCTGCGCCTCGCATCCGTCAACGTGAACGGCGTCCGCGCCGCCTTCCGCAAGGGGATGGGCGACTGGCTCGCCACACGCGACGTCGACGTGCTGGCCCTGCAGGAGGTCCGTGCTTCGAGCGACGACCTCGCCGGCCTGCTCGGCGACGAGTGGGACCTCGTGCACGACCCGGCCACCGCCAAGGGCCGCGCGGGCGTCGCGATCGCTTCTCGACACAGCGCCCACGTGCACCGCGTGGCGCTCGGCGCCGACGACTTCGACTCGGCAGGCCGCTGGCTCGAGGCCGACTACGAGATCGGCGGCACCACCGTCACCGTGGTGTCCACCTACGTCCACTCGGGCGAGGTCGACACCCCGAAGCAGGACGAGAAGTGGAAGTTCCTCGACGCGATGACGGAGCGCCTGCCGAAGCTCCGCGAGCACAACCCGCTCGCCGTCGTCGTCGGCGACCTCAACGTCGGGCACGACCAGCGCGACATCAAGAACTGGAAGGGCAACGTGAAGCGCGCCGGCTTCCTGCCCCGCGAGCGCGCCTACTTCTCGCGCTTCTTCGGCGCCGACGGCACCGAGGTCGAGGGCGCGGACGGCTCGACCGGTACCGGCCTGGGCTGGGTCGACGTCGGCCGCGAGCAGGCTGGCGACGTCGAGGGGCCGTACACCTGGTGGTCCTGGCGCGGCCAGGCGTTCGACAACGACACGGGCTGGCGCATCGACTACCAGATGGCGACCCCGGAGCTCGCCGCGAAGGTCACGCAGTACACGGTCGACCGGGCCGCGGCGTACGACCAGCGATGGTCCGACCACGCCCCCGTGGTCGTCGACTACGAACTCTGATGTCCCACTCCTCCAGCAGCTACAGGACAGCAACACCATGACCAAGACGCGCATCTTCTCGGGCATCCAGCCCTCGGCCGGATCCCTCCACCTCGGCAACTACATCGGCGCGCTCATGCAGTGGAGGACGCTGCTCGACGACTACGACGCGATCTACTGCGTCGTCGACATGCACGCGATCACCTCCCCGCAGGACCCGGCCGAGCTCCGGGCGAACACCCGCGCCACGGCCGCGCAGTACATCGCCTCGGGCATCGACCCGACCAAGGCGACGCTGTTCGTGCAGTCGCACGTGCCGGCGCACGCCGAGCTCGCGTGGGTGCTCAACACCCTCACCGGCTTCGGCGAGGCGAGCCGGATGACCCAGTTCAAGGACAAGTCGGCGCGGCAGGGTGCCGAGGCCGCATCGGTCGGGCTGTTCACGTACCCGGTGCTGATGGCGGCGGACATCCTGCTGTACGACACGAAGGTGGTGCCGGTCGGCGACGACCAGCGGCAGCACGTCGAACTCACGCGCGACCTCGCCGGCCGCTTCAACTCGCGGTTCGGTGACACGTTCGTCGTGCCGGAGGCCCGGATCCTCACGGACACGGCCCGGATCTACGACCTGCAGGACCCGACGAGCAAGATGAGCAAGTCGGCGGCGTCCGACAACGGCCTCATCCGGCTGCTCGACGACCCGAAGCGCACGGCGAAGAAGATCCGTTCGGCGGTCACCGACACCGAGCGGGAGATCCGGGCGGACCGGCAGGCCAAGCCGGGCATCACGAACCTGCTGTCGATCCTGTCGGCGTTCACCGGCACCCCGGTCGCCGCGCTCGAGGAGTCGTTCCAGGGCAAGGGCTACGGCGACCTGAAGGGCGAGGTCGCGGACGCCGTCGTGGCCGAGCTCGAGCCGGTGCGCGCCCGCACGCTCGAGCTCCTCGACGACCCCGCCGAGCTCGACCGGCTCCTCGAGGTCGGTGCCGAGCGTGCCGAGTCGATCGCGTCCGAGACCCTCGCGAAGGTCTACGAGCGCATCGGCTTCGTGCCGCGTCCCCGGCGCTGACCGCCGGTACGGACATGATCCCCGTCACGTTGACGTCCGCCCGGGTGCACCTCGACGTGCCCACCCGGGCGGACGTCGCCGCGATCACCGAGGCCTGCCAGGACCCCGCGATCGTGCGGTGGACCACGATCCCGACGCCGTACACGGCACGGGACGCCACCACGTTCGTCGACGCCCTCGTGGGACCGGGGTGGGCGTCCGACCGCGAGTACACCTGGGCGATCCGCCGAACGGGGTCGACCTGGCTCGAGGGCATCGTCGGCTACCGGACCGCGAACCGCGACCTCGGGTTCTGGCTCGCGCCGTCCGCCCGCGGTGCCGGACTCATGCACGACACCGTCGGCCTCGTGCTCGACTGGGCGTTCGAGCAGGGCGCTCCCGACGTGTACTGGGAGTGCTACGCGGGCAACACGGCGTCGGCGTCCGTCGCACGGGCCGCCGGCTTCTCGTACACCGGCACGGGCGAGGCCCGGATCCCCGGACGCGACGGTGCGCCGACGACGGCGTGGAAGGGCCTCCGTCGAGCCGACGGGTCCCCGGCGTCCGACCTCGCCTGGCCGGTGGAGACGTTCGCCGCCGGCGACGTCGGCTGACGGTCCCACGCCGGTAGTCTCGGGTCGTGAGCAGCACCCCCACCCCGGCCGAGGTCCGCGCGATGCGCCGTGGCCTCGAACTCGCCGCGCTCGGCCCCGCGGTCGGTGACCACGCCCGCGTCGGGGCGGTCATCCTCTCCCCCGCCGGTGACGTCCTCGCCGAGGGCTGGCACAAGGGCGCTGGCACCCCGCACGCCGAGGTCGACGCGATGACCAAGGTCCCGGCCGAGGTCCTCCGCGGTGCCACCGCGGTCGTCACGCTCGAACCCTGCAACCACACCGGCCGCACCGGCCCCTGTGCCGTCGCGCTCATCGAGGCCGGCATCGGACGCGTCGTCTACGCGATCGACGACCCGGGCTCGGACGTGCACGGCGGCGGCGACCGGCTCCGCGCCGCCGGCGTCGAGGTCGTCTCCGGGGTGCTCGCTGACGAGGCCGAGGCGTTCCTCGAGCGGTGGCTCCTCTCCGTCCGCCTGGGTCGGCCGTGGGTCACCGTCAAGTGGGCGTCGAGCCTGGACGGCCGCGCCGCCGCCGCCGACGGCACGAGCCAGTGGATCACCGGTGCCGCCGCGCGCCAGCACGTGCACGAGCAGCGCGCCGCCCACGACGCGATCCTCGTCGGCACCGGGACCGTGCTCGCCGACGACCCGACCCTCACCGCGCGGGGCGACGCCGGCGAACTCCTCGCCGACCAGCCGTTGCCCGTGGTGTTCGGCGACCGCCCGGTCCCCGACGCCGCCGCCGTGCGCCGGCACCCCCGCGGGCTCGTCACACTGCCGGGCCACGACCTCACCGCCTCGCTCAGCGCCCTGCGCGGCCACGGTGTGCACTCGGTGTTCGTCGAGGGCGGCCCCACGGTCGCGTCGGCGCTCATCGCCGCGGGGCTCGTCGACGAGTACCTCGTGTACCTCGCACCCGTCCTGCTCGGCGGCCCCCGTGTTGCCCTCGATGACGTCGGTGTGGGAAGCATCGGCGAGCGTCGGAGGTTGGACGTACTATCGACCACCAGCCTCGGCCCCGACCTGCTGGTCCGAGCTCGACCCCACCGCCAGGCCCGGCCGGTGGCGGACGCGCTCGGAGACGAGGGGCCCCAGAACGACCGGAGCACCCCATGACCGACGCACTCACCTCCCCCACCCCCGGGAGCCCGGTCCAGTTCGAGGTGTCCACGAACGTCCCGACGACCCACGGCACGTTCGAGATGCGCGCTTACCGCGACCTCGTGACGAGCGCCGAGCACGTCGCGATCATCGGCACCGGCCCGGACGGTGCCGCTCCCCGCGACGGCGCGCTCGTCCGTGTGCACTCGGAGTGCCTGACGGGCGAGGCGTTCGGGTCGCTCAAGTGCGAGTGCGGTCCGCAGCTCGACGCGGCCCTCGACACGATCGCTGCCGAGGGCGGGGTGGTGATCTACCTGCGCGGGCAGGAGGGCCGCGGCATCGGGCTCATCAACAAGCTGAAGGCCTACCGCCTGCAGGAAGACGGCCTCGACACCCTCGACGCGAACCTCGCGCTCGGCCTCCCCGCCGACTCTCGCGCGTACGGCGGCGCGGCCGGCATCCTCGCCGACCTCGGCATCACGAGCGTCCGGCTGCTCTCGAACAACCCGGAGAAGCGCCGTCAGCTCGAGGAGCACGGCATCACGGTCGAGAGCCTCGTGCCGCTCGTCGTCGGCGTCTCCGCGCAGAACACCGGGTACCTCGACACGAAGCGCGACCGGATGGGCCACCAGCTCCCCGCCCACCTGGGCTGATTCGCAGGTGCACGACATCTGTCGTAGGATGGGGGCTTCCGTCACAAGCGGTCCACCACCACAGCCGAACGCACCCGATCGGTGTCCGCGCCACCCTGCGCGAACCGACCGGTGTCCGCCGTCCGGCTGACCGCTGCGCTCCCCTCGAGCGCTCCCCCACGGAGTCCCCTCACCCCATGTCCGCCGCACCGGCACCCGCAGCCCCGAAGACCGCCGGCAATCCGCGCTCCCGCGTCGTGATCGCCAGCCTCGTCGGCACCTCCATCGAGTTCTACGACTTCTACGTCTACGCGACGGCCGCGGTCCTCGTCTTCCCGACGCTGTTCTTCCCGAACGAGGACCCGACGGCGTCGCAGCTGTCCTCGTTCGTGACCTTCGCCCTCGCGTTCTTCGCGCGTCCGGTCGGATCGGTCCTCTTCGGCCACTTCGGTGACCGTGTCGGCCGCAAGGCGACCCTCGTCGCGTCCCTGCTCGTGATGGGCACCGCCACGTTCCTGATCGGCTGCCTGCCGACGTTCGACTCGATCGGCATCTGGGCCCCCGTGCTGCTCGCCGTGATGCGCTTCGCACAGGGCGTCGGCCTCGGTGGCGAGTGGTCCGGCGCGGCCCTGCTCGCCACGGAGAACGCCCCGAAGGGCAAGCGCGGCGTGTTCGGTTCGATGCCGCAGCTCGGCGCCCCGATCGGCTTCCTGCTCGCCAACGGCCTGTTCATCGCGATCAACGCGGCGATGCCGGCCGGCGCCGACGGCACCCCGAACCCCGACTTCCAGGCCTGGGGCTGGCGTCTGCCGTTCCTGCTCTCGGCGGTCCTCGTGATCGTCGGCCTGTACGTGCGGTTCAAGCTCGTCGAGTCCCCGGTGTTCCGCGGTGTCCAGGAGTCCGGCACGGTCGCGAAGATCCCGCTGGCCCGGGTCTTCCGCACGTCGTGGAAGCCCCTCATCGTCGGCACCTTCGGCATGGTCGCCACGTACGTGCTCTTCTACTTCATGACGACGTTCACGCTGTCGTACGGCACGACGGGCGCCGAGGCGGGGCCGCTCGTCCCGAAGATCGGGCTCGGCTACACCCGCGGCGAGTTCCTGACGCTCCTGATGATCGGCGTCGTGTTCTTCGGCATCTTCACCCCGGTCGCCGGCATGCTCGCCGACAAGTTCGGGCGTCGTCGCACCCTCATCCCGACGACCGTCGGCATCGCGCTGTTCGGCCTCACGTTCCAGTTCTGGTTCGCGGCGTCGACCGGTCCGATCACGGTCGTGACCTTCCTCATCGTGGGCCTGTCGCTGATGGGCCTGACGTTCGGCCCGATGGGTGCCCTGCTGCCGGAGCTGTTCCCCACGAACGTCCGGTACACGGGTTCGGCGATCGCGTACAACGTCGCCTCGATCCTCGGTGCCTCGCTCGCCCCGACGATCGCCCTGGCGCTCTGGAAGCCGGACGGGAACATCTTCCTGGTCCGTCTGTACCTGACGATCGCGGCCGTGGTCACCCTCGTCGCGCTCCTGTTCGTCCGCGAGACGAAGAGCGCCGGCCTCGACGAGGCGGACCGGTCCGGCACGCCGGACGCGGCCCCTGCCGAGGCGCGCGCCTGACGCGACCCCTGTTCGGACTGGAGGCGGGGGGGGGGCGGGGGGCCCCCCCCCCCCCCCGCGGGGGGGGGGGGGGGGGGCCCGGGGGGGCCGCCCGCACGCGCGGGCCCCCCGCGGCCCCCCCCCCGCGGTCGGGGGCAGAAAAC